>CBDUVN010000033.1:0-18108 GCA_965370685.1 uncultured bacterium | reverse complement strand
CTTCCATGATCTGTTCGGTGAGGTCGTCCTGGATGTCGAGCAGGTCTGCCGGGGCTCGGTCGTACGTCTCCGACCACAGGTGGAATCCGGTGTCGGTATCGATGAGCTGTGCCGTAATGCGCAGCCGATCGGGCGACCGGCGGACGCTTCCCTCGAGCACGGTCTCGACGTCGAGAGAATCCCCGATCGCGGTCGCGCCAACGCTCGTTCCCTTGAACGCGAAGGCCGATGTGCGCGATGCGACCTTCAGACCTTCAATTCCGGTCAGCGCATTCAGCAGCTCCTCCGCCAGACCGTCGCCGAGGTACTCGTTCTCCGGGTCTCCGCTCATGTCCACGAACGGGAGCACGGCGATCGAATCATAAATCCGGGCTTCCGCCGGCTCCGGCCTGCCGAGCACCCACCAGGTGCCGAACCCGAGCAGTGCGATCCCGCCCAGCGCCGCGAGCCCCAACGGCCAGCGACTCTTCGCCGGTGCGGAGGCGATCGCCTCGAGCTCACCCGTGACTGCCGGGCCGGTTTTCTGCATTCCGTCGGGGGTCCGCTCGTAGGCCCAGGAGAGGATCAGGGCCAGCGGGAACCCGGCGAGGGCCAGGGCCGCGACCAGCGTCACGGTCCACTCGGGGAGCCCGATGCGCGGAAACAGGATGTCGGCCGCTTGCAGGATGCCGAAGCTGGCGGCGCCGTACACCGCAATAACACGGAATACCTGGCGCCGCTTGAGTTCGGCGAAGAAGTGTGTTGGGCCGCGTGTCTCGCTCATGGGGGCGAAGATCGCCGCGGAGGGAGGGAACGAGCAAGGTTGGGGGCAACAGGTGTGCGTGAACTTGGGGCGGACCAGCCTGACGGCAGCCCGCCCCGATCCCGGTCAGGTCAGTGATCGGCTGTCCCCGGCCCACCCACCATTCCCGGCAGTCCCTTCACGATCCAGATCTCCCCCTTGTCCACGCCGGCGTTGATCAGGAAGCGTGAACCATCGGGGTGCAGCCGGAAGTGATTGTGCCTCCCCTTGACCGGCAGATCTACAACTTTCTCCGCAGCTCCCCCGCTGGCCGGAACGCGCATGATGGCCCCGCCCTGGATGAACAGAATGTGCTTGCCGTCGGCGGTCCACGGGATCCCGGCCATCGCCCCCAGGGACAGATCCGACCCGAGGATGTCTCCCTCGATCTCGTAGATTACGTTTGGTTCTCCGCCCTTCACCGGGAGAGTGTAAATCCGCGCATAGCTCTTGTTCACCGGATCGCCGTCGAGAACGGCGAAAGTCTGACTGTCGGGTGAGAGGGACAGGCTGCCCGGAGAGGTCGTCGGCGCGATGGACCGTCTCGAACCGTTGTCCAGATCGAGAGCCACGATCTCGGTACCGCCAGCCCCGTCACCCTGGATCACATATACCACGCGTCCGTCGTGCGACACCAGCCCGTTGCGGCCCGGGTTCGAGGCGACGTTTATCGTCGTGGCCTCTCCGGTAGCCAGGTCGAGCCTCTCGAGGCCGAACCTCCCGGAGTCTTCGATCACGGCATTCAACAGCACCGCCCGACTGTCGGGGGTCCAGCCGATTGGGCTCCGCTGATAGCCCGACTCGAAGATCCGAACGTCGTCCCCACCAACGGCTCGCACGATTATGTCGTGATTCCCGCCTCCCCGGTTCCGGGCGTACGCGATGTACCGACCATCCGGCGAGAACTCGCCGTTGAAGCTGTTACCGTCGGACCCTTCCTGCACCGCTCCTGCCGGAGCGCGGTAGCCTCCGTTTCGCGTATCGACGGCACCGGTGTAGACCTGCGGGCTCTCGACGGTCACGCCGTAATAGAACGCGTCGCGGGAAAAGCCTAGCGGTTCAGCCCTCCACACGTCGGGGCGCAGCAGACGCGGCTCGCCGGAACTGGCATTCGACCCGAGCGGAAGAACCCAGATGCCGCTCGTGGCCCCGCGGTCGCTGTAGAACAGCAGACCGGACCCGTCCGGCAGCCAGCCCATCAGGCGGTCGCTTGCCTGTCCCTCCAGGAGCGGGCGGGCATTCCCGGCACCCACCGACGCGACGTACACATCCCGATCCGCGGCGCCGACCGGAATGTCGAATGCAACGAAATTTCCATCGGGAGAGAGAGAGATTCTCTGACTCCCGACGTCTTCGTTCAACTCGGACGGAATTCCGGGAATCGGCTCGATCGCTCCGTCGGCCGTCCGGATCCGGCAGAGGCAGAATGTTTCATCGACGTACCAGATTCGCGCGAGCAAGTACCGGCCGTCGGCGGCCCAGTCGTCCAGGACGGCGTAGTGAAATGTCCCGCCTGGAACGAGAACCCTCGGCTCGCCCCCGGTAGCGGGAATCATCTGGATGCTGTAGCCGAGGTAGTCCGAATTTTCGGTGTCACCGGGCCCCGCCGGCGGAGCGCTGTACCAGACGAACGCGATGCTATCTCCGTCGGGTGAAAACACCGAATTCTGCGCCCAACTCATGTCCTGCCACCCACCGTCCTTCACCCCCACCCGGATTCGTTCTCCGCTCACGAGGTCGATGAGCTCCAGATCTCCGGTGTCGTCATCCATATTTGTGACGTATCGGCCATCAGGAGATGGGTGTGAACCCGAGAAGTCCGGCTGGATTCCCGACCACACTCGCTGCACGGTCACCTGGCTTGCGGTGCCCGTTTCCTGCGCAACGGCCGACCTGTCACTGGTCGGCAGAAGCAGGAATGCTAGAGCGAAAGCAAACAGGTATCTGATACTCATTGTCGCCTCCAGATCCGAGGGGCGTCCATGCGGAAGCCGACGGCTCCCGTTCGTTGTGACCCTTCGAATCTCACGTATCGTGCCGAACACCTCTCGTACTACAAGCGTCGCTATGACAGGGTGTTAGCTTGTGCGTCGCCGACGTACGCAGGACCCGGATTGCAACCGGGCGTTACATTCGGCTCCCGGTACGTTACACATCCGGTGTGGGGGCGTCGGAAGCGTCCACGACACGCGGGATCGTGATTTCCACCCGCGTGCCACCTCCCTGCTCTCCGATGATCGTCATCTCGCCACGGTGCGCATCGACGATTCTCCGGGAGATCGTGAGTCCAAGTCCAGTGCCCGATTCCTTGGTGGAGAATAGAGGCTCGAAGATCCGGTCACGGAATTCGTCAGGGATGCCCGGGCCGTCGTCCTGAATCGTGACGAAAATTTCGCCGCCGCCAACTTGCGTGGCCCTGATCTCCGCCGTTCCTCCCGCGGGCAGCGCTTCAGCCGCGTTGAGCAACACGTTCAGGAACAGTTGCTGGAGAGCCGAGGAGTTTCCGTGTACGAGCAGACTCTGATCTCCGGGAATCAGCTCCAGCCGGGAGCCGCGTTCATCGAACGCCGGGCGCGCGGAATGGACTGCCGCTTCGATAGGCTGCCGGATATCCAGCACGTGGTCGCCGTCACCGCGCCTGACGACCGTCAGAGCGTCCGCGACCGTGCTGTCGAGACGCTCGATCTCCTCGAGAGCCCGGCGCAGCGGATCTTTGAGATCCGGATCGTCATCCAGGCGCTCTTCCAGGCTCTGGAGATCCAGCTTCACCGCCGTCAGGGGATTCCGGATCTCGTGCGCGAGTGAGGCCGCGAATTCGCCCATCGCGGCGAGGGACTCGCGGCCCGCCTGTTCCTTCAGCGTGCGCTGCAGACTCTCGGTCATCGTATTGAATGCAGCCGCTACGCGACCGATTTCGTCTCTCCCCGACTGATCGATCCGGTGGGAGAGATCTCCTTCTGTAACTGCATCGGCGCCCTGCACCAGGGCTCCGAGGGACCGAGTCATCCGCAAAGTCAGGAACCCGGCAGCGACGATCGCGCCCAGGGCGACCGCGGCGAGGAGAAACGCCCCGTTCCGGGCGGACCGTCGAAACGGAACCACATATGGGGTGAGAGGCGCTGCGGTAACAAGCTCCAGAGGAGGATCCCGGAATGACCTGTGCGCCGCCAGCCATTCCTCCCCTCCCCATTCGAATCGATCCCGGCTGAGTACGGACGCATCCATCGGGACGGGAATCAGAGGAAGCGCCGTGCGCGGGTCGAGGAGCGTGACCACCATTCCGGCGCTCGAGGCTGGCTGCGCTTCACGCGGCAGGAGGAGGTCCGCCTCCAGCGCGAACTCGATCACCCCTGGTTCAGCGGCGCCCTGCTCCACCAGGTCGTATCCGATCCTGAGGAGAGGGGTCGTGGGTGGAGGAATTCCGCCCTGTTCGGGAGACAGAGCCGATCGGTCGAATTGAAACAACACAGAATCGTCAGCCGATCGAATTTCGACCTCCCGAATTCGGGGATCGAGCTCGAAAAGAACTGTTCGCAGAGATTCCGCAGCTCCGCCCGCCAGCACGGAATTCACTTCCTCGGATTGCGCGACGTCAAGCAATCCCGAGCGCAGCGGGATCCAGTGGCGCACCAGTGCGTCCCTCGTCTCATCTGCTGCCGTCGACAGCCTGTCGGAGAGCAATTGCTCCCCCGACTTCTCCACTGAGCGAACGAGGAACAGTCCGATGAGCAGCAACGGGACGATCGCCACGCCCACTACGAGAGCGAGGATTCGAAATCTGAATGATGGCGGCCGGATCACGATCTCAGCTCTCTGCCTGGCCGCCGCGCCCCGGGACCAGCGGACCAAGGCCGTAGCGTTCGATCATCCGGTCGAGGCGAGGCCTCGAGATCCCAAGGATCTCCGCCGTGCGGGACTTGTGTCCGCCGGTGGCCTCGAGGACTCGGGCCACGTGCTCTCTTTCCATTTCCTCGAGGCTGATCAGGCGGGGCGGGCCGGCATCGACAGCTGCTCCGACCTCTATGTGCTCGGGCCGGATCACGTCACCCGTGGCCAGGACGGCCGCGCGCGTCAGCATGTTCTCGAGCTCGCGCACGTTGCCGGGCCAGTCGTGCGACATCAGCGCTTCGCCAGTCTCGGGAGCCAGGTGAAGGGGCCGGCTGCCTGTTGCCACCGCCGCCTTTCGGAGCAAGTACTCGGCGAGCAACGGCACGTCACCCATCCGCTCCCGAAGCGGTGGCACCCGGATCTCCACCACCCGCAGTCGATAGTACAGGTCCTCCCTGAACTGGCCGGTCGCCACCAGCTTCTCGAGGTCGCGATGCGTGGCTGCGATCACCCGGGCCTCCGTGCGCTCCGGTTTCTCGGCTCCCACCGGATAGTACTCGTGCTCCTGCAGTACTCTCAGGAGCTTCGCCTGGAACTCAGACGGCGTGTCGCCGATCTCGTCGAGGAAGATCGTCCCGTGTCCCGCGATCGCGAATCGTCCCTTGCGATCGGAGGTCGCCCCCGTGAACGAGCCGCGGAGATGACCGAACAGCTCCGACTCCAGGAGCGTGGTAGGCAGTGCCGTGCAATTGACTGCTACAAAGGGCTCGTCGGACCAGGGCGACGCGTCATGGATCGAGCGCGCGATGAGCTCCTTGCCGGTCCCACTGTCGCCCCGAATCACCACGTTGGTTCGGGTCGAGGAGACCTGGCCGACGAGCTTGAAGATCTGGACCATCTGCGGATCCCGGCCGACGAGGCGGTCAGCGGCCCCCCGCTGTTCTGAATCCACCTTGTCGACCTTTATCCGCTTTCGTGCCTGCCGGTCCTCGAAGATGCGATCCAGGACACTCCGCAGTTGGTGCAGGTCGAGCGGCTTGACGAGAAAATCCGCCGCCCCCTCCCGCATGGCCTCGGCAACCGTTGGGAGATCGTCGTAGGCAGTCATCAGAATCACGTCGAGATCCGGCGAACGGTCTTTGAGCATGCGAAGCAGGTCCAGTCCGCTCATGCCCGGCATCTTCACGTCCGTCAGCACGACTTCGGTCGGCTCCTCGCCGAGAGCCGCCAGCGCGGACTCAGCGGAATCAGCCGCCCGGATCGTCATCCCGCCACCCTGCAGGGCCGAGACAAGTGACGTCCTGATCCTGGGATCATCGTCAACAACGAGCACCGAACGCTTCATGGGTTCGACCTGTTCAAGTGGCGGACCAACTTAAGAAATCAGACTATCCTCTTGGTACATATACGGGTACAGATTTGCACGCCGCTGGCGGGGAGTCGAATGTGTAATGATATGTTACAGTACTGGTCCAGGACGTTGCAGACCAGACGAGATCCGATGCGTGTGCTGTACTCCCTCACAGCTCCCTTCCGTCCGATTCCCAAAGTGGGAAAGTGGGAATCAGGCGGCAGGGAGCCGGCAGCCCGTGACGGGAAACGGCTCTCAACTCCCTCCGAGCTCAGCCAGCCCTGAATGCGGCGAGCTGGGCCCGCGCCCTCGTTTTCAGGCTCTCCAGAGCAGTTGGATCGGCGTCCGTATCGAGCTCGACCGCTTCGAGCACCTTCCGGTACGCTGAGACCGCACCTGCGGTGTCGGCGACCGCGAGATAGCCGTCAGCCAGGCTATCCCACGGGTTCGCGTGCGTTGGATGTCTCTCGGCGTTCCACTTGAACACGGCTACGGCCTGCTCGTCGCGCCCGGAGTTCAACAGCACATAGCCGAACTGGTTGACCGAGGCTTCCGGAGCGTCCTCAGCCGCAAGTGATTCAATCGCCTCGTCTGTTCTTCCGGCCTCGAGCAGCTCGACAGGAAGGTGCCTGTCATCTGAAAGGCGATCGATTGTCACGTTGCCAGGGCGGTCCACGAGCCTCACAGCTACCACGTCACCTTCAGCGTTCCTGACAAACCCGAGTTTTTCCCCCAGCTCCTCGTGCAGGAAAACATCGTCACCCAGCGAGAACATTCGGGACGCAGTCGGCTGGAGCGTGACTCGGGCCACGAGTCTTTCGCCCTCGACTCTGAGGCTGGCTACCTCTCCGATTCCCAGTCGATAGCGACCCTCATACGCGGCCAGCTCGTCGGCGGTCAGCTCCACACCGTCGACTGGATCCTCCAGGATCCCCTCCCACCCGTACTCGAGCGCCACGGCCCGCATGATCTCCACCGCGATCGCCCCACCGTTGTCCGAATTCGCCATCACGGCCACCCCGTAGCCCCTGTCGCGGCTCGCGATCAGCATCGCCTGGAAGCCCTCGTCCGCCCCTCCGTGCTGGAAGTAGATCGCCCCGTCTTCATCGTCGATAAAGAACCCCAGTCCAGCCGACTCCATCACGGGAGTGACCATCTCCTCGGCCGTCGCCGGGCTCAGCACGCCCGGTGCCCCACGCAGCGAGTTCTGCATCGCGATCGCGAATCGGGCGAGATCGGAAGGTGTTGTCCACAGGCCGGCGGCCTGCATTTCCGGATACGTGTGCCGCTTGCCGGGAACGGGCGAGCCGTTTTGCCGGTATCCGGCCGCGGCCTCACCCAGGCGCGATTCAGGCAGCGGATTCTCGTACGTGCTGCTCACCATCCCGGCCGGCTCGAGCACCAGCCTGTGCAACAGATTGGGAAACGTCTCCGCGGAAACGTCCGTCATCGCGAGCTGGACGATCGTCGTTCCGCCGCCCGAGTATCGGACCCGGGAGCCAGGCGGGATATCCACGCGCACGGCGGCCGTGTTGGCCGGTGGCTCTCCGTCCAGCACCTGCGGAACAGTCGGGACTGGCTCCCAGGGAGCGTAGCCCGGGAATCCGTGCACCGTGGTCCCGGCGGTGTGACTCAGCAGACGCCGGATCGTCACCGGCGTCTCCTCGGTGAATTCGTTGTCGGGAAGCAGCCAGCTCGTGAGGAAGTTGTTGATCGGCTCATCCAGGCTGAATTGTCCTTCCTCGACCATGCGAAGCGCTCCAGTCGCAGCGACCGATTTGCTGATCGATCCGGCCTGGAACAGCGTCTCCGTCGTGGCAGGCCGGCCCTCCTCTCGATCGGCGACTCCCCATGCCCTCGCCCAGGCGATGTCGAAGTCGTGGATCACCGCGACACTTACGGCTTCCACGTTCCACCGGACCATCCGCTCGCCGAGCGTCCAACCCGCCTCGCCTTCGACCCGGATCCGCGGCAGGAGTCCGTTCTCGACCCGGGAGATCGCCGCCATCGTCCCGGAATCGTACTTGCCGGCGGCCTGCACCGGCTCGTCCCGATCCTCGTCACCCGGCCCGCAACCGACCAGGCCCAGGCCTGCGACCAGGCCCAGGCACGCGACGACTGAAATTCCTGCGAGCGAAGAAGCACACCTTCCGATCATCCCCATCATTCTCATCATCCTCATCATCCCTTTTCTCCTGGCTCCAGCGACGCCGGCTCTCGTCCTTTGCTCTCTACGGCCGCGCTCAACCGCTCCAGCAGCTTCTGCAATTCGGGTCGCCGTGTATCCGCCATCGTGTTCCCGATTCCCTTTGTCATCATCCAGCCTCCGAGGGCGCCGGACGGAAGCGCAGTCACAAGAATCGCCTCGTGGTGGAGGCCGATGGCCATGGCGACGAACGTTCCGAAGATGGCTCCGATCGCCATGCCCCAGCCCGGGGCGAACATTCGCCAGCCGGCAAACTCGATTCGCTCGTCGAGGTGGATCTCGGTACCACCCTCTCGCGGACGAACCGTCACGACCACGTGCCTCCCTTCGGCGCCCTGCCCCGCGGGACTCCAGGTGAGAGTCCGACCGACGATCGAAGCGTGGCCGATCAGGTCCAGTTCATCTTCGATCAACGGTACCAGGTCTGACAGCTTTGACTCGGGAAATTCGACGGGCACGAGACGCGAAGCACGCAACCGCTGTTTCTCATAATTGACATCAGGTGCAGAATGATATGTGGATATCTTTCCGTCAGATGTCGGACTCATGCCTTGAACGTGCTTCATGGCAGGTCCAGCCGGATCCCGCCGCCCGATTCCGAGTGCGGCCTCCCGTACGCGCTCCGGCGGAATACCGATCTCAGCCGCGACCTGCTCCACCGCGCCCATAGTCAGGGCCTCGGGCCGCTCTTCGGCATCCAGCTCCGCGGCCCGCTCGAAGATCTCCCGCATCTCCTCCTCGGGAACCACGATCCGCTCACGGACTGCAGTGGCAAGCGCTTCGGCGAGCTCGCCCGGCGAGTCGAACCGATCCGCGGGCCGCAGCGCCAGGGCCCGGGCCAGCGCCTGCTCGACCCGCCCCGGCATGGCGTCGAGGCGAGCGCGATGGTCCGGTGGTGCGTCAGTCAGCCGGCCCAACCGCGAATCCTCGGGCGCGGGCCAGCCATCTGGAGTCTGCCCAACCAGCATCTCGTACGCGACGGCGCCGAGGCTGAACACGTCGGTGTGTGAATCGAGATCGGTCTTCCCCGCCGCCTGCTCCGGGCTCATATAGCCGAGAGTGCCGACGGGATATCCGGTCCGGGTCAGGGTCTGCCGGTCCGCCAGCGCAATCGCCTGCGCGATCCCGAAGTCCGCCACGACCGCGAGTCCCTCGGAGAACAGGATGTTCTCGGGTTTCACGTCCCGGTGTACGACTCCGATGCGGTGCGCGTAATCGAGCGCCGAAGCCACCTGGCGCGATACGGAAAGGGCTTCTTCCAGGCTCAACGGCGTGCCCGCAACAAGGCGATCGCGCAGTGAGCCGCCCGAGACGTAGGGCATCACGTAGTACACGAGGTCGTCGATCGATCCGGAGTCGAGCAGCGGCAGGATGTGCGGGTGATTGAGCGCAGCCGTGACCTTGATCTCACGTAGAAAGCGATCCGAACCGACGGCCGAGGCCAGATCCGGCCGCAGGACCTTCAGCGCGACGTCCCGGTCGTGCTTGAGATCCCGGGCGAGGAACACGGTCGACATCCCTCCCCTGCCGAGCTCGCGCTCGATGGAGTAGATGCCGGTCAGCGAGGCATGCAGACGATCGAGGAGTTCGGTCATGCTCCGGGCTCGGCGAGGACGGAGAATGCAAGAGCGCGATCGTCGGGAAACATAGGGTAAGTCCGCACGAGCGTCGACCGGGTGGAATTCCGGTGAGCGAGCGCCCCCCCCGGCCGGGAGCCCGGACTTCAGGGCTCCCGCAGCCGAGGATCAGAACCGGAGCAGGTATTGGAATTTGAGGAAGAACTGCCTCGACGTCTGGGCCAGCCCAGCCTCGGCCGGCAGATCGAGATCGTCCCGGCGACCGAAGTCGGAATAGCCGGACGTCGCTCCGATGTAGAACACGGTGAACGGGTTCAACCGGTACGTGAGCAGCGGCTCGAACGACAGCTGCCCGCTGAAGTCGTCCCACTGCAGGATCAGGCGGACGAACAACTCGCGGCTGAACTGGAGACTGGCTCGGGTCCGGAATACGAATCCCTTGAACACTTCCGTGTTGTCATCCTGCGTGTAGAGGTCCGAATACTGGACCGAGGGCTGGAGCAGGAATCTCCCGAACAGGTTGAACGTCCCGAACACCTCGGCGTCCGTCCCTGTTCCGAGCTCTGGCGTCTCCAGATTGCGGGCGATCCGGTCTCCGTGAGCCACGAAGAAACCGAGTTGTACGGGCTCGCTGAAGTTCGAATTGGCGAACAGGCGAAGATTCGTGAGGCCCGTGAAGTCGATCCCGCCGAACCGTTCGTTCTCGATCTGAAAGGCCGGCTCGAGACTGGTCTGGCCCGTGAGCTGGGCATTCAGCCACAGCTGCACATAGTCGCTTTTTTTCTGTCCCGACCAGTTCCACGCCATCTGTCCGAACACGCCGGGGCCGACCCGGTCGATCCAGGACGCGCCGGGCCAGAAACTCAGTCCCTGGTACATCGACACGCGTCGCAGGTCGTTGCGCGTCTCGAAGCCGTTGTCGACCCGGAAGGTGGGGCTGAACTGCCAGTAGTCGACGTCCCAACTCCAGGTCCGGGCGTTCCGTTCGACACTCGCGTACATCGCGTTACCGAAAAACGACTCTCCATCGTACGCGACAGTATACCTCCCGTTGTCGAACTTCAGGTCGTTCACACCCTCGGTCAGCGTCGGATCATCCGGCTCCTGCGAGTGCGAGCCCACCACCTGCCATTCGAAGCGGTACTTGTCGAGGAACCGCATCTGTCCGTCCACCCCGAGGCTCGTGTTGGATCCGCTGTGATCCACGAATCGACGGTCGGTGAACAGCACCCCGGCGTAGGAGTCCTCCAGGAATGACTGCTGTGCGCGCACGATGTTGGACACGCTCTTTCGTGTCTGGGTCACGTAACTGCGCTCTTCGAGCGGAATGAGGATCGGGCTTGTTTCGTCTACGCCGCCGATGTAGCCGACCGTGGTGCGATCCATTCGACCGATCGCCTTCCCCACCACCTGCGGGTCGTTGATCGACCGTGTGTACACCTGGTCGATGGGTGTGGCGAACACGTCGGCGCCCTCCTGAAACAGGGGTCGGCGCTCCGGGAAGAACAGGGCGAATGTGCTGTTCACATCGATCTGCGCGGCGTCGGACTCGATCTGGCTGAAGTCTGGGTTCAGGGCGAGATCGGTGGTCAGCCCGACCGGAAACGAATAGCGCATCCCGAGGCTCGGAGCCCCTTCAACGCCGTCGTTGTTGAGTCCCCCATGCGGATCGTCCGGATTCGAGATCGACGAGGACTGGGAGGCGACGATTGTTGGCAGCAGCTCGAGCGCGCCGCCGGGCTTCACGCCCTGGATCCCTGTGAGAGTTCCATACTGGCACAGGAAGCACGAGTTGTCCCGGCTGATCGCGGCCCACGTATACTGTTCACGGCTGCCGCGCGGGCGCGTCCGCCAGAACGTCGCGCGCCATTCCTGGTCCTCGGCATCGGGAAACCGCAGGCTGGCGAACGGAATCCGCATTTCGATCACGTAGCCTGTATCGGTGATCTTCCCTTCGGTATAGTAGAGCAGGTCGAAGCTGGAGTCCTCGCCACTGGTGACCGCGAACCGCGTGTCGCCCTGCACTCCGTACGGATTGGCAAACAGGTAAACGGCCCACGAGGCGTCACCGTACGTGTCGAGCAAGATTCCGAAGTAGTCGTCCGACCACATCTCATCCCGATCGCGCAATGCGGCCCGGATGGTGGACGGATCGTCGTGCGCGATGAACGCGAGGTAGAGGTTGTCGTCGTCGTAGGTGACCAGGACTTCGCTGTCGACGTCGGGCTGACCCATCTCTTCCGGAAAATTGGTCGAGAACCCATCCGCCCGTGCCGCGCCCCGCCAGCCGGGGTCGTCAAGCTGACCATCCAGCTTGATCTCGCCCACCGCACGCATCACGTGCAGCGAAGGCCGGATGAGTGGAGCGAATTCGGGCTCGGGTTCTTCGCCAACCGGTCGGTCGGCTACCGGCAACGAGCTGCTGGCCTGCTGTTGTATCGGTTCGTCTTGCTGCGACTGCGCGTGCGCGCACGTGGCGCCGGTCAAAAGCAGAATGACCGTGACGACCGAGCTCCGCCCTACCCATCCCGTCATCACCCCTCACCCCCAGTCCTGAGCCCACCGTCGGCCTCCACGGCCCCTGCCCAATGAATAGACAGTGCGAATCAGCAAAGGGTTGATCGGATGTGAGCTGCGGAGGTCGGGTTCGAAGGTCCGGCTGGCCCTGCCGCCCACGCTCGTCCATGTTTCGGGAACGATGCGGCGTCGAGCCCGACGTCGCCTGCCAGGAGCGAACTGCCATGCGATGTTCACGTTGCGGCCACGAGGCCGCCGATACCGACAAGTTCTGCGCCGAGTGCGGCCTGTTCCTGAGGGACGCGTTCGTGGACCAGCGTCTTCTCCTCGCGCTCGTCACCGAGAGTGAGGGGAAGCACCGGGACGCCCGGCGCGAGCTGGAGCGCCTGGTCGAGTCCGACCCCGACAACGCTCTCGCCAACCACCTGCTCGGATCCGTGTACTTCCACCAGGGAACGCTCGACCTCGCGATCGAGCGCTATGAGCGGGCGCTCAAGCTGGCGCCCGACTTCGTGCTGTGCTCGTACGACCTCGGAGTGGCCCACTATCACCGGGGCAACATGCTGCAGGCGATCGAGGCGTTCCGGCGGTGCCTCGAGATCGATCCGCATTACAACGCCGCGCACTACAGGCTCGGAGTGGCGTTGTTTCATGCCGGCGAGCTCGACCAGGCCCTGGAGCACTTCGAGCAGTGCACTGCCCTGACTCCCGAATACCTGATGGCCCGGTATCACATCGGCGTGATTCACGAGCGCCTTGGAGATCTCGACGCCGCGCAGCGTGAATTCGGCAAGAGCCTCGAGGAGGGGGTGGGCGAGGTCAGCAGCCAGTACCACCTGGAGCAGATTCGCAGGTCACTGGGAGACAGGAGTTGACCATCCGCGACAGCACGGAGCGCCGTCCGGGCGCCGGAAAGGAGGACCGTGCCGGTACCGTCTGAAGATCACCTGATCTACGACTGGTCCGTCCACGGTGACGGGCAGATTACGCGACCCGCGGCGGCGATGCTCGACGACGAGACGCTGCGCGACGGTCTGCAGAGTCCCTCGGTGATCGATCCGCCGCTGGACGTCAAAGTCCGCCTGCTCCACCTGATGGAGAGCCTCGGCATCGAGACGGCAAACATTGGTCTGCCGGGCTCCGGGCCGCGTCAGCGAGAGGCCGTAGAGACGCTGTGCAGGGAGATCGCCGACAACGGGCTCCGGATCCGCGCGAACTGCGCGGCCCGCACGATGGTCGTGGACATCCAGCCGATCGCCGACGTCGTGCAGCGGACGGGAGTTCCAATCGAGGCCTGCGTATTCATCGGATCGAGTCCGATCCGCCAGTACGCCGAGGAGTGGGAGCTGTCGCGCATCCTGCGGTTCACTACGGAGGCCGTGGAGTTCGCCGTCGGCGAGGGCCTCGAGGTGATGTACGTCACAGAGGACACGATCCGCGCCGCTCCAGATGACCTGAGACAACTCATGTCGGCCGCTGTGGAGTCGGGCGCCAGCCGGCTGTGCCTGTGCGACACCGTGGGTGCGGCGGTCCCGTGGGCCGTCCGCAATCTCGTCACCTGGGTGCGCGGCCTGCTGGAAGAACTGGGGGTGGAGGACCGGATCGGGATCGACTGGCACGGACACCGCGACCGCGGCCTGGACCTGGCGAACACCCTCGCGGCCCTCGAGGCGGGAGCCACGCGGGTGCACGGCACCGCACTCGGTGTGGGCGAGAGGGTCGGCAACACGCCGATCGAACAGTTGCTGGTGAACCTCAAGCTGCTCGGCTGGCGTGACGACGACCTGTCGGCGCTCCCCGAGTACGTCGAGGCCGTGGCGGAGGCAGTCGGCGTTCCGATCCCGGTCAACGCCCCGATCGTCGGCCGTGATGCGTTCCGCACCGCGACGGGCGTGCACGCTGCGGCCGTGATCAAGGCGAGGAAGAAGGGCGCGGCATGGCTGGCGGACCGGATCTACTCCGGCGTGCCGGCCAGCTGGATCGGGCGCGAACAGGAGATTCTCATCGGCCACATGTCGGGCGCGTCGAACGTCGTCTATTACCTCCAGACGCGTGGTCTGTCCTCCGGTCCCGAGATTGTCCAGGCGGTGCTCGCACGGGCCAAGAAATCCGAGCTGTTGCTGACGGAAGAGGAAATCCTGGAGACGGTACGGGAGGCAGGGGCGGGCGCGTAGATCTTGTCGGCCTGCGAACGCTTCGCGGAAAGACAGCCGCGGCCGGCGTCAGTTCTGTACCAGCGCCTCGGCCCGCGCCAACAGCTCCTCGAATCGTGGATCGCCGCGCAGAGAATCGTACATCGGATTCAACTTGAGGTCGCCCGGACCCAGGTTTGCTGGCCGCGACAGGAATTCTCCGATCACATCCAGTGCCCGCTCCTTCTCCCCGGCCACGATCAGCGTCCACATCCGCAACGACTCCACGCTGTTGCCGTCCACGTCGTCCCGGTGCATCCCGTAGAGTCGAACGGACTCGTCGGCGGTGCGGAGAGCTTCCTCCATGTCCCCCGATTCTCCCCGTAGAGCCAAGCCCAGGGCGAGAAGGGAACGGGCGATCGCTGCGACGGCGAAGCGGTCACCTCCCTCCGGGATCGGTCGTGACTCCACCTCTGTGCGGGCTTCGACCACGAGCGAGTCCGCCCAGGCACTGGATTCCGCATCGTTTCCTTCCATCCGGGCGACGAGTGCCCGGAGCAGACTTGGCGGCCCTCCAATGCCATAGTCTCCCGCTGCCGGAAATCCCGTCCATTCCCCGGGCTCATGCCCCCGGATCGCCGCCACCCCTGCCTCGTAATCCCGCTCGAATGCAGCGACCCAGAAGGTGGCAGCGGGTCCTGCGTCAGAAGGCGAGAGTCCCCTGACCTCAGCCGCGATCCGGCGAGCTGATTCCATGTCACCGGCCCCCAGAAGCTCGCTCTGCAACCATTGGATCTGCAATCCGGTATTGTCAGGTGAGAGCTCGGCTGCTGCCTGGAAATATCGACTCGCCTCCGTGTACTGACGTAGTCTCCGATAATTGATCGCCAGGTTCCACAGCCCATCGGTGTTCAGGGGATCCAGTTCTACCCCGTGCCGCTGTGCCACCGTGGACTCTTCCCAACGACCGACCCGGCGCAGGACCCATCCCTCGGCCTGCCAGCCGACTCCGTCTCCCGGTCGCTGACTCCGATACGCCTGGAATTCGGGCAGAGCCCCGTCGAAGTCCGCGTGCCCATAGTATCGGTAATATCCGGTGGCGAGCCGCGTGTCCGGTGCGTCCGGCGCCAGATCAAGAAGTCGGTCGAGGCTGCGCCTGGCAGGCATCGTGTCCGACTCAAATCCGCGTCTGATTTTCCACGCCTGAGAGCGTACCAGCATCGCCCAAGCGGCAGCGAACTCCGGATCCAGATCGACGGCCCGCTGGAACTCTGCCAGCATCCTCACTTCCGCGGCAGAATCCCCAATCATGTGCAGTAGGCGTCGTCCCCTATGATACGCCGCCCATGCCTCAGTACTGCTCGTCGGGAGCTCGGCCAGATCTGCGGCCTCCTGAGCTGACAACTCAGCCTCAAGCGCCTCCGTGACGGCCACGGCGATCTCGCCCTGTATCGCGAACACGTTCTCCACCGTGAGTTCGCGGTCGTACGTCTCTGCCCACAGGTGCTCGTCCGTCGATGCGTCGATCAACTGGACGTTTACCCGGACTCGGCCACCCGAGCTGCGGACTCCTCCCTCCACCAGTGAGCCGACTCCAAGCTCTCGCGCGATCTCGCCGGCGGGCTTATCGGAATCCGCGTACGTCATCACCGAGGTGCGGGACGTGACCCGCAGGTCGTCGATCCGTGTGAGCTGAGTGAGCAGATCGTCGTGAATCCCGAGAGCGAATTCCCTGCTCTCTTCGTCATCCGTGAGGCTCTGGAACGGAAGGACGGCGACCGCCGTTCGCGGCGGACTCTCAGCTCCACCCGGGTCAGCTTCCATCGCGGCACGGTCACCGCGGACTTCACTGGTCGAGACTGCTCCAGTTGAGTCGGCAGCCGACCGGCTCGACAGCGCCAGCCAGCCGCCGATGACCAGGGCGACGACCCCCACGAGCGCCAGCAGGCCCGACGGCCATCGACTCGCGGCCGGCTGTGCGATGATCGCCTCGATCTCGCCGGTCTTCGCGGCGTCTGTGCGCTGGATGCCGGAAGGAGTGCTGTCGAACGCCCAGGCGAGGACGAGCGCGATCGGAAAGCCGAGAATCGACAGTAGGGCGAATCCGGTTGTGAAGCTCTCGGGCAGGTGGAGCGCCGGCACGAGGATGTCGGCCACCTGGAGGATGACAAACGCCACAGCGCCGTAGACGGCAGCGACGCGGAATACCTTCCGCCGCTTGAGTTCGGCGAAGAATCTCTGGTAGCCGGTCGCAGCCATCAGTTCGCCACCAGCGATTCGAACCGGGGATTGCCACGCAGTGGATCCCAGTACGGATCCAACCGGAGGTCCCACTCTGATAAGTCAGCCGGGATCGACAGAAGAATTTCGAGGGTGTCGATCGCCTCTTCGGTCCGGCCGGTCATCGCGTACACGAGAGCCAGGTCCCGCAGCCGGTACGTGCCGCGCCACGCTTCCTTCTCGGGCGGCATGAGACGCAGTCCCTCCTTCGCGTGCTCGATCGCTTCCTCGTCGCGACCCAGCCCGGCCAGCGCGATCGCGAGCGCGCTATGGTACCTCGCGTCGTCCGGCGCTTCCGCGAGCCGTGCTTCGATGATCACCTGGGCGGAGTCATAGGAAATCCGCGCCCTGGCGGTGTCCCCCTTCATTCCCCACGCGTCGCCGGCGGCGCTCGAGGCGGGCTCGTAGGAGAACTGCATGTCACGAAATTCCACCTCGCCTTCGAGCTCGCGCAGAATCGCATCGGGATCGCGCGCGAGCCTGTAGGTATCGACAAACGAATACTCGTTAATCGCATCTGCGAGAATCCCGAGGTTTCGCATCTCCTCGAGCAACTCGCGAGCGCTGGAAGTGTCGCCTTCCGAGCGAATTCGTGTCATGGCCAGATACGTGTACGGAAACGCAAAGTCGGGTCGGATCTCGATCGCCCTTCGGAACCAGGGCTCGGCCTCGTCGTAGCGCCTCAGGAGGCTCAGCGTCTCGCCGACGCTATACGGGGCCATGGATTGTCGCGGATCCAGTTCCGCCGCCTCCTTGAAGCGCTCGATCGCTTCCTCGAGGTCTCCCTTCCGCCGCAGCACGCTCGCCGCGGTCGTGTGCAGCTCGACCTCGCCCGGCATGCCCTCGAGAGCCTGCCCGAGTTCCTCCAGCGCCTGCTCGTAATCGAGATTCACCCGGTAGTGGTACGATCCCAGCGCCCAGTGACCTTCCGGCAGTCCCGGCTCCAGCCGGAGCGCCTTTTCCGCATGAGCGAGTGCGGCGTTGGTGAGCGAATCGGAACGATCGTAGAAGAACCAGTACAGGCTGGATGCCGCGGCCGACTTGACGGCCCACGCCTCGGCAAACGTCGAATCGAGTGCCAGCGCCTGATCGGCGAATCTGTCGGCCGTGCGGAAGTTCGATTCCGTATACGATTCGCGTATGAAGTCCAGTCCGCGCCGATACGCCTCGTACGCCTCGAGATCTTCGGTCGGAATCCGCGCCAGGCTTTCCCGCTGGTCAGTCGTCAGCTGCGCCTTCAGCGCTTCGGCAATCGAGGTCGCGATCTCCGTCTGGATCGCGAATATCCCGGCTACCGTGAGGTCACCGGTGTACTGCTCCGCCCACAGATGGCCCTCGGACTCCGCGTCGATCAGCTGCACGTTGATGCGGAACTGGTCCCCCGCCCTCTGCACTCCACCCTCCAGCACGTACCCGACATCCAGCTCGTCGCCGAT
>CBDUVN010000032.1:0-18165 GCA_965370685.1 uncultured bacterium | reverse complement strand
GAGCCAGGAGCCGGAATTGCGTCCGCTGACGGTGCTGCTGCTCGAGTCGGGACGGCCGGGCACGTTCCTGGTCGCCGAGGAGAACGTGCCGACGGTGGCCCGATACATCGAGCTTCCGGCGGTCAAGGAAGGCCTGCCGCGCAACACGATCCTCGCGTGGGGAACCGTGCCGAAGTCGACATCCGGTGCTGCGTATCGCGAGCTGTACGTGCTCGAGGCCGAGCCGCTCATCACGGGCGAATACCTCGCCGACGCCGGTCCGGCCGCGCGTGACCCGCAGTTCAACCAGCCATACGTACCGTTCGAGATGACGCGCCAGGGCGCTCGGATCTTCGAGCGCGGAACCAGCCGGAACGTCGGGCGCCTGATGGCGATCGTGCTGGATGGCCGAGTGCAGAGCGCCCCGGTGATCCGGCAGACGCTCAGCCGCCGGGCCCAGATCGAGCTCGGCACGGGGTCCGCTTTCCAGGAGGCGCAGGACCTGGCCCTCGTGTTGCGCGCCGGCGCACTGCCTCAGCCGATCCGGATCGTCGAGGAGCGGACGATCGGTCCGTCTCTCGGCGCCGACTCGGTCCGGAGAGGCCGGAACGCATTTCTCATCGGCCTCGTCGGCGTCGTGCTCATGATGCTGTGGTACTACAGGATCGCGGGTCTTATGGCCGTGGTCGCGCTGGGGGTGTACGTGATCCTCGTGCTCGGCGGACTGGCCGGGCTCGGTGCGACGCTTACGCTGCCGGGCATCGCCGGCCTGATCCTGTCAGTCGGTATGGCCGTGGACGCAAACGTGCTGATCTTCGAGCGCATACGCGAGGAGCTGGATGCCGGAAAGACCGCCCGGACCGCGGTAGAGCAGGGCTTCCAGCACGCCACGTCCGCGATCGTCGATGCGAACATCACGACGCTGATCACTGTGGCGATCCTGTACCAGGTCGGGACCGGCCCGATCCGCGGATTCGCGGTGACCCTGGGCATCGGGATCATCGCCTCGTTGTTCACGGCCCTGTTCGTGACCAAGACATTGTTCCTGTTCTATCTCGAGCGGCGCGGGCCGACCGAGGAACTACGCATCTGACTCGACGGACACGTGACTGATGAGATTTTTTAAAGACGCGCACTACGATTTTCTCGCACAGCGCAAGCGAGCCTACATACTCTCCGCCATCGTGGTCGGAGTCGGCCTCGTGTCTCTGTTCCTGCACACCGGACTGCGGCAGGGCGTAGAGTTCACGGGCGGCACACTGTTCCAGGTCGAATTCGTTGAGCCGACCTCCGTCGGCGATGTGCGCGATGCGATCGGAGCCGAGGGTCTCGAAGGCGCGCAGATCCAGCAGTTCGGTGACTCGAACGATTATCTCATCCGGGTCGCGGAATTTCGTGAGACCGGAGAAGGACGGGTGTCGGAGAGCGTCGCCCTGGCACTCGACGCCGCGTACGGCGATGGCGCCTGGAAGTTCGCCCGCACGGAGGCGGTCGGCCCCAAGGTCGGGTCGGAGTTGAAGCAGAAAGCCCTGATCGCGATCCTCCTGTCGTTCGCGTTGACGCTCGTCTACCTGGCATTCCGATTCGAGTGGCGGTTCGGCGTCGCGGCAGTTGTCGCGACCGCGCACGACATCACGCTGACCTTCGGCTTCCTGTCTGTGTTCAATATCGAAGTGACGCTGGCCACGGTCGCGGCGATCCTGACGATCCTCGGGTACTCGCTGAACGACACGATCGTCGTATTCGACAGAATCCGGGAGAATCTCAAGAAGCGACGCAAGGATTCGTACGAGGACATCATCAACTCCAGCATCAACGAGACACTGCCGCGGACGGTGCTCACCAGCGGCACGACCCTGATGACGCTGCTCGCCCTGTTCATCCTGGGCGGCCCGGTGATCCGGCCGTTCGCGCTGGTGCTGATTCTCGGTGTGGTCATCGGGACCTACTCGTCGATCTTCGTCGCCTCTCCGGTGCTGCTCGAGCTCGAGCATCTGTCGCGGAAGCGGGAGAAGCGGCGCGCCGCGGCGCCGGCGAAGGCGGGTTGAACCTCTTCGATTCGCACTGTCACCTCACTGCCGGGGCGTTCGAAGAAGACCTGGAGCCGGTTCTCGCACGAGCGCGCGCCGCAGGCGTGGCCGAACTGGTGACGATCGCTTCAGATCTCGAGGATGCCACGCGGGCCCTGGGCCTGGCCCGGACGACCGCCGGCCTGTGGAGCTCAGCCGGGCTGCACCCCCACGAAGCTGATCATTTCGACGACCGGACGATCGACGGGCTGCGCCGGCTTGCTGCAGAGCCGGAGGTCGTGGCGATCGGCGAGGCCGGACTCGATTTCCACTACGACAACGCGCCGCGCGACCGCCAGATCGAGTGCTTCGAGGCGCAGTTGGTGCTGGCAGCCGAGCTGGATCTTCCGATCGTCGTGCACTCGCGGGACGCCGATCAGGAAACCGCGGAGCTGCTGCGGGCCGCGACCGGCGTCCGGGGCGTCCTGCACTGTTTCACCGGCGGACCCGAGCTGCTCGATGCCGGCCTCGACGCCGGCTGGATGGTGTCGTTCAGCGGCATCGTCTCGTTCCGTCGGTTCGACGGAGCCGATCTCGTGCGCCGGGTGCCCGATGAACGACTGCTGATCGAGACCGACAGCCCGTATCTCGCGCCGGTCCCGAACCGTGGACGGCGCAACGAACCGTCGTTCCTTCCCTTGACCTGTGCGGTGGTCGCCGGCATCCGGGACCAGGCGCTGGAGACCACCGCCGAGGTCACGCGGCACAATGCTCGGGCGTTCTACGGGCTCGACTGAGATGAGCGACTCCGCCCGGGACGGCGGCACCCGCGCCAGCACCCGCACCCGCATCCGCATCCTCCCGGATCACGTGGCGAACCAGATCGCCGCGGGCGAGGTGGTCGAGCGGCCGGCCTCGGTGGTGAAGGAGCTGGTGGAGAATGCGCTCGATGCCGGCGCAAAGCGGATCGACGTAGAGCTGCGCAACGGTGGCAAGACCTGGATCCGGGTGGCGGACGACGGAGAGGGGATGGAGCGCGCCGACGCGCTGCTCGCGCTCGATCGTCACGCCACGAGCAAGATCCGCGAGATCGATGACCTGCGGTCGGTGGCATCTTTCGGTTTCCGCGGCGAGGCGCTTTCATCGATCGCGGCGGTGAGCCGGTTCGAGTTGCAGACGGCGCCGGCCGGTGGAGAGGTCGGGACCCAGGTCCGGATGGAGGGCGGCCGGATCGTGTCCGTGTCCGAGATCGCTCGACGGCGCGGCACGACCGCGACCGTCCGCTCGCTGTTCCAGAACGTGCCGGCCCGGGCCAAGTTCCTGCGTTCCGCGGCGGCGGAGACGCGGGCGGCGAGCGAGGCGCTGATCCTGCTGGCGCTGGGCAATCTTCACGCTTCGTTCCGCCTGTCTTCCAACGACCGCGAACTCATGGACCTGCCTCCGGCCGCGGACATCGGAGCCCGGGTCCGGGATCTATGGGGGCCCGAGGAGGCGGGGGAACTGCTGGCGCTGGACGTGGAGAGTGAAGGCGTGCGCGTCGCGGGCCTGATCCAGCGTCCTGACGCCGCCCGGCCAGCAGGCGGCCGGCGCTACCTGTTCGTCAACGGCAGGTCGTTTCGCGATCCGGGCTTGCTGCGCGAGTTGGACGATGCGTACCGGACGACTGTCGCGCCGGGTCTCCGTCCGAGCGCCTTCCTCTACCTGGCGGTTCCCGCGGGCGGCGTGGACGTGAACGTGCACCCGGCGAAGGCCGAAGTACGATTCTCCGACCCGAAGCTCGTTCGGGAGGCGGTGCGCGAAGCCGTCCGGTCGCGTCTCGGAGACGTGACGAGCGCGGCCGGGTTCGGCCCGGAGGCCGGCCCGGCATTCGAAACCGGGACGGTAACGGTTCCCCTGCCGCGAGTCGCGGAGCCTGCTCCGCAGCTCGCGTTCTTCGTGCCGCGTGGGGAGACGTCCGCCGGAGAGAGCGACGAAGCCGGCACGGAATTCGGGGGCGCGGATGTCGACACGGACGCGGCAGCGCTCGCGGCCCTGGCGACGCCGGGCGATCCGACGCGCACGGGGCCGTGGCAGCTGCACGACTCCTATATCCTGGTCCCCACCAGGCAGGGCCTGCTGGTGATCGATCAGCACTCCGCGCACGAGCGGATCCTGTTCGAGGAGACGATGGAGCGCTTCCAGGGGCAGGGCGGGACATCGCAGCGCCTGCTGTTCCCGCTCACGCTGCGCCTGTCTCCGGCCGAGCACACCGCGGTGGCCGAGCTCAGCGGCCTGCTGCGCGCGGCCGGGTTCGAGCTGGAGGAATTCGGGGACCGGACCGTGATCGTGCACGCCGTTCCGAACCTGCACGAGCGGTTCGACGCCGAGACCTGCTTCCGCGAGATGGTCAGCGAGCTGGCGCACGGGTCGGAGCTCGTGAACTCGTCCCGCAACCAGCACGAGCGAATCGCCAAGAGTCTCGCGTGCAAAGGCGCGATCAAGGCCGGACAGTCCCTGTCGCGTCCGGAGATGGAAGAACTGGTGGACCGCCTGTTCGCCACCGACCTGCCCGGGCACGATGTGCACGGGCGACCGACGATACTCCGCCTCACACTCGATGAGCTGGCCAGGCGATTCGGTCGGAGCTGACCCGGCGCTGATCGCGCTGCTCGGACCGACGGCGACCGGCAAGACCGAGGTCGCGCTGCGGATCGCCGAGCGGATCGGTGGCGAGATCGTCTCCGTGGACAGCAGGCAGGCGTATCGCGGCATGGCGGTCGGCACGGCGGCGCCGTCGGCGGCACAGCAGGCCCGGGTACGGCACCACGGAGTGGGATTCCTCGAGCCCGGTGAACGGTATGGCGCCGGCCGGTTCGCGCGGCTCGCCCGGGGCTGGATCCGGGAGATCGAAGAGCGGGGCGGGGAGCCTCTGCTCGTCGGAGGAACGGGGTTGTTCTACCGGGCGCTGGTCCGGCCGATCTTCCGCGAGCCGCCGCTCGATGCCGATCGCCGCGGCAAGCTCGGAGCCTGGCTGGAGGCGGCAGATCAGGAGAAGCTGGCCGGGTGGGTGCGGGTACTGGATCCCGTGCTCGCGGATCGACTCTCGGTGCTCGACCCGCAGAGGGTCCAGCGCGCCCTCGAGGTCGCGTTCCTCACGGGTCGCCGCCTGAGCTGGTGGCAGGAACGGGGACCGCCGGAGGCCGAGCCGATCCGGGCGCGGGCGTTCGTGCTCGAGCTCGAAGCAGGTGAGCACCGCGACAGGATCCGAAAACGGGCCGAGCGGATGCTCGATGGGGGATGGGTGGACGAGGTCCGGGGCCTCCACGCCGCCGGACACGGCAAGGACTCGCCGGCCCTCGGAGCGATCGGGTACACGGCCGTGGCGGACTGGCTGGACGGAGGGATCTCGCGCGCCGATGCGTTCGCGTGCATCCTTCGGGATACCTGGGGATACGCCCGACGTCAGCGCACCTGGCTCCGGCATCAGTTACCGGCCGACACGGTGCGACTGGATGCGGCGGAGCCGGTGGACAGGTTGGCCGAGCGAGTGCTCGACGTGGCGCGCAGCGCCGGCGAATCCGCCACGGGCGGAAACGAAAGGAAACGATGAAGATCGGGATCGCCTGTTACCCGACGTACGGCGGCTCGGGCGCCGTGGCGACCGAGCTCGGCCTGCAGCTGGCCCAGCGGGGCCACGAGGTGCACTTCATCTCGTACGCGCAGCCGTTCCGCCTCACGACGTTCCGGGACCGGGTGTATTTCCACGAAGTGGAGGTGCCGCATTACCCGCTGTTCGAGTACCCGCCGTATTCGCTGGCGCTGGCCGTCCAGGTCGGCGAGGTCACGCGGCAGCACGGGCTGGACATCCTGCATGCCCACTACGCGATCCCGCATGCCGCCGCCGCGTGGATGGCCGAGCAGATGCTGCTTGATGAAGGAATCGAGCTGAAGGTTGTTACAACGTTGCACGGGACTGATATCACACTTGTCGGACAGGACCCGTCGTTCTGGGCGATCACCAGGTTCTCGGTCGAGCGATCCGACGGTGTAACGACCGTATCGGAATACCTGCGAGACGAGACCTACCGCGCGTTCCGCTGCCGGCGCACCGACATCCGGGTGATCCCGAATTTCATCGACCCCGAGGTGTTCGATCGCACGAAGTACGACTGCCACACCAGCGCGCTGGCGCCCGGCGGCGAGAAGATCGTGATGCACATCTCGAACTTCCGGAAGGTAAAGCGAGTGGGCGACGTCGTCGCCGCATTCGCCGGGATGAGGAAGACCGTCAGCGCGAGACTGGTGATGGTCGGCGACGGTCCGGAGCGTGCCCACGCGTACGAGGAAGTCGAACGACACGGCCTCACGGAAGACGTCGTGTTTCTCGGCAAGCTCGAGTCGGTGGCCGAACTTCTGTCCTGCGCAGACCTGTTCCTGCTTCCGAGCGAGCAGGAGTCGTTCGGGCTCGTGGCGCTCGAGGCCCTCGCGAGCGGCGTGCCCGTGGTCGGCACGAGCGGCTCCGGCCTGGCCGAGGTCGTGGAGGACGGCGTGGACGGGTTCCTCCATCCGGTCGGCGATGTCGAGGCGATGGCCGAGAGCGGCACCCGGCTGCTGACCGATCCCGAGTTGTGGGCGAGGATGTCCGCCGCCGGCCGCGAACGCGCGGTCGAGCTGTTCCGGGCGGACCGCGTCGTCCCGCAGTACGAGGAGTTCTACGCCGAGGTCCTCGACTCGTGAGTGTATGGCAGGCCGCACTGCTTGGCGTCATCCAGGGGCTGACCGAGTTCCTTCCCGTGTCGAGCAGCGGACACCTCGTCCTGTCGCAGGCGCTGCTCGGGCTGGAGCTGCCGGGCATCACGTTCGAGGTCGTGGTCCACCTGGCGACGCTGTGTGCCGTGCTGTGGGTGTACCGCCAGCGCGTCGCGTCGCTTGTTACGGGCGCGCTACGCGGCGAACGGACTGCCTGGTCATACATCGGGCTGATCGTTCTCGCGTCGATTCCCGCGGCGGTGGCGGGCATCACCGGAGAAGACTTCTTCACCCGGATGTTCGGGCGCCCCGTGTGGGCGGCGGCGTTCATGATCGTCACCGGATTCATCGTGTGGTCGATCCACATCACCGCTCCGCGTGCCACGAAAGAGCTGCCGGGACCCGGCGCGGCGTTCGGGATCGGCCTGGCGCAGGCGCTGGCGATCCTCCCCGGAATCTCGCGCTCCGGCTCGACGGTGGCCGCCGGGTCCGCACTCGGGATCGATGCCGTGAAGGTCGCGGAGTTCTCCTTTCTCATGTCGGTTCCCGCCATCCTCGGCGCCGGACTGCTCAAGGCGGGCGAGATCGGCGCGACGGCCGATTCCGGTGGTACGGCGGTGCTCGGGATCGGCTTCGCGATGGCGCTGATCGCGGGGGTGGCCGCGATCCGTCTGTTCGTGAAAATGCTCGAGCACCGGACGTTCCACTGGTTCGCCGTGTACTGCTGGATCGTGGGCTCGGCGTACCTCGTGGCCGCCTTCTTCGTGCCGAGCCTCCGATGAACGGGCATCGCGCCGTCTCCCGGTTCGGAGAGGCGCTGAGCGTCGAGGCGTTGATCGATGCGGCGCTGGCCGAGGACCTGGGGACGGGAGATGTGACGAGCCGGTGGACCGTCCCGGCGGGCGCCTCGGGCCAGGCGGAGATCGTCGCAAAGGCGACGGGCGTACTGGCGGGTGTCGATGTGGCCGCCGCCGTGTTCCGGCGCTTCGACCCGCGGCTCGAGCTCCAGGTCGGTTCGTCGGATGGCGACGCCGTCGGACCGGGTGACCGCGTCCTCCTGGTGTCCGGCTCGCTGGAGTCGATTCTCGGGGCCGAGCGTACGGCGCTGAATTTCCTCGGACGGTTGTCCGGCATCGCGAGCGCCGCGGGTCGGTTCGTCGAAGTAATGGAGGGAACGGGCTGCCGGGTGCTGGACACACGAAAGACGACGCCGGGCTGGCGGGAGCTGGAGAAGCTGGCCGCCGCATCCGGTGGCGCGGTGAACCACCGTTCAGGCCTGTACGACATGGTGTTGATCAAGGAAAACCACATCCGGGCTGCTGGTGGTGTGGCGGTGGCGCTGGCGGCTGCGGTCGGCCCCGCTCGAGAGGCGGGCCTCGAAGTGGAGATCGAGGTCACGGAGCTGGCGGAGCTGGAACAGGCGCTGGCCGGAGTAGCTGGGGGCGCGAGGCCGGACCGGATCCTGCTCGACAACATGTCGATTGATCAACTCGAACGGGCCGTGAACCGGGTCCGGGCGCTGGCACCGCCGCGGCCGCTGCTCGAGGCGTCGGGCGGTGTTACTCTGGAGACCGCGCGCCGGATCGCGGAAACCGGTGTCGACTATCTCTCCGCCGGAGCAATCACGCACTCGGCTCCGGCACTCGACCTTTCGCTACAGGTACGGCAGGCATGAGCAAGACGTCCGAAGTGGAATGGGGCGGTATCCCGGCGCCAGAGCTCGGTGAGCGCTGGTCGCGGGAGACGGTTCACGTGCTCGATTCGGTACAGTCGACCAACGACGCTGCGAAGCAGCTGGCCGAAGATGGTGCGCCGGACGGCACGATCGTCCTCGCCCGAGAGCAGACGAAGGGCCGGGGGCGAGCGGGGCATTCGTGGTATTCGCCGCGCGACGGAGGCGTATACCTGAGTATCGTATACCATCCACGTGACCTGTCCCACCCCGCGCCGCTGGTGATCCTCGCCGGGCTCGGGATCGTGGAAGAACTCGAGCGCTCGTTCGCGGGCCTGCGGCCGATGCTCAAGTGGCCGAACGACCTGATGGTCGGCGACCGCAAGTTCGGGGGGATCCTGGCGGAGGCCGCGTGGAGCGACGCCGCTCCGCGCTACCTGGTGGTGGGGACTGGAATCAACGTACGTCCACTCGGACGGAAGGGCCCGAAGGACGTGCGGGCTGGGGGAGCCGCTCTGGATGACTACCTCGAGCAGCCCGCCGAGCTCGTGGACGTGGCCGACGCCGTGGTGCGTGGACTGGAGAAGTACCTGTCGCACCCGGAGCCGGTGCTCACTCCCGCGCTGCTGGACGAGGTGGACCGGCACGACTGGCTGCGGGACCGGCGGGTCCTGCTGACCTCTCCGAGCGCCGACGAGGGGGAGGCCCATTCGACGTCCGGCGTGTGCGTCGGGATCGCGCCCGATGGAGCGCTCCTGTTCCGGCCCGACCGGGGAGCCCTGAGGCGGGTCCAGGCCGGCACCGTGACGGCCGAGTGAAGGAGGCAGCGTGATTCTCGCGATCGACATCGGGAACACCGAAACGATGCTCGGCCTGTTCGAGGGCTACGAGGTGGGCGACAGCTGGAGGCTGTCCACCGAGCGGCACCGGACCGGTGACGAGCTGTTTCTCCAGCTCGGCTCGCTGCTCGCGGCCCGGGCCGAAGGGGTGGCGCTGCCGGAGCGGATCGTCGTCGCCTCTGTCGTACCCGCACTCGACCGGTCGTGGGATGAAGCGGCGGCCCGCCTGGGATTGCCCTTGAGGCGGATTGACTGGCGCACGGATCTGCCGATCCGCCTCGAGGTGGACGAGCCCCACTCGGTGGGAGCCGACCGGATCGTCAACACCCTGGCCACCACCTGCCTGTTCGGGCGGGACACGATCGTGGTCGATCTCGGCACCGCTACGACGTTCGACTGCATCACGGCTGACGGAGCATTCCTCGGCGGGGTGATCTCGCCCGGGCCGCGCGCCGGGATCGACCGGCTCCACGCCCTGAGCTCGAAGCTTCCCTCGGTGCAGATCGCGTCTCCCGATCGCGTGCTCGGCCGGAACACGGTCGAGGCGCTGGAGTCGGGGGTATTCTACTCGATCGTCGAAGGGATCGACGGAATCGTCGGCCGGCTGATCGACGAGTGGGCTCCCGAAGACCCGCTGGTGATCGCTACTGGTGGGCTGGCCGGGTTGGTCGCGCCCCACTGCCGGCGCGTGCACGAAGTCGATCCGTACCTGACGCTGAAGGGGATCGTGTGCGCCGACCGGCACCTCGAGGGCGCTTCAGGAGATCGTGAATGACCGTCCGCCTGCGTCAACTCGCGCTCGTCGAGGCCCTGGCCGTGCTTGTGGCCCTGGCCGTGCTCATCGCGCCGATTCCGGCGCTCGGGCAGTCGTCCGACCCGGCGAGGGCCGTGGCCGGTGCGGATTCTCCGACCGTGACCGGTGCGGATGCCCCGACCGTGGCCGGCATCACCGGATTTCGGGCGGACGCGGTGGAGGCCCAGCGGGAGTACGAGCGGGCCCTGCGGACAGCCATCGACCCGGACACGGTCGCCCGATTCGCGCGTGGCCTGGCGGACCGTTCACACATGGCGGGCACTCCCGGCCAGCGGGCGACGCGGGACTCGGTCATGGCCTGGCTCACGGCCGCCGGACTCGAGGTCGGGTACGACAGCCTCGTGCTGTACATGCCGCAGCCGCTCGAGGTGTCGGTGGCACGCGTGTTTCCGACGCGAGTCGAGTTCGACCTGACGGAGCCCCCGATTCCGGAAGACCCGCCGACACGGTTCGACGTCGTGCCCGCGTTCCACGCATACTCGGGCTCCGGGACCGTCGAGGCCGAAGTCGTGTTCGTGAACTACGGCCTGCCGGCGGACTACCTGCTCCTCGATTCGCTGGGAGTATCGGTAGAGGGGCGGGTCGTGCTCGCCCGCTACGGCCGCAGTTTCCGGGGGATCAAGGCGCGCGAGGCAGAGAGGCGTGGGGCGGCCGCTGTGCTGCTGTACAACGATCCCGAGGGAGATGGTTTCGTCAAAGGCGAGGTGTACCCCGCGGGCCCGATGCGGCCGGAGAGGGGTCTGCAGCGAGGCAGCATCCTGAACGCAGATGGTGACCCCTCGACCCCGACCGGGCCATCGCTGCCCGGCGCCGCACGGGTGCCGGAGTCCAGGATGGTGGGCGTGGCCCGGATCCCGGTCGTGCCGATCGGCTACGGCGCCGCCGCGGAGCTGCTCCGGCCGCTGCGGGGGGCGGAAGCCCCGGAGGGATGGCAGGGCGGTCTCGAGCTCACGTATCGCATCGGCCCGGGGCCGGTCACGGCGCGGGTCCACGTGCTCATGGAGCAGGGCGAGGCCGCGTACCGGGCGGCGTTCAACACGATCGCGGCCGTGCGGGGCAGTGAGTGGCCCGACGAATGGGTGATCGCGGGCGCCCATCGCGATTCGTGGGGGCCGGGCGCGATCGACAACGTGAGCGGCACCTCCAGTGTGCTCGCCGCGGCGCGCGCCTTCGCGGAGCTGGCGAAGCAGGGTTTCCGGCCGCGACGCACGGTCGTGTTCGCCACGTGGGACGCAGAGGAGTGGGGGATCATCGGCTCGATCGAGTGGGTCGAGGTGCACGAGGAGCGCCTCCGGGGCTCGGCCGTCGCCTACGTGAACCAGGACGCACCGGTATCGGGCGCGCGGTTCGGCTCGTCCGCCGCGCCGGAGCTTGCAGGCCTCGTGCGCGCCGTGGCGGCCGACGTGACAGATCCCGGCTCCGGCCGGCCGCTGATCGACGTGTGGCTGGAGCGGGTCAACGAATCACGCTCAGATGACGAGAAATTCACCGAGCCGCCGGTCGGCACGATGGGCGGCGGGTCGGATCACAAGGGGTTCTACCTGCGCCTCGGAATCCCGGCGGCCGGGTTCGGGTTCGGGGGCCGGGGCGGGGTGTACCATTCGATGTACGACACTCCCGCGTGGATGGAGCGATTCGGGGATCCGGGCTACCGGTATCACGCGGCAGCGTCGCGGATGACGGCCACCACACTGGCGCGACTGGCGAACGCTGACATCCTGCCGTTCGATCATCCGGCGCTGGCCGCCTGGGTGCGCAAGGAACTCGGAACACTGTCGGACGCGGTGGAGGAGTACCTGCGCGTGGCGGGGGCGGGGCCCGATCCCGTGGCCGGAGTGATGGACGCGCCCGAACCGACCGCCGATTCCGGTGAAGGCGTGCGCACCGCGCTGGCCGACGCAATGGCCGCGGCGGATTTGATGGAGGCAGAAGCCCTCGCGTTCGCCGGGGCGCGTGACCAGCGGCTGTCGACCGGCGGGATCGATCCGGAGTCCACCAGGCGGGTGAACGAAGCTCTGCGCCACGTAGGCCAGGAGCTCGCCCCCGAGACGAGCGCGGTCGGCGAGTGGAGCCGGAACATGACGGTGATCTCCGACCCCGACAACGGCTACTCGGCGCTGACTCTTCCGGCCGCGCGCCTGGCACTGCGCAAAGGAGACCTGCCGGGCGTGGAGCGGGCGCTGGAAGAGCTGGCCGAAGGACTTCGCGGCGCCACGGATCGGATCCGGGACGCCGCGATCGCGTTGGGTGAACCAGCCTCCCCGACCCCGGGTGGGGCGAGGAACTGACGGTACGTTATTCCTGCTTGTCCGTCATCGAGTTCAGCTTGTCGCGAACCTTCTCGGCATCCGAGGGGCTCACCAGCCGAAGAATGAAGTATCCCACCACCAGCACCAGTGCGACCTTGATGGCAATCACCAGCAGCGGCATGAGGACCCCGAACAACAGGCTCAGCACCGTCATTCCCACCAGGCCGAGCACGAGCAGCGTTACGATTGCGCGAGTCATCTCTTCCTCCTGTTTCGAACCTTACGGGCGGGCCCCCCGACGAAGCGCGCGCGCCCGGCATTTCTGTCTGTCACGCTTTCATACGAATCGAGGGACAGCCGGGTTTCACTTCCCGGCAGACGTGCCAGCCTGACAGGCGGGACGCCGGAACGGCAGAGGAACTGCCGAGCCGACCGGTCGGAAGTGCTGAAACGCTTCGAAATCAGCTGTTTCAGGCCCTTTTCGTCTGGCACGGGGTGTGCGTTGGAGTCGCGCAGGGAGGCGTTGCCTTGACTGGCAGAGACGCACCCGTATTTTTTGGCCCGAGTGTTTGGCACTCCACGACGATGAGTGCTAACAAAGCCGAATCGCCGGCACGCACATTACGGTGCATTTCGAGGAGTGAACAGAGATGGCAAAAATGAAGATCAAGCCGCTGGCCGACCGGATTGTCGTCGAGCCGCTGGAAGAGACCGAGGAGATGCGCGGCGGTCTCTACATCCCTGACACGGCGAAGGAGAAGCCGCAGCAGGGTACCGTCGTCGCCGTCGGCCCCGGCCGCCGGACCGAGGAGGGCACGCTGCTCGAGGTCGAGGTCAACAAGGGTGACCGGGTCCTGTACGGGAAGTACTCCGGGACCGAGGTGACCGTGGATGGCACCGACTACCTGATCGTCAAAGAATCCGATGTCCTCGCGGTGCTCGGCTGATACCGGCCGAACGCAAGCATAGACATCCCGGAACACGTATCTAAGAGGAGTATCTGAATATGGCCAAGGAGCTGGAGTTCAACACCGAGGCGCGCTCGCGTCTCAAGAAGGGCGTCGACAAGCTCACCGCCGCAGTCAAGGTCACGCTCGGCCCCAAGGGCCGGAACGTCATCATCGAGCGGAAGTTCGGCAGCCCGACGATCACCAAGGACGGCGTGACGGTGGCGAAGGAAGTCGAGCTCGAGGATCCGATCGAGAATCTCGGCGCCACGATGGTGAAGGAAGTCGCGACCAAGACGTCTGACAACGCCGGTGACGGCACCACGACCGCGACCATTCTCGCCCAGGCGATTTACGCCGAGGGCCTGAAGAGCGTTACCGCGGGAGTGAACCCGATGGCCCTGAAGCGCGGAATCGACGCTGCCGTCGAGGTCGTCGTGGACCACCTGGCCGGTATGGCCGTGAAGACGACGGGCAAGAAGGAGATCGCCCAGGTCGCCTCGATCTCGGCGAACAGCGACCAGGTGATCGGCGACCTGATCGCCGACGCGATGGAGAAGGTCGGCAAGGACGGCGTGATCACGGTCGAGGAGGCGAAGGGCCTCGAGACCACGCTCGAGACGGTCGACGGGATGCAGTTCGACCGCGGCTACCTGTCCCCGTATTTCGTTACGGATCCGGACAAGATGGAAGCGGCGCTCGAAGATCCGATGATCCTGATCCACGACAAGAAGATCTCCTCGATGAAGGACCTCCTTCCGGTCCTCGAGAAGGTCGCCCAGATGGGCAAGCCCCTCGTGATCATCGCCGAGGACGTCGAGGGCGAGGCGCTCGCGACGCTGGTGGTGAACAAGCTGCGCGGTACGCTGAAGGTCTGCGCCGTGAAGGCGCCCGGCTTCGGTGACCGGCGCAAGCAGATGCTGCAGGACATCGCGATCCTCACCGGCGGACAGGTGATCAGCGAGGAGCTGGGCTTCAAGCTGGAGAACGCCGTCGTGTCCGATCTCGGCACGGCGAAGCGCGTGGTGATCGACAAGGACGACACTATTATCGTGGACGGCGGCGGTGAGACCAAGGCGATCAAGGGCCGGATCAGCGAGATCCGTGTGGCGATCGACAAGACCACGTCCGACTACGATCAGGAGAAGCTGCAGGAGCGGCTGGCGAAGCTGGCCGGCGGCGTCGCGGTGATCAACGTCGGTGCGGCAACCGAGACCGAGATGAAGGAGAAGAAGGCACGCGTCGAAGATGCGCTGCATGCGACTCGCGCGGCCGTCGAAGAGGGCATCGTGCCCGGGGGCGGCGTGGCGCTGCTGTCGGCACAGAAGCCTCTCGACAAGATCAAGCGGGATGATCCCGAGGAGATGCTCGGTGTGCAGATCGTGCGGCGCGCGCTCGAAGAGCCGCTGCGGCAGATCGCCATCAACGCCGGCGCTGAAGGCTCGATCGTGGTCGAGAGGGTCCGCGAGAAGAAGGAAAAGGACTTCGGCTACAACGCCGCGACCGACAAGTACGAGGACCTGGTCAAGGCGGGCGTGATCGATCCGACCAAGGTCACGCGGACGGCGCTGCAGAACGCGGCCTCGATCTCTGGCCTGCTGCTCACCACGGAAGCCGTCGTGGTGGACAAGCCGGAAGAGAGCTCGATGCCGGCGATGCCGGGTGGCGGGGACATGGGCGGCATGTACTAGTCGTCCCTTCGGGAGTCCGGCCGCGTACGCGGGGGCTTCGCGAGCTGCACGTCGCTCTGCGACGAAAGGCTCGCTTCACCCCCACTATCGCGGACGGACTATCGAATTGTCGAAGCAGGAACGGGAGGGCCCGGCCAGATTGGTCGGGCCCTTCTGCATCGGGGGGGGCGCTACGTGACGAGGGTGGCCCTCAGCGCCTCCAGGTAGGCGGAGAATTCCCGGTCGATGTCTCCCTGCTGCTCCACCAGCGAGTCGGCATCGAGGAGCCAGCGGGCTTCATCGCCGGTCGCATCCCCCTGAGCGGCACCATCCGCGAGGAGCGCTTCTTCGAGCACGGCATGGCAGGCATCCGCCGCTCGCATGTAAGGGAGAGCGCCCTGGGCATCGACGTAGTCGTAGACCGATCTCTCCGACCCGAACGTTCCCTCGGAGCCGTTGGCCGCGGGGAGGAGCACCCACTTCTCACCCGTACCGCGCACGATCCGTCCGAGCGGATACAGCCGGCAGACGAGTGGACGATCCGCGTGGACCGTGCAGCCCGAGTCGCCGAGGAACACGCAAGTGCCGTCAGAGGAACGCCGCAGCGCCATTCTGTTGAGGTCGATGAACCTGTCGATGAACTCGCCGGTGGCGAGGCCGACGGCCCGGGCGAGCCGAAGTACCTCGTAGGGGTTCACCTGGATGATCCGGTCCCGGCAACAGCGATTGCAGCGCCCGCACTCGTATGAGAACGGTGCCTCGCGCGTGCCCGCATCAGGATGGGCGCCCGCTGCCAGGGGCAGAGAGAGCGGAAGCTCGCGGCGTGCGGTTGTACGATTCGGTTGGGTTGATGGAGAACTCATCCAGGTTTGACTACAGACTCTCCGTCAAGACCGTCGATCTTTATCTGCCGGCTCTCCGTCAGGCCGAGCCTGGAGAGCGGTCGCTTCTCATCAGCGGCGAGGTCGTACCACTCGATTCGAACGGCGGTCGGTTTTCCGTCGATGTAGCGGGTCGCTTCCCGCCCCAGTTCGATCGTCTCGAGGAGACGATCATTGGCCGAGATCTTCATCTGGAAACGAGAGGCCGAATCCCTGGCCCCGGCCAGAGCGGTAGCGGGAATCCCCAGCGACAGGGCAAGCGCCGCAACGGCTCCACGACGGACTCCCTCTCTGCGATCGATCGGCTCGCTCATGCGGGTACGCTCCGTGGCTCGGGTCATCCCCGTCCGGAAGGTCGAACGGGGGCATCCAATAGAGCGGAATACTCGGGTGCAGTCCGCCAGGTGTGGTGGGAGGAGAGACGCAGGTCTTCACTTTCCTGACCAGGTTCGCGAATGCAGCCTGGTTGCTCCGTTGATGAGAAAGCTCCTCATCGTCCTGGCATGCGTGACAAACCTCCCGACCACCTGCTGGTGCTGGACGACCTGCGCTCGAGGATCCGGGCCCGGCACCTGAGTCATCGTACGGAGGAAGCCTACGTCTCCTGGGCCCGACGGTTCATCCGCTTCCATGGGGGTCGGCATCCCGGCTCCATGGCAGGGCCTGAGATCGATGCGTTCCTGACCCATATGTCGGCCGAACGAGGCGTCGCTTCCGCGACCCACAACCAGGCCGCGAGCGCTCTGCTGTTCCTGTACCGGGAAGTGCTGGAGATCGCTGTCGAGCGGTCCGGACGCATCGTCCGCGCGCGGACTCCGACGCGACTCCCGATCGTCCTGACGCCGCACGAGGTCCGATCCGTGATCGACCGGATGCAGGGGAACCACCGAATCATCGCGATGCTGCTGTACGGAAGCGGGATGCGGCTCCTGGAATGCATGAAGCTTCGCGTGAAGGACGTGGATTTCCAGCGTCGTGAAATCCTGATCCGGGAAGGGAAGGGAGATCGAGACCGGGTGACCATGCTTCCCGAGTCGGTGACGGCAGAGCTTGGCCGTCACATACAGATCATGCACGATCAGCACGACCAGGACCTGAGGTCCGACGCCGGGTGGGTGATGTTGCCCTCCGCGCTCGAGCGGAAATACCCGTATGCCGGCCGCGAGTGGGCTTGGCAATGGGTGTTTCCGGCGACTCGCATCCACACGGACCCGGAGACCGGTCGGCGACGGCGCCATCACCTGCACGAGTCCTCAGTGCAGCGGGCGGTGAAAGAAGCCGTCCGCAGGAGCAGGATCCCGAAACGGGCCACCTGCCACACCTTCCGCCATTCTTTCGCGACTCACCTGCTGGAGTCCGGGTACGATATCCGCACCGTCCAGGAGCTGCTGGGCCATCGAAACGTGCGTACGACGATGATCTACACCCACGTGCTGAATCGCGGCGGGCTGGGCGTGCGGAGTCCGGCGGACAGCCTGTAGGAACGGAACTCCGGTATAGTGACAACGTATACCCAATCGGTACGACGGATAGTTGATCGATCGGAGATACGTATGACTGCAGTCACCGTTTCACCCAAGTTCCAGGTCGTGATTCCGAAGGCGGTACGGGAACGGCTCGGACTCGAGCCCGGCCAGAAGCTACAGGTGTTCGTGTTGGACCAGCAGATTCTCCTGGTCCCGGAGGTGCCAATTGAATCGATGCGTGGATTCCTGAGAGGAAGGGATCTTCCGCCGTTCGAGCGGGAACCCGATCGCCTGTGAACGTCGTCGATTCTTCGGGCTGGCTTGCGTACTTCCTGGATGAGCCCAACGCAGAGCGGTTTCAACAACCGATTCTCGCGACCGATCAACTGATCGTGCCGTCGATAGTGGTTCTGGAAGTGTTCCGTCACATCAGACGGTCGCTTGGCGTCGAGGACGCCATCGAAGCCGCAGCGATCATGAGACGAGGACGTGTCGAGGAGCTGACTGACCAGCTCGCGATTCTGGCCGCCGAGTTGAGCGTAGAGCACAAACTGCCGCTGGCGGACAGCGTCGTTCTGGCGACCTGTCGAGATCAGGGAGCGGTCCTGTGGACACAGGACTCGGACTTCGAAGGACTGGAGGACGTGGTGTTCCTTCCACGCGCCTGACATTCGAAGGATTGGAGGTGCCCGAGAGTGCCCCTCAGCTTATGTTTATGCTGCGCCCCACCTATACAACCGACTGGCCTGACGATGCCGTATCGCCTGCGCGAATGTGCTCATCGGGCTCATCGATCGAATCTCGATAGATCGAGTCTGGATCTTCGTTCCGATATATGTCATCGGAAACCGAATAAGAGTTAGGGAGCGGGGAAGACGCGAATGCTAACGCGCCGAGAATACTACGTCCGT
>CBDUVN010000031.1:0-18193 GCA_965370685.1 uncultured bacterium | reverse complement strand
ACTTCAGCGGCGATCCGATCGAACGGCTCGTTGTCGTGCGCCAGCCAGTCGATCTGCGACGCTTCCACCATGAGAAAAAACCCGTCCGGGTCTCGATCCAGAACAGCGATCGCGGCCTTCGTCATCTCGGCCAGCGTCGGGGAACGCCCCTCATCGGCGGCTTTCATCGCATTGTCGGCGAACAGGCCCACGAGACCAGGCTTCCCTGAAACCGGGTCGCCGGCAAGGTCAGCCGCGCTGGTTGCCCACCGGCGACTCCGACCAAGCGCGGTGAGGTAATCACGCCCGTCGTCCCGCTTGCGTGGGTCGAAGAACTCGCGGCCGCCACCCAGGAGAACGTCGACCGACGACCCGGCGATCTGGGCGGCGATCTCCTGGTACAGATAGCGGTCGGGAACATGCGCCGCGAACGCTGCCGGAGTCGCGTGCACGATACTCGACGTGGCGACCAGTCCCGTCGCCATCCCCCTGGCCGCCGCTCGCTCCAGGACCGTCTCCAGGGCCACCGTGTCAGGCCCCATCCCGATGAACCCGTTGAGGCTCAGCACACCGGTCGCGTAGGCGGTAGCCGAGGCCGCGCTGTCCGTGATTCGCGCATTCACGTTCCGCGTATCCACCAGACCGACGACTGGAAAGCGCCAGATCGCCGCGGAGTCCCGTGCCAGCAGGCCCGCCGTCCAATGGGATATTCCCGCACCATCCGCTATCAGGAGGATCACGCGCGGAGGATCGGGAGGATCGGACTGCTGCGAACACTCGACCGTCGCTGACAACGGCTGGACCGCGGATATGCTCACCAGGAGGCCGAGGAATAGAGCCCGGCCTGGTCGCCAGCGGTTGTCAGTACGCGTCATCTGGAGTTCGCTCTGCAGTGGTTCGACCGAAAGAGCCCGGAATTTCAGTGTAGATATCGAACGGGCGCTCCACACGCCAGCGAGGAGCGCCCGTCCACGTGCCATTCGCGCGACCGATCCGGTCGCGCAGGGCGAGACCTGCGAGTCAGCTCGAGCCCTGCGTCCTGCGGTTGCGTGTACCGGTCGGCGGCTCACTGCCCGGCGGGACCGGGCTGGCATCCATCGGGCGACTACCCGGAGTGCCACGCATCGATTGGCCGGAACCGTTCGGCGGCTGCCGCATCCGCTCTACGGCTCGCACCCGAACCTGCTCGAACGCTGCCGCGGGGTCCTCTCCCTGGCGGATTCGCCGCCTCACGGCGGCCGAGAAATTCATCATTCCCTGCTCGGGGGAGCCCCGGCGCATCGCTTCCTGCACGACCTCGAGCGCCTGATCCGTCGGAACACCGGCCTCCGTGAGATCACCGAGCACGAGCAGCGGAACCGCCAGGCCGCCCCTTCCCTTCCCGGCGCGCTGCCCGGCCAGGCCGCGAATCGCCTCCGGCGGAACGCCTCTGCGGACGGCCTCCGCGGCCGCGGCGAGGCTCGCGCCGTTCTGCTCCGGTCCCAGCAACCCTCTCGCCTCCTGCAGCCTGCCCGAGTACGCCTCTACCGCCATCATAATTCTGTCGGGCGGGATTCCCTTCGCGACTCCCTCGAGTGCCTTGCGTCGGATCAACTGAGGCGGGATCCCCTCCTCGGCCAGTTCACGAGACAACTCCCGGACGCGGTTGGCCGCCCCCTCTGGGAGCGTCTGCTCGAGGCGTGTCTGGGTCCGATCGCGGTCCTGCCCGGACAGGAGTCCGGAACCCGGACCGAGTCCGATCAGTCCAGTCATGACCGCCAGCGTTCCGATCCGCGTGATCTGTCGCAATCCTGCCATTGTATCTGCGTCCTGTTTCCTGGTTTCAACCCGGATATGTCCGGGTCTCACCCATACTGACGACCGGCGACCCGGAATCGTCACGGTTCGGGCACGACGAGCGTCGCCTGTTCCACTCCCCACTCGTCGACCGTCTTTCCGTCCGCATCCTCCGGGACGTACCACGCTCCGTCCACCACGAAACCGAAACGATACATTCCGGGCTCCATTTCCAGCGTCACAGCCCAGAATCCGCCGCTCCGGACCATCGCCACTTCCTCCCACTCCGTGAAGCCGCCGACCAGGGCCACGTTCGTGGCGTCATCCGCCTCCAGCACAAAGCGAACGGACGGCGGAACGGACGGATCGACCTCGTACAGGCCCGGCCGCGACTCGCCGAAGCGGCTCACGGTCCAGGATAGAGCCGCACCGGCGCTTCCCGCCGCCGGCGTGTCCAGCAGCGGATCGGGCGCATACCGTCCAAGATTCGCCAGTCCCGAGAGGTTACGGCCGATCGGCACGACCAGGCCGACACCGACCTGGAGCTCCGAACCGGTTGGTGTGTCCCACAGGCCGAGGTTCAGATCCCACAGGCTCCGGAGCATGGTGAACCGGACTCCGACCCAGCCGCCCAGGTAGTCTCCCTGGGGAGCCGTATAGGCCTCCAGTCCCGCTCGGGGCTCGACGCCGGCGAACCTGTGGTATACCGCCATCCGACCACCCCAGGACCACAGGTCGGAGACGACCTCCGGCCCGGGACGGGTTCCCGGCATCATTCCGCCGGAGCCGTCGCCCGCCTCGCCGACCGGCCGAACCCACGACTGGCCCACTCCTCCCCAGCCGGCAAGGCGGAGCGTGCTCGCCCCGAGCTCCAGGCGCAAAGCGGGCTCTCCCTGGATGAGGGCGGCTCGATATGGATATGGATCGCCGACCGTGAACATCTCGGCGCTCGCGGCCAGGTCGATGTACAGCGGACCCGTGATCGCAAAGGCCGCGTCGGCCCCCGTGATGGCCGAGAACCAGCTCGCCCCGTCCGATACGAGGCTGAGTCCGGTTGCACCGGCCAGGAACCACCCGGCGGAATGCCCGATCGGTGCCTGCAGCCGGGCGCCGAGATGAAGATACGGAGTCGAGGGCGCAGTGATGGAAGCCGGAGGAAGGGAGTACGAAGCGCCGGCGTCCAACTGGAGGGTACCTTCCTGCCCCAGGACATCGCCCGGCCACGAGAATACCGACAACCAGACGATGCCGGCCGCCAGTCCTGCGGTTCGCGCCCGCGCCCGGTGTCCGGGCGTGAGCGACAGCTTCACGTACCGGACACGGACGATACCGCCAGCAGGGAGTTCTGCCGTCCGAATCCATCATCGCGCGAGCCGGCGGCATTCGGGTCCAACACCCACTCGGATCCGTCGATCACGAACATGTACTCGTGTACGCCGGGCTCCAACGGCACCCGACCCGACCAGATGCCATCTCCGTCCGAGTCGTCCAGAGAGATCGTCGGCTGCCAATCGCTGAAGTCACCCGCGAGGTGGACGGACTCGGCACCATCTACCTCCACCAGGAACTGGACATAAACCCGTCCTGCGACAGCGTCTTCCTCGAAGGAGGGGGATCCAGCCGACCACGGTCGCACGATCGCGAGCATGAGGGCCGCAGCGACAGCGAGTCCGGCGAGCGGCGACACTCGGATCGACCGGGGACGAACGGCCCACGCAAACCAGGTCGGCACACGATTCGCCGGTTCGCCTCTGGCCCGAATGCCGCTCATCACCCGGCGGTCCAGTCCAAGCGGAGCACCGGCGGGAGCGGACCGGGCAAACTGGTCCAGCAGGCCGTCCCAACCGACAGCGCGTTCACGCAGTTCGGCGGGCAGGTCTTCCAGCCGCAGTTCTCCGTCCAGGTACGCCTGGAGACGGGGGTCCATTTGCGTCATGTCATTTCCTCTCCCAGCAGCTCCTGCAGGTCATCTCGCGCCCTGTGAACCCGCATCTTCAAAGCGGGCACCGAAGCACCGAGCAATTCTCCCATTTCCTGGTACGACATTCCTTCCACGTGCTTCATCACGAACGCCTCACGTTGATCCGCCGGCAGCCGGTGAAGCGCCAAGTCAATCCGGGATCGCAGGTCCAGCAGCTCCAGCGCCCGTTCAGGGTTGCCAGCTTCGCCGGCCAGACCGGGAACATCTTCGATCGCGACCCCGTCGCCCCGGCGGGACTTCAGATGGTCCTTGCAGGCGTTCGCGGTGATCCTGAACATCCACGCGCCTACATGGTCCGGATTCTGGCACGTCGCCAGGTTTCTGTACGCCTTGATAAAGGCCCGCTGAACGATGTCCTCAGCTTCGTCCGGACTCCCGGCCATTCGTTCCGCGTGTCGGTACAGCAAGTCCTGGTAGCGTCGAACGAGCTCTGCATACGCTTGCTCCGAGCCGTCGAGGGTATCTCTCACGAGCTCGCTATCGGTCCGCTGCCGTGCCTGCTCCCCTCTCATCGTCCTCCTTCGGTAAGACGGCCGGACACGTCCCGGCGTCACATGCCCGGCAGGCTCCTGTCCAGAACGACGCGTTCAACCCCGAAAAAGTAACCCGGCATCGGCATCCACCGGACATTCTCGTCCGCTGGAACAATGACTCCGGGCGGCAGGCCGTGCCAGTCCGGGTGACATCCCCGTAGAGGTGGTTGTATCTTGGCCGCCATGCAGACCACGCGAGAACTTCCCACCCCGGCACTGCTGCTGGATCTCGATGTGCTCGAGGGAAACCTCAGGCGCATGGCGACCCGTTGCAGCGAGCTCGGTGTCCGACTGCGACCGCACGTCAAAACGCACAAGTGCATAGAGATCGCGCTCGGCCAGCGGGAGCTTGGAGCGGATGGGGTCACCGTGAGCACGTTGCACGAGGCGACCGTCTTCGCAGACGCGGGATTCGATGACATCACCTGGGCGTTCCCGTTCATCCTGTCCCGGATTCCGGAGGCAGTCGAGCTTGCGGATCGTGTCCGATTCGGGGTCACGGTCGACTCGTTCGAGGCCGTCGAGGCGCTCGCGGCCACAGGCGCACCCTTCCGCGTGTGGCTCAAGGTGGACTGCGGCTATCACCGGGCGGGAGTCTCACCCGACTCGAGCGAGGCCGTGACAATTCCCGCCAGGATCACGGAGTCGGAGGCGCTCGAATTCGCAGGATTGCTGTCTCACTCCGGCAATGCCTACAACGGTGGGTCGCCGGGGCACATCGCCCGGATCGCGCATACCGAGCGGGACGTCCTGAACCGCCTGAGCGTCCGGCTCGAGGAAAGCGGCATTCGAGTTCCGGATCGCAGTGCGGGCTCGACGCCGTCGATGGCGCACGCCCGGGACCTGACCGGCGTTACCGAAGTCCGCCCCGGAAATTACGCTCTGTACGACTTCACGCAGGTCGCGCTTTCCTCCTGCTCCGTCGGGCAGTGCGCCGCGACGGTCCTGGCCAGCGTCGTCTCCTCCCGGAGCGATGACCGGACGTCGGTCGTCGATGCTGGCGCGCTCGCGCTTTCCGCCGACCCGGGACCGCCCAACGTGACAATGGCGACAAACGGCGAAATCCTGACGGATGGGCTGCGCGACACCCTGCGGCAGAACGCCAGAATCGTGTCTCTCTCGCAGGAGCACGGCGTTGTGTCCAGCGCCCTCCCGGTGGGCTCTCGAATTCGGATCATTCCCAACCACTCGTGCCTGTCTGTGGCCTGTTTCGACGCCTTTTTCGTGGTTCGCGGTGACGAAGTCCTCGACCGCTGGACGATCCACCGGGGTCGCTGAACCCAACTGGCACGCAGAATGCTCCAGATTGCCGCGGAATCATCCGCATCAGTCGAACGATCGGCTGATGCGGTGCGAGTGCAACGCCCGTGATTGCCGGGAAACCGGGGTCCGGGCTCAGCCGCGGCGGTGGCACCAGTGGCCCGAGGCGAGGGCACAGGAGGTTTGTACAGTCTGCGCTACCTCTCGTTGGTGGCGGCCGCTACGCTAGCGCTCGCCACGATCGCGTGGATCGCACAGGACCGGCAGTTGGCACTCGCCGCCGGAGTCATGGGCCTGTATGCACTCCACCTGATCAGCGTTCGCTACATCCTCGACAATCAGCAGCAGCACACGCTGGCCCTTCAGTCCCAGTGGGAATTGCTTCAGCGTCTGGTCGACCCGGATGAGCCCGCAGAGCGGTTGACCCGGGAGGCAGGCAGCCCGCAAAGCGGTGTCGAGCCCGTGCCTGGAGCCCGAGCGGAGCCGAGTTCCACGGATGCAGGTCCCCGGTCGTGGCCACCGATTGGACTCCCCCTCTCCACGATCGACTCGGCACCGGACCTGGCGATCCCGCCGGGCCTGGACATGCCGGATCTTCCGGCGGTGGGCGTCTCCACAGTCGGATTGACGAACGGCGATCCGTCCGTCGTGTCAGAGGTCCCGATCCCACGCCATTTCGCGCTCGGAACCGTCGCCCTGATTCGCCAGCTTCTCACTCCGCAGGAGGTGGCGCGAGTGCTGATGGAGCAGCGACGGCAGCCGGACAAGCGGTTTGCGACTCTCGCCGTCGAAATGGGCCTGCTGGAAGAATCTCAGCGCGAAGAACTGCTGCTGGCCCAGCAGGAAGGACTGTTCACGGAAGAGGAGATGCGGCAGGCGCGAGAAGGGCTGCACCAGTTCCGTGAATCCACCGCGAGGGCGTTGTCGAACCTCGACTGATCCGGTGTCAGTCCCTTGCGCCGATCCGAATCCGCTGCTCCGCCGCCTTCATTGCCGGCACCCCCGTCAAGAGTGCTACACCGAGAGTGATCCCGAATGCGAGGCCGATTTCTTCAAGCGTCGCCGGCCGGGGAACGCGTCCTGGAAGACCGCTGGTCAGGTAGCCTCGTAGCGCCCAGCCCTGGGCGATGACGACAAACCCGAGACTCCCGAGCGCTCCGAGCATGAACAGAAGTCCCCCGATCGAGGTCGGGATCTGGGCGGCGTTCTCGGACTCGAACTCCGGGTAGAACACCCCCCAGGCAAGCGCCTGCGCCGTAAACGACAGGCTCAGACACAGAATCGACCCGAGTGAAAGCAGAAACAGGGCGCGCGGAACCCCGAGCACGAAGTTCGTCATGACCGTGAGGATGAGCGCCATCCCGGTCAACGGAACCGCACCGATCCAGTACTTGGACGCCAGGATCTCCGACGCCGACACCGGAGAGCTTCGCAACAACCACAAGGTCCGGCCTTCCAGGCTGTACGCCGGAAACACGAACCGCGCGGCGATCGCGGCGAGAACGAATCCCGTGAGCGCCAGGTTCAGAAACAGCACGAGTGTCGTCAGATAGCCCGAGATCGTCGTTCCGGCTCGCAGTGGAAGCGCGCGCATGTTGTAGACGTATACAACCACGAGGACCGCAAGAATGATGAGCTGCGACCACTGCGTCGGGTCCCGGAAGAACGACCGGACGTCCTTCAGAATCAACTCTCGCCGACGAATGCCGACAGGAGCCAGAAGCCACTCGAGTCCACGCCACCCGGCGGTGCGCGTGAGCCGGTTCTCATTTCCCTCCTGTGCGCGTGTGAAGCAGGTCGCGTACAGGTGCTGGTGCAGCATCGCCCCGAGAGTCGTGACCCCCGCCGCCGTGGTCCACAGAAGCAGCCAGGTGAGCGGATCGAAGCCTCCTTCCAGCGCTCCGGCCAGGGCATCCGCCGTCCACTGAGACGGAAGCCACGTGGAGGATGGTCCTCGCAGCGCCTCGAGAAAGTCGACCAGATTGCGATACGATTCCGGATTCACCAGCCGTTCCGGTCTGAGCACCCTCAGGACGAGAACGAGGAGGGCTGCCGATCCGAGCCCGATCACGGCGAGGATGTCCCGGGACCGGCGCGCCGGAAACACCCGCACCAGGAGCAGAGTCAGTGCGCTGCCGACCGCTGCCGGGATCACGAGAAACGGGACCACGGCGGCGACCGCTGCGAAGGCGAATCCCGGACCGGTGCCGTAGACCCGTCCATAGGCGGCCAGCACCGGAACGAGCAGCAGCACGACCATCCACGACGAGTTGACCAGAGTTTCGCTCAATCGCGCCAGATACAGGGAGAGGCCGTCCACCGGGGTGGTCCGGATCGCCGGAAGGTCTCGTGCGAGAAAGAAGCTCGACAGCGCTGCAATGACGTTCGACAGGAGCAGGATTCCGAGGAACATCAACAGCCCGAGGGCCAGCAGCCGCGAGGCGAGCAGGGGTCCGACGTCCTCCACAGCACGGAGCGCCCGGAGAAAACGAACCAGTGTGAAGTACACGAACGGCCACGCGGCGGCGCCGACGCCGAGCACGAGAAGGGCTCGACCGGCCCGACCCCTCGCCCCGGCGCCTCGTCGCCGGGCAGACCGCCACTTCGGTCCCAGCAGCAGGAGAATCTCGCGAACTACCTTCACGCGAGGTCTTCCAGGACCGCTGTGATCTCACTTTCCGCCGCACCACGAGTGATCTTGAGGAATATCTCCTCGAGTCCAGCATCCTCCGTCTCGGCCGCTTTCCGAAGATCCGCCAGCGATCCGGACGCGGTGATGCGCCCCCGGTCGATGACCGCGAGCTCGTCGCACAGCACCTCGGCGAGCTCCAGCGTATGCGTGGACACGAGGACAGTGCCGCCCCTGTCCGCGTAAGTCCGCAGCAGGCTCTTCAGCAACCGCGCCGATCTCGGATCCAGTCCGACCATCGGCTCGTCAATCACGAGAACATCCGGTCCGTGCACGAGCGCCGACGAGAGTATCAGCTTCTGGCGCATACCGTGGCTGTAAGACTCGACGAGCTGGTCTCGCCACGGAAGCAGGTCCCACAACTCGAGCAGCTCGTCGATCCGGTGCTCCAACGCGGGTCCCGAAATCCCGTGCAGGCCGGCCGTGAACCGCAACAACTCGGCCCCGGTGAGCTTCTCGTACACGAACGGCCGATCGGGAACGAATCCCAGGATGGCCCTTGCCGCCATCGGTTCCGTGGCCATGTCGTATGCCCCGATCCGAACCCGGCCACCATCGGGCTCGAGTATGCCCGCGATCATCTGCAGAGTCGTCGTCTTCCCGGCACCGTTGGGTCCAAGGAGCCCGAAGATCCGACCCGCGCCGATCGTCAGGGTCACACCATCGACTGCCAGAAATTCGCCGTATCTCTTGGTCAGCGCCTCCAGCTCGATCAACGCGTCCCCTCCCGGGTTTCCGGTTCACTGAAGAACGCCAGCTCGAAGGCCGTGCGCTCGAGTCGCAGTCCGCCCGGCTCCTCGGATTCCAGCACTCGGCCGTCCTCGTCCACCCAGATCTGAAGCGCCAGAGAACCCTCGATTCGTTCGATCCGCCATGCCCGGACCGTGTCCTCCCGTACGGAGATCCACTCGTCGGTCTCCGGATCCGTGTCGGCGCTGTCGGCCCAGACCCGCAGCTCGGATTCACCGACCCGGAGAAGGATCTCACGGGCCAGCGCCGTTCCGGGATCGAACAGTACCAGCGTCAGGGACCGCCCCGATCGCCTGGCAGCCTCGTCGGACGCGAATCGCAGGGGCCAACTGCCTGCCAGCTGCGGCCGCTCCGAGACCCGCAGGCGGCCTCCGGGATCCAGCGAGATCACCGTGTCGCCTTCCGCGTGGAGTTCGAGCCGGGACGTGTCGGAGCCGATCATGCTCCGAAACACCAGGCTGTCGAGCTGGATTCCTGCGTCCAGCCATGCGACGAGATCGGTTTCCGTCCGCGCCGCCGCTCCGAGTTGCCGTATTTCCCTCACGGCCCGCTCGCGAAGAACGAACCCTCGGCCTCCGGAAAGCGTGTCCAGTTGCCGGCGCGCCCAGCCGGCGCGTTCACTCCCGCGGTAGATCGCGTACCAGGAATCCCCGGGCGGCAGGCTCCGGGCGGCCGTGGCGAGCCGTTCCGCCGCGGGAACGTGGGTCGTTTGCCACGCATGGACAGACACCACGATCCCCCACACCGCGAGAATCACGGCGGCGAGGTACGCGCGCGGCCCGGCGTTCCGCATCAGTCCGACCCTCGGGGATTGCCGGGTCCTGATGACGCAGCATTCTCCCTGGCCCGGGCTGCCTTCAGTGCCGATGGCACGTCCACGTCGATCGGTGCCGGGAGATCGACAGCTACCTCGGTGCCGACGAGACCGGACGCGGTGAGCCGGCTCCACACCGACTCCTCGCCCTCGAAGTTCAGTGCCAGTTCCCGGGCTGCCGCCCCCAGCAGGACCGGGTGCCCTGGTCGATCGCGATATCGCATGCGCACGAGGTCGGAGGATCCGTCTCGCCATTCCTCGACGACGGCGCGGATCGCCTCGGGGGACACCCGCGGTTCATCGCCGAGCAGCACCACGACCGCCCGGACTGCCTCGAATTCAGCCAGGCGGTCAAGGCCTGCTGCGAGAGAAGAGGCCCGCCCCCGGCTCCAGCTCCCGTGCTCGAGCGGGATCACTTCGTGCTGGTCGAGGCAGGGAGCGATCGCCTCCGCGTCGGACCCCACTACGACGACACACGGATGAAGCCCCGCCTCGCCTGCAACGCGGACCGCGGCTTCGAGCAGCACTCCACCGTGCCATGGACGAAGCAGCTTGCTCAGCCCCGGCATGCGCGAAGACCCACCCGCGGCGAGGATCAGTCCGGCAACGTCGCTGGACCGTGCGGGCGGGATCACGAATCAGGACGTTTCGATTTCGGAATGCTCCAGTGCCGAACGACCTGGGCCAGGATGGACAGGGCGATCTCCCCCGGGGACTCCGCTCCGATGTCGAGCCCTATCGGGCCGTGGATTCGCTCGATCTGCGTTGCGGCAACAGCTTGCTCCAGCAGCGCCTCACGTCTCAGACGCTGCGTACGACGCCCACCGAGAAGACCGACATAGCCCGCTCCGGCACGCAGAGCCGCCGTCAGAGCTGCGACGTCGAGTCGCTCATCGTGCGCGACCACCGCGACCGCGGACCGACGGTCGAGATTCATCTCCCGGAAGGCCTCCTCCGGCGCCGCCTGGATCGTCTTCACCTCTAACTCCCGGGCCCGAGCCGCGAGCGTCTCCCGTGGCTCGACGATCGTAAGCCGGATCCCGAGTTGCGCAGCGAGGCCCGCGAGCGCGAGCGCGAGCGGCGTCGCGCCGACCACGACCAGGTGATGCGGACGCAGCATCGGCTCAAGAAACACCTCCAGCTCAGGCCCGAGAACCGCGACACTCGGGATCCCCTCCTCTGCCAGCGCCTGATCCGCCGCTGCGACGACGGCGGCGTCCAGCCCGGCGTCGCCGAGGCTCCCGACCGGGTCGTGCCCGGCCGTGATCAGCATCCGTCGGCCGAGAACCGGATCAGACAGCGCGGTCGCGAGCACTGCCTCCTCACCGGATTCCACGGCGCTCTCCAGCCGCCGCCAGACCGGATCCGTCGGGTCGTGCGCCTGGATCAGCACTTCAATTTCGCCACCACACGACAGGCCGACCGCCGTCGCGTCTGAATCGCTGATTCCGTACCGCACGATCCCGGGCGGACCACCCCGCGCCACCCCCGACAGGTGTTCGCGGAGGTCGGCTTCGACGCAACCGGCCGAGATCGAGCCGGCAGTCGCGGGTCCGGGTCCGGCCGCGAACCGGGCCCCCGGGGCTCGGGGAGCAGACCGCCAGGCACGGAGCAGAACCGCTATACCGACCGGTTCGCCGGCCAGGGCCTGTTCGCGGAGAAAGCCGCGGACTTCAGTTATACTCATGTTGTCGAATGTTCAGCGGGGCCGTGCCTGCGCGACAGGGGCCATGCGCTTGACGGTCGACGTGGCCGCGCGGCAGGTTCGCCCCTCCGACCGACACGCCGGGAGGCGCGATGGCAGTATGTCTCGAGAAGAGTATTTTTGTCGACCGCGACACCGATGTCGTGTGGCGCTTCCTCACCGACCCTGCAAACGTCGCTTCCTGCCTGCCCGGGGCTCGCCTGCTCGAGGTTGTCGATGACCGGACGTTCCGGGGAGAGGTGGCTCTGAAATTCGGCCCGTTCGGCCTCACCTTCAGGGGGCGGGCGCGTTTCACTGAACTCGACGCAGAACGGCTGTCGGCATCGCTGGAGGCCGTCGCATCTGAGCTCCACGGTTGGGGAGACGGAGAAATGCGGATGCGTAGCCGCCTGTCGTCCGGCAGCGGAATTACGCGGATCGACCTGGAGCAGTGTTTCCGCGTCACGGGTCGGCTGTCCGGGGTGATCGCGACTGGTCTTCTCACCCGGGCGGCGGAGTTCGTGTTGTTTCGCTTCGCATCCTGCGTCCGAGATCAGATCGAGAGCTGGGAGGGCTGACGCGCATCAGCGCGCATTTTCATTACCATTACACCGTGCGATGGACCTCCTTGAGCTGTCCGTCCGACTGCAGGATGAACATCCCCGATATTCCCAGCGCCTGTTCGTGGCTCCCGCCGTAAACCACTGCCACGCTGCCGCCAAGCGAGCGTGCCGCTTCGAGCGCCTTCTCCGCCCTCCGAATCAGCTCCTCGGACTCAGAAACATCTTCGTCATACGCCGCAACGCCGGCGTTCAGGTGAATTCGGCCTTCCCACGGAGCGGGCTTTGCTTCGATCTCCTCGAGCACCCGGTGGGCGAACGAATACGCTCCCGCGACGTCCTCGCCCTGGAGCAGGACGAGAAACGTCTCGTCGTCGTATCGGCCGAGAACGTTCATCGCCCGGGTCACGTTCCCCAGGGCCCTCGCCGTCTCGACCAGGGCCTGATTTGCCACATCTGGACCGTCGATCTCGACGTGGTCGGAGAGGTCGGAGATCTCGAACAGGACTACAGACAGCGGCGGATTCCGGCGAGCCCCCGCAAACAGCTTCGTGAGGAAATAGTCGAGGACTTCGCGCCCCGGCAAGAAGCCCAGCTGCTCCCGAATGAGGGCGTCGGGTGCCGCACGGGCCCCGGCAGCCAGCTCACGTCTCCAGCCTTCCGTCATGATGCCGGCCCCGAGAGCAGCCGCCGCCAGCGTGACGATTACGGCACCGAGGGCCGTCATGTCCACCGGGACCTCGTCCCGCAGTCCCATGGCGAACGTCGTGATGAGAATGGGGACCGTGGCCCACAGCAGGCCGTACAGGGCGCCCTTCCAGCCGAGATATCGAGTGACGAGGAATACCGGAACCAGTCCGAGCAACCAGACCAGGTTGATCGCCGCACCGGCTCCGGGAGGAGCTGCGACGCGAATCACGACGGCGATGAGTGGTGCGAGAACGCTCAGAACGAAGGGAATACTCGGCATTCTTCCTCCCCCACTACTGGGGGACGGCAACCGGCCGCCCCCGCGGCTTCTTTAGCGACAGTCCGGGCCGCAGATCGAGCCCGGGGGCGTCAGCCGCCCGAATCGCGGAGCATCAGGATCTCCTCCGTCAATCTGGGCACGACCTCGAACGCGTCACCCACGATGCCATAGTTCGCGACGCCGAATATCGGTGCCTCGGGGTCCTTGTTGACGGCTACGATCACGTTCGCCGTCTGCATACCGGCCAGGTGCTGGATCGCGCCGCTGATCCCGATCGCGAAGTACAGGCTCGGCGACACGACTTTTCCGGTCTGGCCGACCTGCTCTCCATGTGGACGCCACCCCGCGTCGACCACCGCCCGACTCGCACCGAGCGTCGCCTGCGGTCCGAGAGCATCCACCAGGTCATCGAGCATCTTCCAGTGCTCGGGTGCCTGCAGTCCTCGTCCTCCCGCCACCACGACATCGGCTTCCCCGACATCGAGTCGCTCACGCGAGCCGCCCTCGACGCCCGTGACGCGCGTCCGGGCCTCACCGGGCTCCAGATCCAGGGTCTCCACGACTCCGTCGCCCTGCTTCTCCAGGACCGGGAAAACATTCGGACGTATGGAGATCAGAGCTGGAGAGCCGCGGAATCGAAGCCGCGCATATGCCTTACCGGCATACACCGGCCTGGTCACGACCACCGACCCATCTTCGACCCCGAGCTCCGTCACCTCGCTGGCGAGCGAACGGTCCAGACGGCCCGCGACCCGCGCTGACAGGTCCTTCCCCTGGGCAGTAGCCGGGAACACGATCGCAGCTGTCGACAGGCCACCGGCGATCGACTCGATCGCCCGCACCGCGGCGTCCGGAGCGTAGTTCGCAAACGCCTCGTGTTCGGCCGTGAGGATCCGGTCGGCTCCGTAGCCGGCCAGCTCCCGCGCGGCTTCCGCGGACCCGGGTCCGCCAAGCGCCAGGGCCACGACGTCGCCGCCGAGTTCGTCCGCGAGCGCCCTGGCCGCCGACACGGTCTCCCGCGCCACGGGCCGCAGAGCCCCGTCCCTCAGTTCCGCGTATGCGATCACGTCAGCCATCAGAGCACCTTCACTTCTTGTCGGAGTCGCCGAACCAGCTCGGGCACCGCTTCCGCCCCCTCGCCCACGATCTGCGGCTCAGGCCTGGCAGGCGGCCCACTCATCCCGACCAGCTCGAGTCCTCCATCGACCAGCACGACATCCTTTTCCTCGAGCGGCTTCTTTTTCGCCGCCATGATTCCCTTGAGACTCGGATATCTGGGCTCATTCAAGCCCTTCTGGGCCGCGACCACGCCGGGAAGCTCGAACTCGACCACCTCGTGTCCGCCCTCGATTTCCCGGCGCGCCTTGAGACGACCATCCTCGATCTCCAGGGAAACGACGACGGTCGCACACGGAAGGCCGAGAAACTCCGACACCATTGCCGGAACCTGCATGCCGTCATCGTCGATCGCCTGCTTGCCGAACAGCAGGAGGTCGAACGGACGGTCCCGGATCTCATCGGCGAGCGCACGAGCAATCGGCATTCCATCCAGCGAAACTTCCGCACGCAGCAGCACCGCTTCGTCGGCACCCATCGCGAGCGCCTGCCGCAGTGTTTCACGGGCGTCATCTCCGCCAACCGTGATGACGGTGACCAGGCCCTCACCCGCCGCCTCCCTGCGCTGGAGGGCCTCTTCGATGGCGTACTTGTCGAACTCGTTCATGTCGAACTTCACTCCCGACAGATCGATGCTCCGTCCGTCGGCGGCGACGCGAATGCGTGCCTCGGAATCCGGCACACGCTTGATACAGACTATCGAATTCACTCTCAGCCTCTCAGTCGTCCCGTTTCTTCGTCGGACAGGCAGAACAGCCGGCACGAAACCAGATCCACCAGGTCATCGGTGACCTGAATCTCCGCTATGATCCGGTCTCGATCCTCTTCGTCCTCGGGCCGCGTCACCCGCAGCTCGACCAGGCGAGAGGCCAGCCACAACAGAAAGTCGTGTGCCACGTCCCGGTGCTCACGGTCTCTGTCCGGCTCTCCATTTTCCGATCGTGGAAGCAACGCATTGACCAGGGCGAGCAAGCCCGGAAACACCATTTCCGTCAACTCTCCACCGGACACACGTTCCTCATCGGTGAGCTGCTCCCAGTTGAGCTCGTTCCAGTACAGGTCGCAGGCTTCCTCGAACAGGTGTCGGCGCGACGCCGGCGCGGTCGGGCGAAGGACGATATCGTCCGGATCCAGATCCCGATCCAGCATCCGTCGCAGGGCTCGAACTCGTTCCTCCACCAGCGTACGAGCGGCCAGGTCGAGTCCCGGAGGACGGTCGACCGGAGAGTCGGTGCGCAGGAATCCGGGATCCGCCGCGAAGTTCTTGTCGGATATCGAGTCGTTCATTCGTCACCTGGTTCGAGGGAATGATGCGAAGATGCGCTCGCCGTGCCGAGGCGGCAAGAAACGAGTCAAACGTCCGTGTGTCCCACGCCGACTGTCCTCAACAGCTCGAGGTTTCTCCGGTCCGACGCGACGGGATCGTCTCCCTTCGGCGTCTCGAGGATTCCAGGCACGTGCACGACCCTGGAGTCCCTGAGCAAATCTCCGAACGCCGCCGCGCCGATGTGTCCTTCACCGATGTTCGCATGGCGGTCCCGCCGGCTCCCGAGAGCGCCAACCGAGTCGTTGAGGTGGAACAGGTGGAGTCGATCGAGTCCGATCTCGCTTTCAAACGCATCGAGGACGGAGATCGGATCGGTTTCAAGATCATACCCGGCCGCGAATACGTGTGCGGTATCCAGACACACTCCCACCCGATCCGACAACTCCGGGGGAATCGAGTCGAGCAGCACTGCCAACTCGTCAAACCGGAATCCGAGGGCTGTTCCGGCTCCTGCCGTCGTCTCGAACAGGACCATCGGACCATCCGGGAACGACGCGAGCGCCGCGGCGACGGCGCCGGAGTTCTGGCTCGACGCCTCGGCGCGGTTTCCGCCTGTGGCGTTTCCCGGGTGCGTGACGAGGAAATCCAGTCCAAGCAACGAGGCCCGTTCCATCTCCTGATCAAATGCGGCAATCGACCTGGCCAGGAGATCGTCGCGCTCCGTCGCAAGATTGATCAGGTAGCTGGCGTGCGCGACGGTCGTCCGGATTCCCGCTTCTGTCACGCCAGCCCTGAACGCACCGGCCGACTCGTTCGAGATTATGGAGGCGGACCAGCGCTGAGGCGCAGAGGTGAAGATCTGGATCGCATCCGCCCCGATTTCGCGTGCGCGAGCGGGGGCATGCTCGACGCCGCCCCTCGTGGACACATGTGATCCGAGCGGCGCGCCTCCCGTTCCGAGCGGTTCACCTTGCCCTCTCCTCGGTGGGTCCTCTAGCATCCGATATCCGTTCCCCTGCAACGCCCGTTCGAAGGGACGTGTTCTGGAAGATGCGAGCGCGCGATGTGATCACACGCCCCGGTCGCCGTCAACGCGAATATGCCACCGGTCCGCGGATCGGCGCCATTCGCGCCGGGCGAACAGTCCGGTGAGACGGACAGTCCGGTGATCGGACGCCGGAGTCACGGCACGGACGTGGTCGACGAGCCGACGCTCGTGCGGCGAGTGCAGAGAGGTGACGAATCTGCGTTCGGCGTACTCGTGGAGCGGTACGTGGACTCCGGGTACGTGGCTGCGATGGCGGTGCTGGGGAATCCGCATGATGCGGAAGACGCGGTACAGAACGCCTTCATTCGGGCGCTGGAGCGGATCGAGCAGCTTCAACCGGGAAGTCCGTTCGGTCCCTGGTTCTACCGGGTATTGCGTTCCACTGCCCTGAACCTGAGACGTCGCGAGGTACTGAGGTCGCACGACGAGATTCCGGCATCGGCCTCGATGGGATCCAACCCGGCGACGGAGCTGGATCGCGGGCTGACGCGGGACCTGGTCCTCGGAGCGCTGGCGGAACTGCCCGAGATGCAGAGAATGGCCGTGACCCTGTACGACCTGGAGGGATACAGCCACCAGGAGATCGCCGGAATCCTGGGAATCGCGGTGGGCACGTCGAGAGCACATGTGCACCACGGTCGGAAGGCACTGCGGAATCGGCTGGGAGAGCAGAGTCTCCCGTCGAACGAAGAAGAACGGAAGGACGAAGCGAGCAGATGAACGACAACAGGCAGGGTGCGACGGGATGGCCGAGGTGGCTGGAGACCCTGCGGCCCGATGAGATCACCAGAGCGCGGCTGAAGCGCTCGATCGCCAATGCGGCCGCGCCGCTTCTCAACGTGCGCCAGCTTACATGGTGGGAGGTCGCATCCGACTGGGCCTCACTTCTCACGCCAGTCGCAGCAGCGCTCGCGGTTCTGTTTGCAGGCCTCGCCCTGGGTGACCGCCCGGCGGCTCGATCGGAGACCACGGTTACCGCCTCCGCCGACGCACCCCGGCTCGAGGAGTTCATCGAATGGGCCTCGGCCGAGGAACTTCCTGCCGCATTCCCCGGAGACTCGCTGACCGACCTGGATATCGTTCTCACCTCTATCACGATGGACCCGTGAGTTCCGACTCTACAGGAATCCGTGTAGCTCTGCTTCTCCTCGTCACGCTGGCGGCCGGGGCCGCGGGTGGCATCGCGATCGATCGGCGACTCGATTTTCCGGCAGAGCCGAGTGAGGAGTCGACCGAGCGGTCGGACCGGCGTGAGACCACGATCGAGCGGTTCGCCGATGAACTGGGCCTGACCATCGGGCAGAGAGAGCAGATCTCGCCGGTGCTGGAAGACACCCGCGCAAGAATGAGCGAGGTGTTCGACCAGGTCCGTCCCGAGTACGGGAGAGTGGTGGACTCGGCGAGAGCGCGGATCGAGGCGATCCTGAATCCAGAGCAGGTGGAGATGTATCGCAGGTTGCTGGAAAGTGAGCACGAGGAGCACGAGGAGCACGAGGAGTCCGAGGACGAGCCGGCCGAGTCTTCCGACCGGAAGTGAGACCGCGAGGTTCGGCGTCCAGGGGAGTAAGTGCGACCCCGGGCAATTCCCGCAGCGCGAAGGGAATCAGACGCCGAGCGGCGCGGTCGAACATTCGAGGTGCAGGTTCGACCTGTCGAGATGGCGGTTCCGGTAGAACGATCACACATACATATCCCGGGCGGATCCATGGCACGTGAACGAAGAGGCAGGTGGGCCGCGGTGCTGGCACTGGCGGCGCTGGTGGTAG
>CBDUVN010000030.1:0-18444 GCA_965370685.1 uncultured bacterium | reverse complement strand
CGAGGCTGCACTCACAGCGGCTCGTGAGGAGGTCCGCAAGCGGGAGGCGGCCGAGCAGGAAGTCGCGCTGCGCACGGCCGAGCTCGAGGCCGCCCGAACCGCCGCCGAAGAAGCGATGCGGATGGCGACGGAGAAGCGCGCCACAGAGCAGGAAGTGCAGCGCCACGCCGCCAGGGCCACCGCACACGATGAGGCGACGCTCCGGGCGACCGAAGACGAGATCGCCCTGAAGGAAGCCGAGCTTCTCGAGGCGAAGGAATCCGCCGAGGAGAGAGCCTCGGTGCTCGCGGCCGAGGCCGAGGCCGCCCGCGAGGCGACTCGAGCCGAATCCGAACGCCGACGCCAGGCCGAGGAACGTGCGGCCAGCAAGGTCGCGGAGCTCGAAGAGGCACGCCGCGTGGCTGAGGAAGACGCGGCACAGATGGCCAGCAAGGCTCGCAAGATCGCCGAAATCGCTCGCCAGGAGGTCTCCCAGGCCCGGGTCGAGCGCAAGCTGCTCGAGCAGACGACTGCGAAGCGACTGGCCGAGATCGAGGCGGAGCGCATGGCATCGGAGCGAGCCGCTCACAAACAGGCCCAGGCGCTGGAGGTGACCGATATCGCCGAGCGCCGCAGGGCGGCCAAACTGGCACGAAAGGAACGTGGTCAGCGGGCACGCGAAGAGGCGGAGATGCTCATCGAGCAGCGGGCCGTAGATGCGGCCGCGAAGCTCGAAGCTGAAGAAAACGCAAGAATCGAAGAGGCGAATGCCACGGCGAAGCAGGCGCACCGCGAAGAATGGACGCGCCGGCTCCGCAACGTGGGCAACGTAGCCGCGAGCGTTGGAATCATCGCGATCGCCGCTGCCGGGGCCGACAGGATCGTCGGGTGGTCAGGAAGCAGGTCTAATGACGACGCTCGCGATAACACTGCTGATACGAGAGCGGCGACGCGCAATACGACGCCGGCTGAATCGGGCGACCGTGATCCGATCGTGGACAGCCTGATGATCCTGCCCCCGGCGATCGAGCTCGATACCGCCGAACTGGATCTCAGCGAGGTCGGCGTCGCTCCGCTTGAGTTGGACGCCACGGCGTCAGATCCCCTGGCGACCGTCGTGCGCAATGCGATCGACGTGTACGGAATCACCGCTGAAGAACATGGACTCGGCGAGAAGTCGTGCTCGGACCTTCAGAGCGCCTTCGTGGATGTCGATACTTCATGGCTCGAGTACAGCATGAAGAGAGCGGGCGAACTCGCCGATGCGAATCGGGAGCTGGATGCCAATCGGGACGCCCGCGACGGCGAGCTTTCAGTGCTGGTACGTGAAGTCGAAGCCGCCTTCGCCGCCACGGGGTGCCCGAGGCCGTAGATCCCGGATGCAGAAGACCCCGCCGCAAAGGACGGGGTCTTCGGGGGGCCGGCGCGCGCGAGGGGCGCGCGCACCGGGGATTTACATGTGATCGGGGTGCGCGTCACCAGGACCGTGCGGACCACCCTCCACGTACGGCCGGTCCCGCTCTCTCGCCGCGAGGTCGACTTCGAACGGCTCTCCGTTGACCGTCATCTCCGGGTACTGTGTCCCGTTGAACGTGATGACGACGTGTCTCGTGTGCGTCTGAGTGCCCTGCTGGGTCGTGACCGTGACGGTCATGTCGCGCGTGATGGTGCCCGACAGCGGATATGGATTGTCCACAAACGGAACCGCGTGGACCACGTCCTCCATCGTTCGACTGCCGGTCATCTCACGCTCGCGCAGGCCTTCCGAGTCCGAGTGGCGGCTTCGGGTAATGGCCTCGAACCCGGTTCCGTTCATCGTCCGGGTCGTCTCGACTCCCTCCAGCCCGGTGACGGTCATCTCCCGTGTGCGGACCACACTGGCCGACCAGCCATCGCGCTCGATCTCCCGGTTCATCTCCATCGTCATGTAGATCGAGGCAGTCGTGAGCTCGTCATACGCGTCCTGCTCGACTCCCGCCGCATCGAAGAACTGAACGGTGCGTGATCCGGAGCGGCCATCCATGAAGAAACCGCCGTGTTGCGCATCCCGCAGCGCCTGGACGTCCTCGATCGTTCCATCGGCCGCGATCATGGCCAGATCCGCATCGATCATCTGGTCGAGCGCAGTAGTCCCGGTCGGGTCATCGCCGCTGCAGGCGGCCAGGGACGTCGCGGCGACGGCGGCGAGGGCGATCAGCCCGTTTCTGCTTCGTGTGTTCACTATGATCCCTTTCGCTCGGACACTGTTCGTCGTGTGAGTTTTCGGGCCCCGGGGGCCCTTCGGTTCCGACTCTCACAACCCAAGACGACGGAAGCCGAACAGAGGTCACATTGGCCCTTTGGCCAGATCGATGTATTTTCCCGTCGATCGGATCGCGGCTGGTCGCATCCGTCGGGAGTTTGAGAGTCAGACCCGGAGGCCCCATGAGCGAATATTTCGTATCGAATCGGAACGAGTCCGTCCGCATGTTCCGAAGTGACTGGATCGAGAAGACGACGTACGTCCACCCGATCGTTCCGCACATCATCTACATCCCCCTCATCGTCTTTCTGCTGTGGACGAGCCCGCTGTCCGTCGGCGCCTCGGTGATGTGGTTCTTCATCGGGCTCCTGGTGTGGACGCTGATCGAGTACCTGCTCCACCGGTACGCCTTCCACGCTCCCCATCCAATCATGGACAAGGTGCACGAGATCGTGGCAGGGCTTGAGCCGGGCGAAGCGGTAGTTCCAAACATGCCGACGCTGCGCCACACGATTTTCTTCCTGTTTCACGGCGTGCATCACGAATACCCGAGCGATGCCCGGCGGCTCGTCATGCCCCCGGTCGCGAGCATCCCGATGGCGCTCGTCGTGTGGCTGGTATTTTCCCTCGTGTTGGGCACGGCCGTGCGGCCGGCGTTCGCGGGCATGATCGTGGGGTACTTGATTTATGACACGACCCACTTCGTAGTGCACCACTATTCGGTGCGGACGAAGTTCGGTAAGCTCGTGAAACGGCACCACATGCGGCATCACTTCAAAGATCCGGACAAGGACTACGGAGTGAGTTCGCCGCTATGGGATCTGATCTTCCGGACGTTCAGCAGTGACAGGGACCGAACGATTCCGAAGGCGGAGGCCGGCGCGGCGAGCTGACAGTCCAGCGGAGCTGTCCTGCCCTGGTATCGATGCCGGGAGCCTCGTTTTATGGGGCTCCCGGTTTTTCTTGCATGGTTAAGCAGATGCGAGTTCATGAAGGTACCTTCACGAACTCGAAACGGCCGTACAGCACCATGACGATAGCGAACGAACCAGGTTGATCCAGGTGGTCTGAAAATGCTCAAATTCACTCCCGGTGCGAGCATGGTGCTCGGGCTGCTGATCGTCTCCACCGCCTGTCGCGGACAGGCGCAGAACCCGAGCGACCAGAACTGGCAGACCGTGTCTCCGGCCGACGTCGGACTCGATCCCGCTCCGCTCGCCCGACTGCGGGAAGAAGCGGCCGCCGGTCGGTTCAACAACCTGCATGCCATCCTGGTCGCGAAGGACGGGAAGCTGGTGTTCGAGGAGTACTACGCGGGATTCGACGCTGAAACTCTACAGTACACGGCGTCCGTCTCCAAGAGCGTGGGCTCGATTCTGCTCGGAGTCGCCATGGAACAGGGGCTCATTGCCGGCGTCGAGCAGGGATTCCTGGACATGACTCTCGGTGAGCTGCTCCCGGAGCAGCGTGCGGTGCTGGCCGAGGATCCGAGGAAGTCTGAGATCCGGCTCGATCAAATCCTGTCGATGAGCGGCGGGCTCGCGTGGGACGAGACCAGCCTTCCGTACAGCGACTCCGACAACGACTGGATCCGGGCCAGTCGGGAGGATGATCCGATCGGATTCGCCCTAGCGCGTCCCGTGGTGGCAGACCCGGGAACGCAGTTCAACTACCACGGCGTGTACTCGATCTTCCCATCCTACCTGATCCAGAGAGAGGTCGGTGTGTCGGCCGAGGAGTTCGCGGCCGAGAAGCTGTTCGCCCCGCTGGGCATCACGGAGTGGGAGTGGGAAAGCATCGCCAGCGGACTGACCGACACGGACGGGGGCCTCTACCTGCGACCGCGCGACATGCTGAAGCTCGGTCAGTTGTACCTGGACGGCGGCGTGTGGGACGGTGACCGGATCGTCTCCGAAGCCTGGGTCGAGGAATCGACGCAGAGGCAGATCGTGAACGACGGGATGCCGGACTACTGCCTCCTGTGGTGGTGCGACGATTTCCACTACGGCGACCGCTCCGCCTACACCTTTTTCGCGTCCGGGCACGGAGGACAGAAAATTTTCGTGTTCCCGAGCTTCGATCTCGTGGTCGTGCTCACGCACCAGGTATTCGATAACGGGTACGGGGAGGTGAACAACATCGGGATTCTGTCCCGCTACGTTCTGCCTGCCGTGGACCCGGCTCCCACGCCGCCGCCGATCACGCTCGGTCCCGAGGCGCTGGCAAGATTCGCAGGTGAGTACGGTGATCTCGACGAACCCGACGAACCCGACGCACCCGGCTCGATGATCTCGATCACGGCCGGTGATGGACACCTGATCGCGAGTTCAGAGGGACAGCCGACGATCGATCTGTTTCCGACGGACAGCACGAAGTTCGTCGGCTCGGTCCTCGATCTGTTCGATGCGACCTTCGAGTTCGAGACAGGCGTGGAGGGAAAAGTTGAAGGAATGACTGCCACGTGGGGATTCACGACGTCGGAAGGGCGGAAGGTCGGGCCGTGATCCACTGGAAAGCTGTCTGGCGATATCCGGCGGTGCTTCTCGTGTCGCTTTCCTGCTCCTCTTGCTCGGCCGCGCAGGAGCCCGGTGGGCTGCAGCAGGACATCGAGCAACTGGTGGAGCTTCGGGTCCGGCTGGAGCGCGCGGAGTCCGGCGGCGACCTCGAAGCGCTGGCTGACATCTACGCTCCCGAGGTCCTGTTCCAGACACCGGAGACGGCCGTCGTGGCAGGATCCGACGCCGTGCTGGCGCTGTGGGGCGTAATACTTGAAAACGCGACTCTCGAGACCACGCTTTCCAGTTCGGAACTGCTGGTTCACGGCGACTCGGCGACCGACCGGGGAACCGTCGTGTTTTTCGTGGAGCCGCGGGACGACAGTGCCACGAGCACGGATTCCCTGCACTACCTGCTCGCATACCAGAGGTCAGCAAGCGGTTCGTGGAAGCTCCGATCGGAACTCTATTCGGAGGAGCCGGAGCCTGAGCTGAGGATTCCAGAGCTTCTGCCGCCAACGGGTCCGTACCGAATCGGAACGCTGGATCTGCTGTATGTCGACAGCGCGCGCGCCGAGATCCTCACCGATGATCCCGGCGATTTTCGCACGGTCACTGCCCAGGTGTGGTATCCGGCCCGGCCGGCCGACGGCAGCTCCCCCGTGAAGTACCGGAGTGCTGCGGAGACGCGCGCGAGCGCCAGTTTCCTGGGCTGGCCGATATTCGTCAACAGCGTGTTCGCGCTGGTGAACACTCACTCGTACGCGGGAGCCGATCCGGATCTGTCCGGGGCGCCCTATCCGCTGATCGTCTATCACCACGGCTACGGTGGCCACACGGGAGTTCACCTGGCTCTTGTCGAAGAGCTGGCGAGTTACGGATTCGTCGTCGCCAGCGTGGGCCACGCCTACGAATCGACCTTCCTGAAAACTCCGGATGGCGCGCTGGTTTCGTTCTCGCCCGAGAATCCGGCTTATCTGGGTCGGCTCGAAGAGGCACACGGTGACCGGCAGGAGGCATTGAAGGACGCGGTCAGCGGCGCGGAAAGCGTCGAAGAGCAGGCGCGTGCCTATCGAAACCTGTTGGACGCGAGCCCCCGACACCAGGAAAGCACCCGCATGTGGGCAGCCGACGGGAGCTTCGTCGTCGATCGTCTCGCCGAACTGAGCGGCCGGGAAGGACCGCTGGCAGGCATGATCGACGACGAACGGGTCGGAGTCATCGGCCACTCGATCGGCGGTGCCGCGGCTGGCCAGTCTGCCGCGACCGACTCACGAGTCCTGGCGGCGGTGGACATGGACGGCTTCATGTTCGGGGATCTCCTCGAACAGCCCACGGACGCAGCGCTCATGCTGCTCTCCGCTCGTCGGCCCGGGACGGGCGTGGGTGGATCGGTCCTGACGGTGTTTCGCGACCGGTCGGAAGGACCCGCGTACCTCCTCGTCATCGACGGATTCGAGCACGGGAGCTTCACGGACCTCCCGCTGTTCACATCCACGTGGCCCGGAGAGGGAGGTGACAGCGACGGTGCTCGAGCGCTGGAGATCCAGCGGAACTATGTCAGGGAGTTCTTCGGCCGGTACCTGCAGGGCACGAATGCACCGCTTCTCGACGGACCGTCATCTCTATACCCGGAAGTTTCGATCACTTCCCGGCACCATTCCTGAGGAGAGCCGGGTCCTGAACCGTTACTCCTGAGATGGGCCGGGCGGCAGCGCCTTCCGTGATACGGATTCCGCCAGCTGGTCCGCCAGCTTCTCGACCCGTGGAATGGACCGGTCTCTGAACCGCGCCCACATCGCGTGGGAGGCAGTCAGCGCGCTGCCAACCGCGAATGTGGCCCCTGTCAGAACGAGGGCGATTCCGCCTGCGGCCGCTCCGGTGTCGCCCGCGAACAGAAGGGCAATCATGGCAATGCCAACGGTTCCGCCGCCGGCAGCGGCCAGAGGCGGAGCAATGAACCTCGTCATGTCGTTGCCCGGGCTCTGTTCCACCAGGATGTGCGAGCGGCCGTCCTCCGCGGTGATCGTCACAAGTACGCGAGCGTCACCGGCGCTCTGTGAGGTGGAAGTCCAGGTGAGCGATCTTCCGAGACTTGTCACGTGTCCCGCCTGTCCGAGCGTGCGCTGGATCTCGGCCCCGAGCGCCTCGGCCCCGAGCGTAGCGGCCAGGTCGGGATGCAGGACCTTGATCGCAACCTGGCGGTGGTGCTTCAGGTCTTCCGCGAGAAAAACGGTCGCCATTCCACCGCTACCGATCTCCGACTCGATTCGGCAACGGTCAGCGAGCGCCGAGCTGACCTGCTCGAGCAATTCGGACATGAGTACCCGGCCGGTGACGTAGGGAAACGGTCCGACTCAGCACGCGGAAAGATAGATTCTGCGCCTGCTCGCCTCGAACGTCACTCACGTCGTCGCCACACCACGCTGCAATCGCTTTGCGCTTGCGCGAGCACCTCCAATCCAACCAATGTGCTGGCGAGGCCTCTCCCCTCTTTTCCTGGAGGCAGAGCTGGAACGCAGGCTGGCCGCGATCTTCGCTCTCGACATGGTCGGCTACTCGCGCCTCATGGAGGCGGACGAGGCGGACACTCTCGCGCGTCCGAACGCCGCCCGGACCGACCTGGTCGACCTTACCATCGAGACACATCACGGCCGTGTAGTCAAAGGTACCGGCGACGGCCTGCTGGCCGAGTTCGCCAGCGCGGTGGATGCGGTGGAGTGCGCAGCCGAGATCCAGCGAGCGATGGTCGGGCGCGAGACGGATGTTCCTGCTGAGCGCCGGATCGAGTTCCGCATCGGGATCAACGTGGGAGATATCGTCTTCGAGGATGGGGACATTTTCGGAGATGGCGTCAACGTGGCGGCCCGGATCGAGTCGCTGGCCGACCCCGGCGGCATCATGGTCTCCGACAGCGCTTACAGCCAGGTCCACAACAAAGTCGACCTTGGTTTCGAAGATCTCGGGCACCAGACGCTCAAGAACCTCGAGCGACCGGTGCGTGTGTACCGGGTCCTGCTGGATCCGGCCGCCGCGGAAACGCTACCGGGTCACCAGGACCGACCGATGTTCAAGCAGCGCAAAATCGTCCAGTGGGCGGTCGCCTACTTCGCCAGCGCATGGCTGACTCTCGAGCTTTTCGACCTCGTCGCCGAGCAGTTCCTGTGGCCGATCTGGATCCGACAGGGCGCCACCGTTTTACTCCTGTTCGGCCTCCTGATCACGCTTGTTCTCGCCTGGTATCACGGCGAGAAGGGTCGTCAGAAGGTCAGTCCGGGTGAGCTCGTACTGCTCACGGCACTGCTGGTGCTCGCGGGCGGCAGTGTGTGGACGTTGAAGAACCGGAGCGCCAACAGTCCGGCATTCCAGAGCTCGGTGGCGGGATTCTCTTTCCGACAGGAGCCGCTGCCCGAAAACTCCGTAGCGGTACTTCCCTGCTCGAATTTCAGTGCGGACTCGGACCAGGAGTACTTCGCGGACGGACTCGCCGCCGAGTTGATTACGAGACTGTCCTTCGTAAGTGAGCTTCGCGTCCCCTCGCAGACCTCGTCATTCTCGTTCAAGGGAAGCGGCGCGTCGATCGGAGAGGTCGCGTCCGCGCTTCGTGTCCGACACGTCCTCGAGTGCAACGTCAGTGGGGACGGGTCTCGGTTGCGGGTCTCCACCCGCCTCGTCGATGCCGAGACGGGCTACACGCTCTGGAGCGAGGTGTACGACCGGGAGGCGGCAGGCCTGCTGGATGTGCAGCAGGAGATCGCGCAGACCGTGGTCGCGAGACTCGAGGTGGAGCTTCGGGGGAACGAGGCTGCGCAACTTACGAGACGCTGGACCGAGAATCCGCAGGCGTACGATCATTTCCTGCGTGGAATTCAGTACCAGTTGCGGGCGCCGACGCCAGACAATTCGGCGTCCGCCACCCGGGAGTTCGAACAGGCGATCGAGATCGACTCGACGTTCGGCAGGGCCTACGCCCGCCTTGCCGTGCAGCAGATCGTGGTCGGCAACTTTTTGCTCGCCCCCCCTGAGGAGGCGTATTCCAAGGCCGAGCGCCTCGCCCGGCGGGCGATCGAACTGGATGGCGAACTGTTCGAATCGTACTGGGCGCTCGGCTGGACGGAAATCGCGTACAGGCATGAGTGGCAGAAGGCACGCGAGCACTTCCAGCGAACGATCGCGTTAGCACCGGGCGAATGGGCGGGATACCACAGCCTGGGAGTGGTCGAGGGAATTCTAGGGCGAACCGAACAGGCCCTGGAGGCGGCGCGAATCGCCTTCGACCTCGACCCGTTGGCCTACTATCCGTCGTGGGGACTTTATGCCGCGCATTACAGGCGAATGGACTACGATGCGGCCGTCAGGCAGATCGAGAGCCTGGTCGAGATGCAGCCGGACGACCCGAATTCGCGGTTTGAGCTGGGTATCTTGCTGATCCGCATGGGCCGGGAAGCCGAGGCTGACTGGTACTTGGCGGACGCGCAGCGCCTCGATGGGGTGGGATCCCCGACGTGGATGCAGGCCGCGATGGCCCTCGCGCCGGCCATTCTGGGAGACACGGCGGCGGCGCTGGCCATCGTCGAACCAATCGCTCGGGCGATGGAATCGGGCGACACCTACCCGGCAGCAGGGACCCTGGCCCTGGTGTATGCCGAGCTCGGGAGACGGGACGAGGCGATGCGCTGGCTCACCGAGGCAATGGCGAACTACGATATGATGGTGGGCTTTCTGGATGATCCGGCCTACGACAGCCTGCGCGACGATCCCCGTTTCGCGGCGCTCATCCGAGAGCTCGGGCTCCCCGAGGACGTCTACTTGCGGACGAAGGACTGACGGCCAGATAGCTCTAGAGACACCCTCAGTCGGAGAGGGCTTCCTGTCTCAAGATCTTCCCCAGCTCGACATACGCCCATGCGAACAGGGCCAGGAACGCGAGGTCCACGAACGCGAACGGCTTCCAGATGTCCGAGATCCCGCCCGTGGACCAGTGGTAGAACACGACCGAGCAGTACGACACTTTCAGCAGCATCCCGTACGGAATCAGGTTCCGGTTCGCCAGCGGGTTCCGGGCGATCGCCAGGAACATCAGGGCGAACACGATCAGCAGCGCCGCGGCGAAGTGCATATACCCGTAGTGCTCGAGTGGCGGGATTCCGAGCCATTCGAAAATGCCGGGCGCGGCGAGGAGGAATCCGACGCCGAGCACCCCGTCGAACAGGGCGGAAACGTAGAAGAGAATCGAGAATGAGGAGTTCTTGTTCACGACACGGCTCCATTCTGCGGAGGCACCGGGGGCTTGCTCCCGGGCCTCGGCGGTGGCTTCTGACGTGACCTCTCGGCCGCCTTCCCTCTTTGCCCTTTCCCTCCCTGCGACTTCCAGAAGTTATCTCTTCTCCACTGCGTGAAGTCCTCGCCGTATACCCGCTGAACGAGGCCCCGAAAGCCCTCCGCGAGCTCGGAAGGGCTCATATGGGATGGCTGGAAGTTCACGTCGAACAGGGTGCAGCGGTCCCACGCGCCCGGCTCGAGAATCCGGCCCTCGCGCTCGAGACGCTCGTACAGCGGCGTGCCCGGAAACGGCGTGAGAATCGTGACCTGCACTTCGTACAGGCCCGAGTCTCGCACGAATTCGAACACCTGGTCGAAGATTCTGGTCGTGTGGCCGTCCAGTCCGATGACGAAGCACCCGTTCACCGTGATCCCGTGCGACTGTATTGTATCGATCGCCGAGCGGTGCTCGGCGAAATGCCGGAGCTTCCAGTCGTTGTGCAGGTCGAGGCCGGCCAGCCCCGCCTCGACCGGGCTCTCGAAGCCGACGAGAACCTGTGCGCAGCCGCTGGCCCGCATCATCTCCAGCAATTCGGCGTCTCCTGCGACCGACAGGTCGGTCTCGGCGAACCACCGGAACCGCCGATCGCCCAGCTCCGACAGAAGCAGTTTCCAGTACGCCTTGTTCACGAACGCGTTGTCGTCCGCGAACTCGATGAACGGCTCGTCCCAGATATCGAGGATCCGGTCGATCTCGCCCACGACGTTCGACACGGGCTTCTGCTTGTAGTGGTCGGTGAGGAGCACCGAGCTGGCACAGAACTCACATCGGTGCGGACAGCCGCGGCTCGCCTGCACGGTCAGCCGGTTGTACTCGGAGATGTCGAGCAGCTCGTAGGCTGGAACGGGAGCGTCTCCGAGATCGTAATCGTGCGGACGGCCATCGTACACGCGCTCCGGCTCGCCCGCCTCGAAGTCCGCCAGGAGCTGGCCCCAGCAGGGTTCTCCCTCCCCCATCACCACCGCGTGGCAATGCAGCGCCGCCTCTCCCGGCAGCACGGTGGCGTGCGGTCCGCCGATCACGACCGACGTACCCTGCGCGCGGTACCGATCGGCGAGCTCGTACGCTTCCAGGATCTGGGCGCTGTAGGAGGAGATGGCCACGAGATCGAAGCCGTTCGGGAGCTCTTCCATCGATCGCGGGTCCGGCACCTCCAGATACTCGACCTCGTGTTCCGGCGGGGTCAGCGCGGCCAGGGTCAGCAGTCCCAGGCTCGGGAGCGAAGCGATCACCTCGCTCCGCTCCACGAATCCCGGCAAGGTGAGGCCGAGACGTAGGAGCTCCTCGTCGACGACCCGGATTCCGCTAAGAGCCAGCAGTCCGATCTTCATGGGTTCACTAGCCTCCACAGGAATACGACGATCGCCACCGTGACGGCGCCCGCCGGGATGAAGAACAGGTGCCGGAAGGCATCGCGGAATGCCGACAGGTAGCACACGACGGGCATGGCTACCGCCCCGAGGATCAGCAGGTATGCGGGCAGCTCCAGTCCGGACGTCAGCCCCACGGACTCGGCCGTGAGCGCGAAGGCGAGGTTCAGCAGGCCGATGCCGAAGAACGAAATGTGTCCGAGACGTACCATTCGCCGGCGCCAGTGCGTGTACCCGCCGAGCCACGCTTCACCATGGAAGAACAACCCCGAGGTCGCCCCGGCGAGGGCGCCGAACAGGAAGCAGATCCACGCGGCGTACAGGTTGATCGTCATAGCACGTGTATCATCGCACGGGCTTTCCGGGCGTTTCTCAGCCCTGGTGTCGCGCGAGGAGGGGAGGTGAACGCGACACATCAGTATAACCACTGCCCCGTCCCCTGTTCCTCCCCGAGACCTTCCGTGTAGTATGCCCCCCCATGATATCGATCTCATCTCTCGGCAAGTGGTACGGCGACCAGACGCTGTTCACCGACGCCTCGTTCCAACTGAACCGGGCCGAGCGCTACGGACTCGTGGGCGCGAACGGCTCGGGCAAGACGACGCTGCTCAACATCCTGAGCGGCGACCTCGATCCATCCGAGGGCTCCGTATCGATCCCGAAGAACGTGAGACTCGGAATCCTGCGGCAGGACCAGTTCCTGTACGGAGACGAGGAAATCCTCGGGGTCACGATGATGGGAAACTCCGAGCTGTGGCAGGCGATGGTCGAGAAGGAGGCGCTGCTCGAAGCCGACGAGGCGGAGTTCGACGCCGATCGGTTCTACGTGCTCGAGGAGACGATCCAGCGACACGACGGCTATGCCGCCGAGGCCCGGGCGGCCGAGATTCTCGAGGGGCTGGGCATCCCGACGGAAGTCCATCGCCAGCCTCTGTCGACGCTCTCCGGGGGGTTCAAGCTGCGCGTGCTGCTCGCCCAGGCGCTGGCCGGCACGCCGGACATCCTGCTGCTGGATGAGCCCACGAACCACCTCGATATCCTGTCGATCCGCTGGCTGGAGAAGTTCCTGCGTGATTTCTCGGGCCCGGCCGTCATCATCTCTCACGACCATCGTTTCCTCGACAATATCTCCACGCACATTCTCGACGTGGACTACCAGACGGTCACTCTGTACGGGGGGAATTACGACGATTTCCTGCGCGGGAAGAAGGAGGAACGGGACCGGCGTGAGAAGGACATCGCGAATCGCGAGCGTGAGATCGCGCATCACCGGCAGTTCGTGGACCGGTTCCGTGCCAAGGCGAGCAAGGCCCGCCAGGCCCAGAGCAAGCTGCGCCTGATCGAGAAGAAAACTGATTCTCTTCAGTCACTGCCCATGAGCTCCCGGCGATATCCGAATTTCCGGTTCGAGCAGAAGCGGCACAGCGGGCGCGAGGTGCTCGAGATCGCGGGGATCGAGAAGTCGTTCGGAGACAACGAGGTTTTGCACGGGGTCGATCTCACCGTGAACCGGGGGGACCGGATCGCGATCATGGGCCCCAACGGGATCGGCAAATCGACGCTGCTCAAGATCGTCATGGGAGAGCTCGAGCCCGATGCCGGAAACGTGAAATGGGGTTATGAGACGCACCCAGGCTACTTCGCGCAGGATCACCAGGAGCAGTTCGAGAGCCCGAACCACACGGCGCAGGACTGGATCTCGGGCTTCTGTCCGGGCAAGACGATCGGGTTCATCCGCGGCGAGATGGGGCGCGTGCTGTTCTCGGGCGACGAAGCGGAGAAGAAGCTCGAAGCGCTGTCCGGGGGCGAGGCCGCCCGACTCGTGTTCTGCAAGCTCGCGATCGAGCGGCCAAACGTGCTGGTGCTCGACGAGCCGACGAACCACCTCGATCTCGAGTCGATCGAGGCGCTGGTCGACAGCCTGAACCAGTTCGATGGCACGCTCATCTTCGTGTCGCACGACCGCTGGTTCGTATCGCAGCTCGCCAACCGGATCGTGGAGATCACACCCGGTGGAATCCGTGACTACCAGGGCACGTACGAGGCGTACGTCCACGATTGCGGAGACGATCACCTGGACGTGGATACCGTGGTCCTCAAGGCGAGGGGAGCGAAGCGGGGCAAGAAGGCCGGGCTCGAGGATGGCTCCGCGTCCGAAAGCGTTTCCGCGGCCGGGAATGCCTCCACACAGGCCAGGAGCCGGAAGAAACGGAAGAAGGGTGCAGGTACGGTAGGCGCCACTGACCAGATCCGGGCGCTGACCGGACGTCGGGATGAGATCACGGCCCGGATCGAACAGGCCGAGTCCCGCGTCGAGTCGATCGACGGCACGTTCGCTGATCCCGGGTTCTACGACCGAACGGCCCCGGGCGAGGTGCGAAAGCTCGAGTCAGAGCGGAACGACCTGCTGTCGGAGGTTGAGAAGCTGGTGACCGAGTGGGAGCGGATCGAAGGGGATCTCGAACAGCTCCAGTAACTCCCGGCCAATCGCTGGCGCGTACCTGTCCTTTCAGCCAATGTCGAGTTCATGAAGGTACCTTCACGAACTCACATTCCCCGAAATACATATGCGCGCTCGCGTTCCGGATCGACTTGATTCGACTGCTGTCGAGTCCTTATTTTTCAGGGATGCTGTACCAGCGGATCACACACAGGAGGAGGACACGCAGTGAAGACTCGAGCTTTGTTTGCGGCCGGATTCGCCGTCGTCCTCGCCGCGTGCGGCGGCGGGATCTCGACCAGCACGGACTGGGATCAGTCGGCTGACTTCTCGAAGTATTCCACCTACAGCTGGTTCGACGCGCAGAGTACGGGCGCGAACGACATCAACAGCGGTCGCATCCAGCAGGCCGTGGACTCCCAGCTGGCGTCGAAGGGTCTTCGCAAGGTGAGTTCCGGTGGCGACCTGGGGGTCAGCTATCAGGTCACGACCGCGCAGCAGACATCCTACAACACCATGTCGACTGGTTGGGGTGGAGGATGGGGCATGGGAATGGGCATGGGGATGGGAATGGGCATGGGAACCTCCACTACCACAGCGACCAACTACGAGACCGGGACGCTGATTCTCGGCATGTTCGATGGTGCCACCAAGAAGCAGGTGTGGAGCGGGACGGCGACCACGGACATCAGCCAGAATACGTCGCCCGACGATCGCACTCAGAAGATCAACGACGCCGTGGCCAAAATGCTGGATGGCTTCCCGCCGGGCAGCTGACGACCGGCGGTCGGCGGACCGCGCATCCAGGCCTACTTCCCCTGTTCCATCCAGCCGTCCGAGTCCACAGGGGGAGGCAGGCGTCCGTAGATGTAGTCGTCCGCCACGAGTGCCAGCCGGCGCGAGATCGCCGACCGCCTGATCGCGAACCGCACCGCAGCGTGCATCGGATTGTCCGGGTGGGAGTACGGACACACGGAAATACAGCGGGCGCAGTCCGTGCCGATCTTGCACCAGTGGGTGAAGCAGGCCTCGGGGTCGATCCTCCAGCGAACCGCTCCGTCGATCTCGGTCCGGGCTCCGGCGGGGATCGCCTTGCTGGGGCAGGCGTCCGCGCACTTGAGGCAGATCGAGCAGAAGTCGATCACCGAATGCTCCGGCACGCGCTGGTCCAAGACCAGCGGCAGATCGGTGGTGACGACGGCGATTCGCACCCGCGGACCGAGGTTCGGGGTCATCAGCAGGCCCATCCGCCCGATCTCCCCGAGGCCGGCATCCCGGGCCACCAGCGGACAGATGACCCGGTAGTTTCCGTCGATGTGAGCCCGTGCCGGATATCCGAGGCTGCGGATGAACACGGCCATCTGGACGGCGATCGCGCCAGACGCCAGGTATTGCTGGGCGGACTCCATCACGGTCGGGCCGCGCGGCGCCCGGTCGATCATCTCCTTCGCCATTTCGACCGTGACCACGATCGCGTTCGCGTGATCCAGTTGGACCGGCTGTCCATACTGCTCGCCGCGCCCCACCGTCGTGTACTTGTGGTAGTCCCGGAGCTCGGTGATCCCGACCGAGACCGCCCCCAGCTTCACGGCCCATCCCTTGATGAACCGGGTCATCGCCTCTGCGTCTACGCCCTCCCGGTCGGCAGCCACCTTCCCATCGACCAGCGACCGCAGTTCCTCGACCGTCGTGAAGCTGGCCTCGGCGGCCGCGAAAGCGAGCGGCTCGAACAGGGTCGAGCCCTCGCGCAGAAGTCCGGCCTCGGCGCGAAACTTCTCGTCCGGGGCGTAGTTCTCCGGCTTCTCCTCGTAGTACGCCCGGAACGAAGCGGAGGCTGGCACGAGGCGAGCACGTGAGAACATCACGTCCCGTTCGTCGAATCTCGTCGTCGGCGTGTCGCGCTCCGCGCGGTGCTTCGAGCCGGTGGGAACCAGGAGCAGAGCAACTGCAGCGAGCGTCAGCGCCAGGATGACCGCGCCCGTGAATGTGCCAGCTGAGCCCGGGAGCAGAACTACGGCCAGGTAGGGCACGGGCAGAAGGACGGCCAGGAGCGCCAGTCGCCCGGCGGCACGGGGCTCCCCCTCCCGCCAGGAGACGAAGGCGGAGAAGCCGAGCCAGACGAACGCGGCCGCGCCGGTTCCATACAGCAGCACATCCATCAACGGCACGACCGACCCGGACATCTAGAACGCCTTCTTCACCATCGTCCGGATCAGGTCGGTCAGAGAGATCTGCGTGAAAACCAGGAAGGCGAACGGAATCAACAGGATGACCCCGATGGAAGCCAGCTGTTGCAGACCGAGCGGAAAGGAATTCATGCTCCGTACCTGGTTGTAATCGGCGCCGAAGTCAGCCATCGCGGATGGGTCCGCGGAATCCAGGAGCCCTGTTCCGCCGGCCGACCACCGGGTGTCGAATGCCCCAGTCAGATCGTGAGCGAGCCACCCGTATTCGACCAGACCCCGGTTCTTGGCCCGGAGCATCCCGGGAACGAATACGACCAGGGGAGCTGTGAGAGCGAGGATCGAAATGATCATGAAGAACGCGATCTCGGGACCGACCTGCGTAATGGTGGCGCCGGCGTACAGAAGCTCGTCGGCCAGCGCTCCCGACAGCGCCGCATGCAGGGCGAATCCGATCAGCACGAACGACAGGTGTGCCTGCGTGACAGGGTTGAGTCCACCGACCCCGTCGGGGTGCGCCGGCAGGATCGTCAGCTCCAGGCTCCCGACTCGCCTCAGAAATAGACCCCATGCGATGTAGCGCCAGGCCCAGAGCAGGAGGAAAAAGCCCACCAGCGGTCTGCTGACCATGCCGAACCACCAGCCGGCAGCGCTCAGTGTGGTGCCGTCGGAAGCTCCGACAGCCCATGTGGACAGGTCGCCACGCGGTTCGAGCGCTGGAAACCACCGCATCGCGATCCACGGTACCAGGAGCGCCACTACGAGAAGCAGCACCTCAATCCACAGCGAATTCGCCCGGCGGTTGAGATCGGTCCTGGCGTCCTCGTAATCGGGCATATCGCTGTCAGGAATGAGTGACGACGACTCGAGGTACTGCATCGCCATGCCGAGCTGCATGCCGATCGCACGGGACGCGATGACCAGCACCGGAATGACCACGAACAGACGAGCGAGCACACTGGCGTCGTGCAGGAACGGAATATCGACGGTGGATCCCCAGGCGGTGCCACTCCATACCGACAGGAGCAACGGAGGCAAGGAAACGACTGCCACGAGCAGCAGCAACGTCAGTCGGCTGGCATGTTTCGAGTCCAGCGAGATTCCGACTCGGGCCAGGAGCCGCGAAATCCACGCGCTCGCGCCGAATACGTTGTGTCCCGTCGTCGTCTCACCCATCGTTTTCGTCTCGAGGCTTCACGTCGAATGACACTCCCTCGTCGATCGTACGAAGATGCAGATCTCGCTGTGGTCTCGCGATCTCGATGCCCGCCGCATTCAACGCATCGTTCACGCCGATCCGCAGATCGCTGCTTGCACTGTACCACTTGTTTTCGGCAAACCACACATTGAGCTGGAAATTCAGCGAGTTGTCGCCGAAACCGAGAAAAAGAGCTTTCGGGGCTGGATTATGGACGACAGACGGGTGCTTCGTCGCCGCTCCCTCGAGAACCTCGATCACGGAATTCGGGTCCGTACCGTAGGCAACTCCTACTGGCACGTCTATTCGTCGAATGTCGTTTTCGTCGCGCGTCCAATTGACGACGGTCGACGTAATCAGAATCGAATTGGGGACGATGACATCGGCCCCGTGATACGTGCGCACGGTGCTCTGCAGCAGTCCGATGTCCTCAACCACTCCCTCGAAGTCATCGAACTGTACTGTATCGCCGAAGTTGATCGCCCGGCCGAACAGCACCATCAGGCCCGACGCGAAGTTGCTGACCATGCCCTGGAGACCGAATCCCACGCCGACGCCGAGTGCACCGAACACGATCGTAATCCTGTCGACATCGACCCCGACGGCCGAGAAAGCGACGAGGACACCGACCAGGATCACGGTATACTGGATCAGCTTCGCGATCACGGCCGGAACGCCGCGAGGCAGGTCCACGTGTGGCAGAATGTCGGTGCCGAGCACGAAACTCGTCAATTGCGACAGCTTGACAGCCAGCCACATGATGAAGCTGAAGATCAGTACGTCACCGACAGTCAGGGAGAAGTTTCCGACCGAGACCCCCGCGTCGAGCAGATCCTTCAGAGCGGTGGTCACCGGGTTGAGCAACTCGAAACCGGCCAGAACAGTGCTGGCCCACCCGACGACTGCCAGAAGGCCGACCACGAGGTGCGCGTCGCGTTGAATGGTCTTTGCTATGGCCGGGGTAACCCCAAGACGAGAGGCCGTTGCTGTCGACGTGGAAACCGACACGATGCCAAGTGCCACAGCCGCCGCCAACCAGAATCCAACAGCCGCGAAGATGAGATTCGTGGTTCCGGTAGTCACTACGGAAGCGAATCCGACGCCGCCCACGATGTTGGCGATCGCACCCAACGCGAACGCAATGGTCGAGAAGCGGACGCCAAAAACGATCGCGCGAAGCCAACGCTTCGAAATCGTCGATTCCGCCAGAACCG
>CBDUVN010000029.1:0-18697 GCA_965370685.1 uncultured bacterium | reverse complement strand
GAGGTGATGACCGTCGTCAGCAGCGCGTCCGGCGCATTTCGCTTGCGAGCTTCGAATCCTGGCACCTTTCGGGTGAAAGCCGAGCGGATCGGCTATGCCGCCACCCTGTCGGAGCCCATGTCTCTCACCTGCGACGCGCGCATCTCCTCCTTCCGGGGTACAAATCGGGACATTGCTCGTGTATATTCGAGAGGCCCCCCAACAATCCCCGTCCCCCCTCAAGGAGGCGCCGCATGGTCATCCGATTTCGCAGTTCCGTTATCCGTGTCCTCGCACTCGCCGGCATTGTCGGAATCTGGCTGGCGCCCGCGCCGGCCTTCGCGCAGGACGACGCCCGCCTGGCGGTCCAGCTCATCAACACGTCCGCCTCGGTGGAGCCGGGGGACCACGTCGTCATCTTCGGTGGCAAGCACTCGCTCGACCTGATGGAGGCCGTGGCGATCGAGGCCCAGAAGGCGGGCGGCATGGTCGAGATGATGCTGAACACAGACCGGGTCGCGCGCTCTTTCTGGACCGAGGTACCGGATGAGTACGTGAGCCAGGTACCGGAATACTGGGAGCCCTGGCTGAAGACCGTGGACGTGTGGATCGGACTTCCGACGATCGAAAATCCGGAGGCGACGTTCGGTGACGTCCCGCCGGAACGCTTCGCCCTGGGCGCCGAATCGAATCAGTTCTTCAACGACATGCTGAACTCGACCCCGCTGCGGGGGGTCGCCGTCACGTATCCGACCGAGGCGGACGCGAAGCAGAGCGGGCTGGAATTCGCCACCTACTCCGCGATGCAGTGGGCCGCGATCAACGCCGACTACGCTGCGATCTCCAACCACGGGAAGGCGCTCGCTGCAATTCTGAAGGACGCGGACGAGGTGCATATCACATCTCCTACGGGCACGGACATCCGTTTCTCGATGGGCAATCGGACCGTGTTCGTGGATGACGGGATCGTTACGCCCGACGAGTCGAAGTCCAAGGTGTTTCTCGAACGTTGGACGACCCTCCCCGGAGGCCAGGTGTTCGCCTCGATCGACGAGGAGTCGGCGATCGGCCGCGTCATGGACACCGATACCCGCTGTCAGTTCAAGCCGATGACGGGAGTCCATTTCGTCGTCCGGGACGGGCAGCTGCAGGAGTTCACTTCCGACGAGAACGCGGCCTGCTTCGAGGAAGCGATGGCTCCGTTCGATGAGCAAGCCACGCGCATGGGCTCGTTCTCGATCGGGCTCAATCCTCACCTCAAGGTGATGGAGGAGGATGGTGCCGACTATCGGCCGGCTGACGCCGCAGGCATGGTGTGGCTGAACTTCGGAGATAACCAGCTGCTCGGCGGAAAGAACGAGACCACCGGCGGTTATGGCTTTCCGATCGTCAACGCCACCGTGACCGTGGACGGCACGGTCCTCGTGCGAGACGGGGCGCTGGTCAACTAGCTCGCTCAGGCGCACTCGAAGCACTCGGAGCACTCGAAGCGCCAGGAAAGCTGATCCGAAGTGAATCGTCCGGGGAGTCCGCCGGGTCTCCCCGGACACCCTCCCCGGACACCCTCCCGAGACCTCACAGCCACCAGCGGGCCGGCTTGTGACATCAGGCACAAGCATTTAACTTTACTAATTCATGAAGTATTCCGGTTGCATCTTCGGCGGCTCCCGACTGCCTACCGGCACCCGAAACCGAGGATGTCTGAATGTCCCTCCCAAACGCCCGAGCTCTCCTCGCCGCCGCAGCCCTGCTCGCCCTCGCAGCGTGCGCTCCGGCGGACGACGCATCCCTGACTGAGGCCGAGGTGCAGTCGATCGCCAAAGAAGCCTGGGTTTACGGCTTCCCGATGGTGGTGAACTACAAGACCCTGAACATGTACTCCGTGAACGAGCAGTCGCCCGAGTACAAAGGGCCGCTCAACTATCTCTCGTGCGAGGCGAGGCTGTTCACGCCAGACGACAAGGCCGTCGTCACGCCGAACGCCGACACGCCGTACTGCATGGGCTGGGGTGACCTGAGAGCCGAGCCGCTCGTCCTGACAGTTCCCGAGATGGAAGCCAACCGCTTCTACGAGTTCCAGTTCATTGACCTCTACACGCACAACTTCGCCTATGTGAGCACGGTCGCGACCGGAAACGTGGCGGGAAGCTACCTGATCGCAGGTCCAGAGTGGGAAGGTGCCACGCCCGATGGCATGGACGCGGTGATCTCCTCCGAGACCCCCCTGTTCTTCGTGATCGTCCGGACTCAGCTGTTCGGCCTGGACGACCTGGGCCGAGTCGAAGAGATCCAGGACGGCTACTCGTTCCAGTCGCTGAGCAGCTTCCTGGGCACGGAGGCGCCACCAGCCGCCCCGGCCATCGAATTCCCGGAGTGGATCGAGGGCTCGCAGTTCGACGCCCGGTCTCTCGACTACATCGACTTCATGCTGAGCCTCGTCGAGCCCGATCCGGAAGAGCAGGCGCTGTTCGAGAGGTTCGCGAAGATCGGTCTGGGCACGGACGGGACGTTCGACCTCGAAGCCTTCTCACCGGAGATCAAGGCGGCAATCGCGGACGGCGTGAACGAGGGGTTCGCAGATCTGGAAGCCTTCGTCGCGGCAGAGAGCGCCGACCCGCGCTTGAGCGGGAAGATCGTCGGAACGAGAGCATTCCTGGAGGAGAGTGCTCGGGAGAACTTCGGTACAACCGACTATTACATGCTCCGCACGGCCGCGGCCCACGTCGGGCTGTACGGTAACTCGGCGGTCGAGGCCATGTATCCGGTTTACTTCGTCGATTCGACCGGGCAACCGCTGAGCGCGGCCGAGAACGCATACACAGTCACATTCGCCGAAGGAGACCTGCCGCCGGTCGACGCCTTCTGGTCGCTGACGATGTACGACGGCGCCACGCAGCTGTTCATCGAGAACCCTCTCGACCGGTACCTGCTCAACTCGACCATGATGGAGCAGTTCCGATTCGAGAACGACGGCTCGCTGGTTCTTTACGTGCAGAAGGACTCACCAGGTGCCGACCACGAGTCCAACTGGCTGCCAGCGCCGGGCGGTCCGTTCTACATGGTTCTGCGTCTGTACGGACCCCAGGAAGCAGCGCTCCAGGGTGAGTGGACAGCGCCACCGGCTGTGAGAACCGACTGAAAGAAAGCTCGCGGGTCGGGTCCTCTGCACACGGTCCGGAGGAGGCGTTCTTCGACGGGAGCTTCGTGTTCCCGTCGAAGTGAAGAGCACCGCTATCCGTCGATGCGCAATCCGGCCCTCCGGAGCCCATCCAGGAACTCCTCCCGGACGTCGGGGGGCATGGTCCCTCGGGCCACTATCTCGCGGACCCGGCCCTCGAAGTCGGGTTTGAGCTCCAGCAGGTCTCCGGCAACAGTCTTTGCCTCGGACGCGCGTCCGAGCTTGCCCAGCACGGCTGCCTTGAGCGCCAGGTTCCAGAAGCCGACCGGGTGCCCGACCATCTCCATTTCCCTGCAGGCGTTCTCGTAGTCGCCTCGCTGGAAGTGGTCGATGAACAGCCCGTGGTGGAACCAGTGCGGGTGGCAGTGATTCAGAGCGATCGCATCCCGGAGAAGTGAGGATCCACGCTCGTACTCGCCGCAGCAGATGAGCAGGTAACCGATCGCGCCCAAGAAGTTGGGCGAGTTGGGGTTGAGCGCCAGGGCTACGTCTGCCTCACCAAGGCAGAGATCGATTTTATCACTCAGAAGATGGATGTACGCCAGGATGGTGCGCGCGAGTTGACTTTCGGGCGCGAGCGCCGCGCCCCTGTGCGCGTACTCCTTCGCCATCAGGAGCGGCGACTCGATGTCGGGGTCGTCGAACTCGTACGCAACGGCGTAGAGGTGGGCGAGCGCCGACCACGCCGGACCGTGCGCGGGTTCTTCATCGATCGCCCGATGAAGCGCCACGAACGCTTCCTCGCAAGCCGAGGGCGTCATGACCAGCATATAGTGGTGGTAGCGCAACATCGCGTCGTACGTGCCCAGCTCCGCCGGCGGCCTGCCGCGAGACTCCCCGGAAAGCCGGTTCGCGATGATCCCGTACTCTCCGGCGATCGCCGCGATCACGTCACGGGCGATTCCCTCCTGGGTCGCGATCAATCCGGCCGCCTCGAGGTCGACCGTGTACGAGCGTCCCCAGATCTGCCGGTCCATCGTCGAATCGTTCAGTTGCGCCGTGACCTTCACCGCCGATTCGTCACGGCGGACGCTGCCTCCCAGCAGGAACCTGGCGCCGACTTCCCCGCTCAGGTCGAGGAGCCTGACATCCCCGCTGCCTCCCGACACGACTCGCTGGCAGGGAACGGCGACGACGTCCTGGTAGCGGTTCACTTCGGCAACCAGTTCCTCGACCAGACCGTTCACGAAGTACAGCTTCTCGGATTCGTCCGTGAGGTTCTGGAACGGCAGGACCGCGACGGTGGGGCCCTCCGGTGGAAGAGCCCTCTGTCCAGCGGGCATGGGCTCGTCCGACGCACGCGTACGGCTCGCCGGCTGTCCGGTGAATCGCGGGACGTATCTTCCCTTGGGAATGTCGATGCGAATCGGATCGCGGACGCCTGCCAGCAGAGAATAACGCTCCAGCGCGCGCCTCAACCTGCCGGCTTCGGTGCGAACGATCGGATCGCGTGCAGCGTCGAAGTCCTCCCCCCGGCCAAACACCTGCGTCGCGATCCTGCGCCCGTTGATCCGGGAAGCCCGTCCGGCCAGGGTTTCTTCGATGACGAACCGCAGGAAGCTCCGCAGTCGTTCCGTGGCCTCGAACTCGCGATGCCCAAGGATGCGTTCCAGCTGGACTCGGATCTCGTCCTCGGGCAGGCCACTGCGAGCCTCCACGATCGGCGATCGGTCGACGCTGCCGCTGGAGATCGTTCGAGTCATCCGCGTTAAGTCCAATTGCTGCTGATAATTGCCGAACTGTAGGTTACATTGAACTACTGTAAGTAACCTACTTGAGTGTAAGCCTGTCAAGTAAAGTTTATCGGAATCGCTGCATCCCGTCGACCGGCGAGGAATACGAGACACGGGGGTTGTCAGGCGATGAAGCCGTCAAGCATGCGCCAGTTCCCTGGCGCGCCGCGGTGTGCGAACTAGAAAAGGATTGACCGATGAAGCGCTTCTATTCGTTCTCGCTCGTGACGGCAGCCCTGACGATCACCCTGGCCGCATGTAGCGGTACTCCGTCAGCCTCGACCTCTTCCTTGTCAGATCGACCCGATGACGGTTCCGTCCTGCCCTTCGCCTCCGCACCGATGGGCGGCGACGTGGGACTCTCCATGCAGGAGTCCGTCCACAAATGGCGCGTGGAGCCACGTCGGATTCCGGAGGACGCCCCCAACATCCTGATCGTCATGTTGGACGATTCTGGGTTCGGGCAGGCGAGCACATTCGGAGGTGAGATCGCCACGCCGACCCTTTCCCGGCTGGCCGATGAGGGCATCTCGTACAACGCGTTTCACACGACGGCGATGTGCTCACCGACCCGGGCCGCCCTGCTGACGGGGCGCAATCATCACCGTGTTGGCGCCGGGCAGATCGCAGAGCTTGCCAACGACTGGGACGGCTACACCGGCATCATCCCGAAGTCATCGGCCACATTCCCCGAGGTATTGAGCTACTACGGATACGCGACTTCCGCGTTCGGAAAGTGGCACAACACGCCGGTCGACGCCCTGGCCAGCGGTCCTTACGACCGGTTCCCCACAGGCCACGGATTCGACTATTTTTACGGATTCATCGCCGGAGAGACCTCTCAGTGGGAACCCACGATGTGGGAGAACACCACGCCGATCGCGACTCCCCATCCGGAGAACTACGAGGACTACCACCTGACCGAGGACATGGCGGACAGGGCGATCGCCTGGATGCGCCGGCACCGGGCAATCCATCCCGACCGCCCGTTCATGATGTACTGGACGCCGGGCGCCGTTCACGGTCCGCATCATGTCGCCCGCGAATGGGCGGACAAGTACAAGGGCAAGTTCAGCGACGGCTGGGACGCATATCAGCAGCGCGTGTTCGAACGTCAGAAGGCCATGGGCTGGATTCCAGCCAACGCCGAACTGTCTCCGCGTCCCACGGGCATGCCCGCGTGGGAGGACATCCCCGCCGGCGAACGCGCTTTTCAGGAGCGGTTGATGGAAGTGTATGCCGGCTTCCTGGAGCACACGGACGCCCAGGTGGGCAAGCTGATCGACGAGCTCGAGGCACAGGGCATTCGTGACAACACGCTCGTCATCTACATCCAGTCCGACAACGGCGCCTCGGCTGAGGGCATGGCGGGCACCGTCGCCGAACTCAACGCGCAGAACGGCATACCGAGCACCGTTTCCGAGCACATTGCGGTGGCAGAGGCCCTGGGCGGCCTCCGGGTCATCGGCGGGCCGCGCGTGGACAACATGTACAACTCCGCCTGGGCCTGGGCCGGCGACAGCCCGTTCCGCTACACCAAGCTGATTGCCTCCGATTGGGGCGGCACGCGCACTCCGATGGTCATCTCCTGGCCGGCGCAGATCCGCCCTGACGAGACGCCACGCCCGCAGTTTCACCACGTCAACGACCTGGCTCCCACGCTCTACGAGATCCTCGATATTCCTCACCCGAAGATCGTGGACGGCCATACTCAGGGTCCGATCGACGGGACGAGCTTCGTCTATACTTTCGACTCTGCCACGGCTCCGGAGCGCAAGACGACCCAGTACTTCGAGATCATGGGCAGCCGCGGCATCTACCACGAAGGATGGATGGCCAGCAGCTTCGGGCCCCGAACGCCCTGGGTGGCCGAATTGCCCGACGTCGGCAACTGGGATCCCATGCAGGACCGATGGGAGCTGTTCGACACCCGCCAGGACTTCGCCCTCGCCCACGACCTGGGCGCCGAGCAACCCGAACGACTGGAGGAGCTCAAGAGCCTGTTCCTGCGCGTTGCTATGGAGAACAAGGTGCTACCGATCGGCGGCGGCCTTTTCTCCGTGTTCTACCCACATGAGATGAAGAGGACCACGAACACGGAGTGGACCCTCTATACGGGCATGACCCGCATCCCAGAGAGCCAGGCGCCCAACGTCCGGAACGGAAACCTCCGGGCCGAGATCGAGCTCGTGGTACCGCCGAACGCCAGCGGCGTGATCTTCGCCATGGGCGGCTACGCCGGCGGCGTTACCCTCTACGCCTACGACGGTGAGCTGCGCTACGAGTACAGCGCGCTGCTCCTCAAGCGCGACAAGATCAATGTCGGTCGACTTGCGGCCGGCCCAGTGAAGATCGAGTTCGAGATGCGGACGCCCTCTGAGCGGGCCGCTCCCGCAGAGGTGAGCTTCTGGATCAACGGCGAGCCGGCGGCCACGGGCACCGTGCAACGCACCATTCCCGGATCCTTCACCGCATCGGAGACCTTCGACGTGGGCATGGACACCAGCAGCCCCGTGGCGGACGACTACTTCGACCAGGCGCCCTTCCCGTTCAACGGGACGATCGAGCGCCTGCACTTCGTGAACCTGGAGGACCGCCTGCAGGAAACCTCTTTCGTGCCCGACGATTGATCAGACGTGGCCGGGAACCGGGGGTGTCACATTCCGAAGCTGACTGGAGATTGAATGTTTCGCAGAGCACTGGTTCTAACCCTCGGCACTCTGTTCGCGGCCGGATCCGTCCTCCAGGCACAGGAGGCCGCCGAGCCGTCCAAAGCGGCCGAAGAAACGGCCCTCGCGACGGCCGCCGCGAACCCGATCGCGAACCTGATCAGCCTGCCACTCCAGCTCAACAACGACTTCGGGCTCGGGCCGCACGATCGCACGACGAACGTGCTCAATGTTCAGCCGGTCATTCCGCTCGCCGATGGTCGAATCATCACGCGGACGATTTTTCCGTTCGCATTCATCCCGGACTTTTCGGCGGAAAGCGGCCAGAGAACCTCCGGCCTGGCCGATATCGTGGCGACAGTGTTCTACGTGCCCCCGAGTGACGGGGTCATGTGGGGCGTGGGCCCGGTGGTTGAGATCCCCACCGGCGGCCCCGAACGTGGTTCCGAGAAGTGGAGCGCCGGGCTAATGGACAACCGTTGGACGGGGCTGAAAGCGCGTACACGGTCACCTTCGCTGAAGGAGACCTGCCGCCGGTCGACGCCTTCTGGTCGCTTACGATATACGACGGTGCGACGCAGCTGTTCATCGAGAACCCGCTCGACCGGTACCTGCTCAACTCGACCATGATGGAGCAGTTCCGGTTCGAGGACGACGGATCCCTGGTGCTGTACGTGCAGAAGGACACTCCAGGCCCCGACCGCGAGTCCAACTGGCTGCCGGCGCCCGACGGCCCGTTCTACATGGTCCTGCGTCTGTACGGGCCCGAGCAGACGGCCCTCGAAGGAGCGTGGGTGCCGCCACCGGCCGAGAAGTCAGAGGCGGACTGAGGCGAACTGGCGCCTGCTCCCGGGCCTGCTCGCCGGGCTCAGAATCCGATTCTGATTTCACACACAGGAGGCTCAATGCTCTACAGAAAGGCCGGACTGATACTCATCCTGCTGTTCGCGAGCACTACCTCGATCATGGCCCAGGAGTCGGAGGACCTCGACGAGAAGCTCGCCCAGGAGGCGGCGAACCCGATCGCGAACCTGGTCAGTCTTCCTCTGCAATTCAACACCGACTTCGGAATCGGTGATTTCGACCGATCCGTGAACGTGCTGAACGTCCAGCCCGTCATTCCGCTGGCCGGGGGGAAGATTCTGACGCGCACTATCTTCCCGTTTGTGTGGCTGCCCGACGTCACGTCTGAGAGCGGGAGCTTCTCGTCGGGTCTCTCCGACATCCTCTTCACGGCCTTCTACGTGCCTGGGAGCGGTTCCACGATGTGGGCCGTCGGTCCGGTGTTCGAGTTTCCGTCGGGAGGGTCCACGCGCGGCTCCGAGAAGTGGAGTGCGGGAGTGTCGGGTGCCGTCCTGGTGCAGCCGGGTGACTGGACCATAGGGATGATAGCCAACAACGTCTGGTCGTTTGCCGGCAACTCGGAGCGCGACAAGGTCAACAAAGGCTTCCTCCAGTACTTCATCGTCCGCCAGCTCGGTAATGGCTGGTACCTCAATTCTGCGCCGATCAACACGGTGGACTGGACGGCCGAAGAGGGACAGAAGTGGAAGGTTCCTATCGGGGCCGGCGGCGGGAAGCTTTTCTTCCTCGGCCGCTTGCCAGTGAACATCCAGAGCCAGGCGTACTACTTCGTGGCCAAGCCGGATATCGGGCCGGACTGGCAGCTTCGGGTCCAGGTCCAGTTCCTGTTCCCGATGCCGGGATCCTAGTGAGCCAGCAGGACACGAGAAAGAGATAGAACAATGACAACCTATCCCCATTTGTTTGCAGTATGTCTGGCCAGTTTGCTGTATTTTCCGACACAGCTGTCGGCCCAGGAAGTCTTGCCGTTCCCTGAACCGCCGTCGGCCAGCACGGCTGGTAGGACACTCGCCACCTCACAGCACCAGTGGCGGACAACTCCCAACCGTTTGCCGAACGATGCCCCCAACATCGTGATCTTCATGACCGACGATGCCGGGTTCTCCAATCCGAGCACCTTCGGCGGACCGGTGAACACCCCGACCCTGGATCGCCTGGCCGCATCCGGGATCAGTTACAACGCCTTCCACACCACCGCCATGTGCTCACCTACGCGAGCGGCCCTGCTGACGGGGCGTAACCACCACCGCGTGGGCGCCGGCCAGATCGCCGAGTTTGCCTCGGACTGGGACGGTTATGTGGGCAAGATACCGAAATCAACCGCCACGTTTGCCCAGGTGCTTTCCTACTATGGGTACAACACCGCTGCGTTTGGCAAGTGGCATAATACGCCGGTCACCGACATCACCAAGCTGGGTCCGTTCGACCGCTATCCCACGGGTCTCGGATTCGACTACTTCTACGGCTTCTTGGCCGGCGAAACATCGCAGTACGAGCCAACGTTGTTCGAGAACACCAACCCTGTACAGGCGCCCCATGACCCCGGATATCACCTGACCGAGGATATGGCCGAGAAGGCCATCGGGTGGATGCGCACCAGCACGACTCTCGAGCCCGACACACCGTTTTTCCTGTACTTCACGCCCGGCGCGGTCCATGGGCCGCATCACGTGGCGAAGGAGTGGGCCGACAAGTACCAGGGAAGGTTTGACGACGGGTGGGAAGCCCTCCGAAAAGAGACATTTGAAAGACAGAAGGAGATGGGGTGGATCCCGGAGAATTCCGTGCTCAACCCGCTCGCCCCCACCATGCAGCAGTGGGCGGACATCCCCGAAAGCCAGCGTGAGTTCCAGACTCGCCTGATGGAGATCTACGCCGGATTCCTGGAGCACACCGACGTGCAGTACGGAAAGATCGTCGACGAGCTCGAACGCCAGGGATTGTTGGACAACACCATCATTCTCTACGTGTTGTCCGATAACGGTCCGTCGTCCGAAGGGATAAACGGATCCATCGCCGAGCTGCTGGCCCAGAACAGCATGCCGTCCACCATTGAGGAGCACATCGACCTGCTCAACAAGGACTACGGCGGAATGGACGCGCTCGGCGGACCAGAGCTCGACAACATGTACCACCATGGCTGGGCCTACTCCGGATCGGCGCCTTTTCAGGGCACCAAGCTGGTCGCGGCGCATCTGGGTGGAACCCGAACTCCCCTGGTGATCTCCTGGCCCGACAAGATCGAGCCCGACGGGCAGGTCCGCTCCCAGTTCCATCATGTCAACGATATCGCAGCGACCCTCTATGAGATTCTTGACATCACTCAGCCCCGGGTCGTGGACGGGGTGGAGCAACAGCCGCTGGATGGCGTCTCAATGGTCTACACCTTCGACAACCCGGAAGCCGAAACCACCAAGGAAACCCAGTACTTCGAGATCATGGGCAGCCGGGGCGTCTATCACGAGGGCTGGTTCGCCGGTGTCGCCGGTCCGAAGGCCCCGTGGAACCCGGACATGGCCCGCGTATTCAATTGGAAGCCCGACCTCGATGAGTGGGAGCTGTATGACCTGACCCGGGACTACTCGCAGTCAACAAACCTGGCGAAGGAGAACCCTGAGAAGCTGGATGCGTTGAAAGCGGTGTTTGATGAAGAGGCTACGGACAACGACGTGTATCCCATCGGCGGCGGGTTGTACACCATGGTTTTCAGCCCGGCTGAAATGCCGTCCTCGCGGCTTACGGAGTGGTCGTTCTATGAAGGGCAGGACCGGATTCCTGAATCGATGGCGCCCAAATTCCTGAGCGGACGCAACTCGCTGACGGTGATCGATGCCGAGATCGCTGACAATGCCGAAGGGGTGATCTTTGCCGTAGGCGGTATCTCGGCGGGGTTCACCGTCTACATGGACGAGGGCTTCTTGAAAGCCGAATACAACGCGATGACCCTGAACCGATACAAGATTGCTTCCGGATCGAGGATCCCCATCGGCAAGGTGAGAATGGAGGTGGAGATGGACTTTGATTCAAAGGAGCGTATGGCTCCCGCCACCCTCACCCTGAGGGTCAACGGAAAGGAAGTCGGCCAGGGGCGTATCGAACGGTCGGTGCCTAGCGTTTTTACCGCTTCTGAGACCTTCGACGTCGGCAGGGACCTCGGCTCGCCGGTGGCGCTCGATTACTTCGACCGGGCTCCGTTCGCCTTCAACGGCACCATCAACCGCATCAACATTCGCTACACCGACGAGGAAGAACCGGCGCGTTCCGGTTCTGCGGACGACGATTAGTCGATGTTATGATCGTGCGAGGTGCGGTGTCTGAGTGGCACCGTGCCTCGCAGACGGCGAGAGTGACAGGAGGCAAAGCCATAAGGACCGAGGGCAGGGAGATGAGGCTACTCCCTGTGGAACGAGATCATCAGCTTGCGATCCTTGACCTGCGTGCCTCGTGGTTGACACTCGCCCTCTGCCTGGTCCTTCCCGGTACAGCATACGCGCAGAGAGACACCCTCCAGGTCGACGACGTGAGCCCGCAGCTCTGGATGGACTACGATCCTTCAGTCCAGGTCTCTCCTCGGGTGCGGCTCTTCGGTGATTTCGGCGTCCGCACCGAGCTCGAGTCGGGCGGCTGGTTGCGGATCGTGGCGCGTCCGAGCGTTCGGTACGATATCAGCGGTCAGGCGTGGATCGGAGGCGGGATCGGCAACTTCTACACCTTCAACGACCTCATCGCCGATCGTTGGGAGATCCGGCCGTGGCAGGGTGTGGACGTGGCGTGGCCGAAGTGGAAGTTCCCGATTCGCCACTACATTCGGCTGGAGGAGCGGTTCGACTTCAACACGGCTACGTGGGCGTCGAGAGTATCCCTGCGCGGCCGATACCAGATCAGCCTGTCGCACCAGTGGGCGACCATCATCCGAGAGGACCGGTTCTGGCGTGCCTTCGGAAGCCTCGAGGGCTTCGTCACGCTGGCGGGCGAGCAGGGGCAGTCGCGGGAGCAGGTCCGGGTGATGCTTGGATTCGAGCGCAGCGTAGGTCCGAACCTCAGCTTCCACGGTGAGATCGTGTGGCAGAAGCGAGGTCTGGCCTTCTTCGCGGACGAGTCAGTCAGCGACATCTTCGTGCGCGCGAGGATCTTCCACCGGATGTGAGGCAAGCCGTCTCTTCGAGTTCTTCGTTCACTTCCTGGTGAGCGGACTCAAGCGCATCGTGCTGATCCTGTGGCGCCTGCAACACTCCCGCTGGCTGCAGCGAGTTCAGCCGCGGCCCGCCGCCTCCGCGTACGCCTTGAAGCTCTTGAGCTGCGACCGGGCAGCCTTCTTCGTGCCGTCCTCCAGCAGCTTGCGCTTGATCCCATCCACGTTGCCATCGAAGCGAAACCGCTGCGTGAGGAGGACGTAAACGCCCTTCGACGGATCGTCATCCGAGGCCGGCAGGGCGGCGTAAGCTTTCACCCCAGCCTGGATGTAATGGCTGGCATATATCTGCTTGCTCACCATCAGGGCGTCCGGTTTCTCGCCACCCCGGATGGTCATGTGATTGAGAAACACGGTAGGCTTCAGATTCAGGTCCTCGACCGTCCAGTAGAACAGGTGTTCGGCTCTTGCCCATTCGCCCGCCGGATAGTTTCGTACGTACCGATAGAACTCTCCGTCGTATTGGATCAGCAGTTCTGTCTTGCGGAGAAGGATGTCCAGGCCCGCCGCGACGCTCTGCGTCTCCTTCTTGTCCGCATAGACGGCGAGCGCGTCGTTCCCGCTTTCTTTGTATCCGCGCAGGTACGTGGCCAGCCATCCCGCGAGATATCCGTTGACCTGACCGGCCGGGTCGGAAGCGGACCAGTCCACGCTCTGGTGAAGGGACTCAATGCCGCCGGCGGTCAGCCGCACGAGGCAGTCCCCGACCTTGCACTTCTTGAGGTCCTTGATGTCGCCTTCCGGCAGGCGAAGTGTCGCCGCGTCCTCCCATGTCGGGTCATCCGAGAACACGCCGACCTGCAGAACCTGCTCACTGCGCTGCGCGAGTCCTGCCATGTCCCGGGCCATGTCCCGGATATCCTCCGCGGTGACGCCGATGTGAGCGATCGCGAGCAGCGTCAGCTCGGTAGGATCATCCACCTTCGGGATCCATACGAGCGGCTCGCCGCTGTCCAGCTTCGCGATGTCGTCGCTCGATATGCCGGCTTCCTGGAGCCATTGGTGCACCGACTGGCTGAGACCAACCCCGGGCGTGAGACCGATGAGGGCAGCCAGCACAAGCAGTCGAAACTTCACGTGTGTGCGCACGGAGATGGCTCCTGTTCGGCGGCGGGTCGCCGTTTTCTGTCGATTGGATCACACACGGCCTACGTTATGGTATGCCACGCAAGCAGAGAAGCAACCGCGGTCTCGTCTACTCCCCTGCCGCCGCCCGCTTCGGCTCGACCCCTTCCAGGCCGGTGTGACGCAACATCTCCAGGTACCGGGGATCGGACCTGAGACCATCCCATGCCGTGAGCCAGACCTGCTGAGCGTTGCTCACGTTGAATCGGGGCTGGTCGAGGAAGCGTGCGGAAACTAACTCGAATGCCCGGGCCGTATCCCCCAGGGCGAGGTAGTGTTCGGGCATCGCGTTCTGGGCACAGCACGCAACGAACGCTTCCGCGTCACCTGCCCGAATGGCGTCAAGCGCAGCCGCCAGTGTCGATCTGGCCTGTTCCTGTTCGGAGGGGTCGAGGTCCGGGTCGACAAACCTGGGAAAAATCTCCTCTCGCATAACCGTTCCCGCCCCGTCGAGGTCGCCGAGCGCAAGGTGGGCCCGCAGCATGTTCCCGAAGATAAACGAATATTCGCCTCCGTGTGCGACCGCGAGCTCGAAATTCGGCAACGCCTCCGCGGGGCGGCCGTTCAAGAAGAGAATGTAGCCGAGCACGTTCAGGCGAATCGCTGATGTCGGGTCGAGCGCTGTCGCTCGCCGAGCGCTGCGCAATGCCTCGTCGAGTCGGCCCGTCCCGGCGAGATGCTCGGCGTACTGCTGATGGGCCTCCACGTCGTCCGGGTCGATCTCGAGCGCCCTGAGGTAATGCTGCTCGGCGGGCACCCAGTCCCACCGGTCGCGGTACACGTTGCCGAGCGCGACCTCCGCGCCGGCGTTGCCCGGGTCGATCTCGAGCGCCCGACTGGCGGCGATCTCGGCGGCGTCAAGCGACGTCTTCCACGCTACCCACAACTCGTCCGCGTTCTCGAATTTGCCGTAATACGGCACCAGAGAGTGGGCCTGGGCGAGGCCGGCCCATCCCGGCGCCCAGCTCGAGTCCCGCGCGACCGTCGCTTCGAACAGCTGCACCGCCTCCTCCACTCCCTCTCCTCGCTCGCGCATCCGGGCACGACCGGTCAGGTACAGCTCGTAGGCATCGAGGTCGCCGGTCGGCGCTACCAGTTTCTGACCTGCGTCGAGACCGAGCGACACCTGGAGCTCCTCCGCAATAGCCCCCGCGATCTCTTCCTGGACGGCGAACACGTCGTCGATCGTCCGGTCGTACGACTCCGACCACACATGGAAGTTGTCGGTCGCGTCCACCAGCTGCGCCGTGATCCGGAGGCGGTCGCCCTGCTTCCGGACGCTTCCCTCCACCACGTACTGGACGCCGAGCTCGCTGCCGATCTCGCGCAGGTCCTTGTCCTTCCCCTTGTAGGCAAACGAGGAAGTGCGGCCCCCGACCCGGAGCTCCCGGATTTTCGCCAGGGCATTCAGCAGCTCCTCGGTCATGCCGTCGGCGAAGTACTCCTGGTCCCCCGCCTGGCTCATGTCGGCGAACGGAAGCACTGCGATCGAGGGGCGCTGGTCCGTGTCGAGGTCGGCGTAGGCAAGCTGGAGAACCTCTGCCCCACGATCGGCAGCATCGGTGCCGGAGCTGGTGCCCGCACCGGAACCTGCGACCGACGTGGCGTCCTCTGCGGCCGGCGCCGTGCTTCGTCCCACCCACCAGGCGCCTGCCACAAGAGCGAGTAGTCCGAGCAGCGCGAGGATCCCCGCAGGCCAGCGACTGCCCGCCGGCCCGGCGACGATCGCCTCGAGCTCTCCCGTCTCCGCCGGGTCCGTGCGCTTCACACCGTCCGGGGTCAGCTCCAGCGCCCACGCCAGCACCATCGCGATCGGGAACCCGAGCAGCACGAGAAACATCGTCGTCCTCAGAACGACGGACGGAAGCTCCATCCCTTCCGCCAGGAGATCGGCCACCTGCAGCACGACGAATCCCGTCGCACCATACACGGCCGCGACGCGGAATACTTTCCGCCGTTTCAGCTCGGCGAAGAAACGCTGGTACACTGGAGTTTCTGACATGGGCCCGAAGATCGGCACGAGGGGGACGGTTGGGCAAGGTAGCCGTGGTTGGGCTCCGCGGGGCGCGGTCTGAATCCGCAGATTGCCGGCACCGCGCTCGTGCCTCGGCGCCGACGCGGACTAGGTCCCTGGCAGGACCCTACGCGGAATTCCCACATGCCCACTTTCCCACTTTTCCGGAGGGTCCGTGAAAGGGGACCACAAACCCCGGCATGCGGAGGCTTTCCCCCGACATCGTGCCATTTGGTGTAAATATGGTGTAGTGGTATATTTCCTGCGGGTTGTTGCAGCCGGCGACGGCCGGACGCTCCCGCGATGAGAGAGGATTGAAGCATGGCACTGAACATCAAGAACGATGAGGTCGAGCGGCTCGCCAGGGAGGTAGCTGACGTGATGGGTGAAACGAAGACCGAGGCGATCCGGCGCGCGTTGTCCGAGCGTCGGGACCGTGTTGGCACGAGCGTGGGGGAGAAACCCGCGGCGCGGCTCAGCCGCTATTTCGAGGAAGAGCTCTGGCCGACCATCCCGGAGCACGAACGGGGCCGCCGTCTGTCCCGGGTCGAGGAGGATGAGATCCTGGGCTACGGACAGGAGGGGGTATGATCCTCGACTCGTCAGCCGTGGTGGCGATCATATTCCGTGAACCAGGCTTCGAAGATCTCCTGAACCTGATTAACGCCACGGAGACCGTGGGAATCGGAGCACCGACGCTTGCCGAAACCGCGATCGTCGTTTCGGCCAGGCTGAACCTTGATTCGCGCGCCCTGCTGTCTCGATTCCTGGTCGAGGGTTCGATCGAAACGATTCCGTTCGGCGAGGCGCATTTCGGGGTTGCCGTCGGCGCCTGGCTCAAGTTCGGCCGGGGCCGCCACGCCGCGTCACTCAACTTTGGTGACTGTCTCGCTTACGCGACAGCGCGGGTGGCAAACCGGCAACTCCTCTGCGTGGGCGAGGACTTCAAGCGGACGGATCTCATTCTCGCTTGAGCCCCCCCCGTGAGCCGAGGACAAGCCGCTAGCGCCCTGCCGCCTCGTGCTGCGCCACCATCCGCTCGAACTCAGGCTCGTCCCGCAGTGAATCCCAGGTCGGATCATGCCGGAGGATGTACGTCGTGAGTTCACCCGGAGCCGAGAGCAGCGCGTCGACGTGGGCGACAGCTGAGTCCACATTGCCGATCCAGGCGTGAACCGCAGCGAGCTCTCCGAGCCGGTACACCCCGCGCCAGGCTTCCTTTTCCACCGGCATCAACTCTACGCCGCGCCGTGCCTCCCGCAGCGCATCGTCGGCGCGGCCCAGCCCCGCATACGCGAGTCCGAGGGCTCCCCGGTAGCGCTCGTCGTCGGGAGAATCCGCCAGACGGGTCTCCAGGTCCATCGCCACCTCGCCGAAAGCGGCGCGGGCGGCTTCCTCGTCACCTTTCCTCAGCTCGGCGAGTCCGATGAGCAGTCTGGGGGGAAGGAACTGGAACTGGGAATCACCAATCCCCTCGAAGCGCGTGGACTCGGCCTCGCGGATCGCTCGATCCCAGTCCCGTTCCTGGAGGGCCGCGCGGACCCTCGTCAGCGCGAGGTCCGGAGCATCCACGGCCAGCCTGTCGGCTTCGGCGAAGGTGCTCCTCGTCGCGGGTGCTCCACCCGCTCCCGCCAGCTGCGCCAGGGCCTTGAGCTCGTGCCCTGATTCTCCATCTGGTACGAGCTCGAGGTATCGATCGGCCCATGCGAGAGCTTCGTCATGGCGACGCAGCAGTCTGAGAGTATGGGAGATCTCAGCGCGGGCGGTCGGCCTGAGCGGATCCAATTCCTGCTCGCGGAGGAATTCGGCCAGGGCTTCGTCCATTCGTCCCTGCCGCCTGTATACGGATGCGAACGCTCCATGCAGGCTTGCATAGCGGCCTCCCAGGCTCTCGGCAATCGCGAATGCCTCCAGCGCACGATCGTAGTCCAGGAAGCCGTGGTAGTACCACATGCCCAGCGCCTCGTGAGCCTGGGGAAGCCCCGGGTCCAGAGCGAGCGCGCGGTCAACCGCGTCTCGGGCCGAGGCGCGCTGTTCCTCAGTCCGTTCGTACGATTGCCAGAACAGGTACTCCCGTGCTCGCGCGAGCCGCGCCCACGCGAGAGCGAAAGTCGAATCGAGCTCGACCGCCTGTTCCAGGTACTGCACCGCGAGCCGGGACTCACCCTCGCCCCCACCGGAGTCGAAGAATTCGATTCCCCTCAGGTAGGCGTCGTACGCCTCGGGGAGCCGTGTCGGTGCGGCGGCGAGCGACGTGCGCTCCGTTTCGGTCAGGGTGCTGGCGAGGGCGAGAGCAACCGCCTCCGCGATCTCGGCCTGCACGTCGAGCAGCGCGTCCACCGACCAGCTCCGGTCGAACGATTCTGCCCACACGCTTTCGTTGGTCTCCACATCCACCAGCTGGACGTTCACGCGCAGCCGTTCGCCCGACCGATTCACCGATCCGGTGAGCAGGCTCCCCACATCCAGCGCCTCTGCAATCTCGGTGGTAGAAACCGTCGAGTCGCGAAACACCATCACCGAATTCCGGTTGATCACGGCCAGCGCCGGTACCCGGATCAGGCGCGTTATGATGTCGTCGTGCACGCCAAGGGCCAGTCGTTCGTCTTCCTCGTCAGAGCCCACGGTCGTGAACGGAAGCACAGCCACCTTGGTGCGCGGTGGCGCGGTCGCATCAACGAGGTTCGCCGCCCGGTCGGAGGTCTGCGCAGTCTCGGGAGTCGCGGAAGCTGCGGCATCGGCCGGCGACGTCCGTCGTCCCGTGAACCACCCGCCCACGGCAGCCAGGAGCAGAGCCGTCCCCGCCAGCGCCAGCAGTCCGGCCGACCAGCGACTACCCGCCGGTTCGCTGGCGATCGCTTCGATCTCCGTAGTTACTGCGTCATCCGTTCGCCGGACGCCCTGCGGCGTTCGCTCGTACGCCCAGGCGAGGACGACCGCCAG
>CBDUVN010000028.1:0-18991 GCA_965370685.1 uncultured bacterium | reverse complement strand
TGCTTCATTATCGTGCTGTTCGGGCTTCCTCTGGCGAATTCCAGTCGCAAGGGCGGAGCATCCCTGTCGATCGGGATCGCCCTCGCTACCACCATTCTGTTCCTGGTCCTCGTGCGGGTGGCGCAGGCCATGGGCGCCGCTGACGTGATACCGCCGGTGGTAGCCGCCTGGTTTGCGAACGTGGCCTTCCTGCTGGCCGGCCTCATCCTGTTCTGGAGGGTGAAGACCTGATGTGGAGTGCACTGTCGGAATCTGTCCCTGCTGCTGTCGCCCGCGACCTCGAGACGGCCGCCCGTGCGGCTGTCTCCGGCGGCCAGGCTGCAATGGAACATTACGGAAGCGACCAGCTCGAGATCGCCGAAAAGGGAGTCAATGATCCAGTTACCGAAGCGGACCATGCTGCGAATCGAGCGATACTGGACGTACTCTCAGAGAGCGCGCCCGGCGACCCGGTTCTGAGCGAGGAGTCCCCCCCTCCGGCCGAAGGACAACTCGGCGATGCCGGCTCCCGACGGCTGTGGGTCGTCGATCCACTCGACGGGACGAAGGAATTCATCGCGCGGAACGGTGAGTTTTCCGTCATGGTGGGACTCGCCGTAGCCGGACGAGCGGCTATCGGAGCCGTTTTTCAGCCGGATCCGGGAACGCTGCACATCGGGTGGACTGAGGGCGGCGCCTGGTCCGTCCCGGTCGTGCTGGAGGATGAAGAGGTTCACTTCGGAGAGCCGTCCCCCTTGCGACTCGGACCGGAATCGGCCGGCGCGCTCCGGCTGATTCGATCCCGGTCGCACCCCGATCCTCTGCTCACCGCGCTCGAAGACCGGTTGGACGGCTCACACACAGTGCTGTGCGGCTCCGTCGGCGTGAAGTGTGCCAGGATCGCAGAGGATCAGGCTGATGTATACGTGCATCCAGTGGCGTTTCTGAAGGAATGGGACACCTGCGCTCCGGAAGCCGTCCTGAGGGGTGCCGGCGGACAGGTAACGGACTGCGGCGGCGGTCCACTGACATATGGCAAGTCCGATCCCCGACAGCCGAGAGGGATTTTTGCCGCTCGATCGGGGACATGGGGTGCCCTTCGTCCTATGGTGCAGGAAATCGCCGCGCCTATCTTGGAGCCCGAGTTCTGACATCCGGGTCGGCCGCGAATCGTGAGTCAGGTGGATCGGGCACGGTCCGTGCGTTCCGGCCCCCCGGGAATCTTCAATGCGCCACCGGGAATCAACGAGTCTGACCCAGGAACTGGAGCTGTATCTTGAGCAAATCCACGAACGTATTCTGGCACGGTAATCACGTATTGCGCACCGATCGCGAGGCAAGGCAAGGGCATCCAACGGCCGTGATCTGGTTCACCGGTCTGTCCGGAAGCGGAAAGAGCACTCTGGCAAACGAGTTGGACTGGCGTCTGTTCGAGCGCGGGATCTCTTCATACGTGTTGGATGGAGACAACATCCGACATGGCCTGAACGGTGATCTCGGGTTTTCTCCCGAGGCCAGAACGGAGAACATCCGGAGGATCGGCGAGGTCGCGAAGTTGCTCACCGACGCCGGGACGATCGCTCTCACCGCATTCATTTCGCCCTATCGTGAAGACCGCGACCGGGTGCGGGAGTTGATGGACCGGGAGACCGACTTCATCGAGGTCTTCGTCGAAGCGCCGCTCGAAGTGTGCGAAGAGCGGGACCCGAAGGGCCTGTACAAGAAGGCTCGGGCGGGAGAGATCCCCGAATTCACTGGCATCAGCGCTCCCTACGAGGAACCGGTGTCTCCAGAGATCACTCTCGATACGTCCCTCGAAGATGTCTCCGCCTGCGTCGACCGGCTGATCGAAGCGCTGATCGAGCGCGGGTTTATTCCAGGCGAATGATTGTTGAACCCGATACACAGGACTGATCAAACATGAGTCTCTCACCATATGGCGGAACGCTGGTAGACAGGACCGTGACCGGAACCGATGCCGAGGCGCTGCGGACCGAAGCTGAATCACTTCCGCAAATCGTGCTGGAGGGTCCGACGCTCAGTGATCTCTATCTGATCTCCGTCGGCGCGCTGTCGCCGATCGAGGGCTTCATGGACAGTGCCGCGTGGACGAGCGTGGTCGACTCGATGAAGCTCCCGGACGGGCGGCCGTGGGCGATTCCGATCGTTCTCCCGGCGTCGCATGGAGAGGCCGAGTCGCTGAAGCCCGGGGACCGCGCTGCTCTGGTAGCACCGGACGGCGAGATCGCCGGCATCATCACGATATCGGAGATCTTCGACCGCGACCTCGAGAGGGAGGCGACGCAGGTCTTCGGAACCCAGGAGCTGGAACACCCCGGCGTCGCGATGATCAATCGGCTGGGAGCGCGCTGTGTCGCTGGCCCGGTCGAGTACTGCTATCCGAAGGACATCACGGATTTTCCGGACGAGAACCTGACACCGGCCGAGACGCGGGCAGCGTTTGCGGAACAGGGGTGGGATACGGTCGTGGCGTTCCAGACGCGGAATCCGATCCACCGGGCGCACGAGTACATACAGAAGTGCGCTCTCGAGATCGTCGATGGCCTGCTCGTTCATCCTCTCGTCGGCGAGACGAAGTCGGACGACATCCCCGCGGATGTTCGGATGAAGTGCTACAAAGTGCTGCTCGACGCGTATTTCCCCGCCGGCCGGACCCTGCTGTCGGTGCTTCCAGCCGCGATGCGCTATGCGGGTCCGCGCGAGGCGATTCACCACGCGATCATGCGGCGGAATTACGGATGCACGCACTTCATCGTCGGCCGTGATCATGCGGGTGTCGGGGATTACTACGGAACGTACGATGCCCAGCACATTTTCGACGAAATCGACGCGGACGTGCTCGGAATCCGGCCGCTGAAATTCGAGCATGCGTTCTACTGCACCGTCACCCACCAGATGGCTACACCGAAGACATCACCGGCAAAGCCGGAAGAGCGGATTTTCCTCTCCGGAACGAAGGTGCGGGAGATGTTGAGTCGTGGCGAGCGACCACCGGTGGAATTCACGCGTGCAGAGGTCGCGGACGAACTGATGAACGCGTACCGGAGCTGATCGCACTCGATTCTACCGGGAGCCGATCCGACATGGGCCGATCCGACATGGGCCGATCATGACCCTCGCGGCAGGCTTTACCCTTCTCGTCGTGGTCGTGACCGTGTTCTTCATCGCGAGGGACACGGTCAGCCCCGACGTGGTTCTCGGCGCGGCGCTCGTCGTTCTGATGAGCGCTGGTGTGATCGACGTGGAGAGCGCATTCAGCGGCTTCTCCAATCCCGCGCTGGCAACCATCGCCGCGTTGTTCATCGTGGCGGCTGGCCTTCGCGCGACCGGTGCGCTCGAAGTCGTGTCAGAGCATCTGTTTCGGGGAGTCGAGACGCTGACTCCGGCGCTTGCGAGAATAACAGTCTCCACCGCGGCGGTCTCCGCCTTCGTCAACAACACGCCTGTGGTCGCTATGGCGATGCCCGCGGTGGGCTCATGGTCGCGGCGAACGAGGGTTTCCCCTTCCAAGCTTCTGATACCGGCATCGTATGCCTCGATTCTCGGTGGGGTCTGCACGCTGATCGGCACTTCGACGAACCTCGTCAGTGACGGCCTGCTTCGATCTCATGGGCTGACGGGACTCGGCTTCTTCGAGCTCGCGCGGATCGGTCTGCCGGCGGCCGGGATCGGACTGCTGTACTTGATCTTCGTGTCTCCGCGTCTTCTGACGGATCGAGTCGAGGTGCGGGATCTCGACGGAGATCTCAGGCGTTACACGGCAGAATTCGAGATCGTCGAACCGTCCGTGCTCACCGGAAAAACCGTCGAGCAGGCGGGCCTTCGCCGGCTTCCCGGTCTGTACCTGGTCCGGATTGAGCGTGAGACGGGAACGATCGCTCCGGTCGGGCCGGAAGTGCGGCTGTTCCCGGAAGACCGGCTGACATTTGCGGGTGTGCTGGAGACGATCGTCGACCTGCGACGATTCCGCGGCCTCGAGCCGGTCGCCGAGGAGAGTCGCCTCGGGCAGCCCGGTGGAATGGAGTTGCACGAGGCCGTCGTGTCGCCCGGGTCTCCACTGGTCGGGACCAGCATTCGCGACGCGAATTTCCGGGGGCGATACAACTCCGCCGTCATCGCGGTTCACCGACACGGAGAACGGATCGATTCGCGCATCGGAGACATCGTCCTGCGTCCGGGCGACACCCTGTTGCTCGAAGCCGCGCCCGGGTTCACGCGCACTTTCCGCGATTCACGGGACTTCTACCTCGTGAGCCGTGTGGAGGAGAGCGGCCCACCGCGTCACGAGCGTTTGTTCGCCGCGGTGGCAGTGCTCGCGTTCGTTGTGATCACGGCCTCGCTGCGAGTGTTCCCGATCGCGATCTCGGCCATGGCAGGGGCGATCTTCATGGTCGCGTTCCGCTGTCTGACGCCGGGCGAAGCCAAGCGCTCGGTGGACTGGTCCGTCCTCATTACGATCGGGGCCGCTCTCGGGATCGCCCAGGCCCTGGAGGCCAGCGGAGCCGCAGGACTTCTGGCCGAGGGCATCGTTGCCGCGGGTAGCGGGTTCGGCCCCACAGGTGTGCTGGCAGGCATACTTGTCGCCTCGATGATACTCACGGAGTTCGTATCCAACACAGCCGCGATCGCGCTCATGTTCCCGATCGCTCTCGCGGCTGCGGCCAGCCTGGGACTCGATGCGAGGCCGTTTCTCATTGCAGCCACCGTCGCCGCATCGTTTTCGTTCTCGACGCCGATCGGCTATCAGACGAACCTCATGGTCTACGGGCCAGGTGGGTACAGGTTCACCGACTTCACTCGCGTCGGGCTCCCGCTCCAGATCGTTCTGGCGCTGCTCTCGCTGGCGCTGATTCCCGTGTTCTGGCCGCTCAACGGCTGAAGTCGCTACCCGGAGACTCGACGTGCACTCTCGAACTGACCGCATTCCCCCGCTCGATCTCACACCCGAGCTCGACGCCCTGTGGGAGCCGCTTCGCGAAGCGGCCCTGAGAGTTCTCCGGTCGGGCCAGTTCGTGCTCGGCCCGGAGGTCGAGGCATTCGAGCACGAGGCCGCCGACTTCCTCGGCGTAGCGCACGCGATCGGCCTGAATTCGGGAACTGACGCGTTGGTGATCGGTTTGCGCGCGCTGGGCATCGAACCCGGCGACGAGGTGGTCACGAGCTCGTTCAGCTTTTTCGCGACGGCCGAGGCTATCTCGCTGATCGGCGCGATCCCTGTATTCGCGGACATCGAGGCGGAGGGGTTCAACCTCGATCCGCAGTCCGTTGAGTCTGTCATCACCGAACGGACACGGGCTCTGCTGCCCGTGCACCTGTTCGGCAGACCCGCCACGATGAAGCAGATCAATCAGCTGGCCGATCGACACGGCCTTCAGGTCCTGGAAGACTGCGCGCAGTCGTTTGGCGCCCGGCTCGACGGTGCGGCAACCGGCTCGCTCGCCGATGCCGGAGCGTTCTCATTCTACCCGACCAAGAACCTCGGCGGCATCGGTGACGGCGGATTGCTGACTACGGATAGTCAAGCCGTCGCGGAGACCGCTCGCATGTTGCGCAATCACGGCGAGCGGAGCCGCTACAACAACGAAATGCTGGGCTACAACTCGCGGCTCGACGCGATGCAGGCCGCCCTGCTCCGGGTCAAGCTGGGACACATCGATTCGGCCAACGAGGGCAGGCGGCAGGCCGCCGTCCGGTATGGAAAAATGCTCGCGGAACTGCCCGGGGTCCTGGCTCCGCAGGTGATTCCGGGTCATGTGTTTCATCAGTACACGATCCGGATCACAGGGGGCCAGCGGGACCTCGTACGGGAGCGACTCGACGCGGCGGGGATCGGTACGATGGTTTATTACCCGATTCCTATCCACCGCCTTCCGGTCTACGAGGCGGAGTATCGCGACCTGGAGCTCCCCGTCACCGAACAGGCCGCCGACCAGGTGTTGAGCATTCCGATCTGGCCCGAGATCGAAGGCCCGACGCAGGAGCGGGTCGTCGCAGCGCTACAGGATGCGCTCGCGGGCTGACCCTCGAGACCCTCGAGACCCTCGCTCAGTCTGAGATCAGGCGATCCCGGCGGAAGCGGCGAAGACCCAACGCCAGCAGGCCCACATCGAGCAGGAGCAGCACGCCGACTGCTGCGAGGACCACGGAGACCGCGCTCAAGGTCTCGACTCGTTCCGCCATCGCCTTCCGGGTCTCCGGCGGCAGCATGCGAAACAGGACCGGAATTCCGAAGGATCCCCCGAATATGAGGACGAACAGCGGGATCATCATCGCCTGGTGAGCTGCCCGTACCGTCTTGGAGCGCAGGGAGACGAAAGTCCCGATCGCGGCGAGCAGCAGGCCGGAGGCGATCGACCCGACCGCCCACGCGGCCCACACGAATCCCGGATACACGAACAGGCCGGAGTCTCCTTCCAGGTGGGCTTCCAGTCCCGCGGACGACTCGCCCGCTCCGGTGAGGTTCAAGGCCACGAGGCTCGCGAGCAGAATCAGCAGCGTCACGACCCAGGCATAGCCGCACACCGCGAGAATCTTCCCCAGGTAGATGGACCGATCGGGCAACCGGGTCGCGAGAAGCGTCTCGAGAGTTCCACGCTCCCGCTCACCGGCGAAACTGTCGGCGACGTGAGGACCCACCAGGAACAGGGGGATCATCAGGGCGAACACGGCCGGTACGCTGCCCGTCCGCCACACCTCGGCCTGCGAGAGAGGGAAGAACAGTCCGAAGATCCCGACGAACAACAGTTCCCGAACGAGACCCCGACGCCCACCTCCGGCGCCCACGATCTCCCGAATCTCCTTGCCCGCGACGACACGAATATCCCTCACGCCTCGACCTTCCGATCCGCCTGCTCCTCCTCACCGAGCAGCGCGAGGAAGCTCTCCTCGAGGCTGGCGCTCGTGATGCGCGCTTCTGAGACCTCGGCGCCGTTCTCCACCAGGATTCGGATCAAGGGGGCGGTGCTCGTTCCTTCGACCAGCTCCAGGACCAACCGGCCATCCGGCTCGACGCGAGCGGAAATCACGTTCGGTTCGCCCGCGAGCCTGGCGACGAGATCCGGTCGGAGGCCCATTGCCGTCACCTCCAGGCTCCGCTTCCCCCCGGACCGGATCGACTCTGGCGGACCCTCCGCCAGGAGCCGTCCCTGCCGGATCACCGCGACTCGATCGCATACGCGCTCGGCCTCGAGCAGGTTGTGCGTCGTAAGAAAAACCGTCACTCCCTCTTCGCGGGCCAGGGAGACGAGCTCCCGCCGGAGGCCTACGGCTGTCGGCGGATCGAGTCCCGCGGTCGGCTCATCCAGGAACAGCAGCTCGGGTCGGTGGATGAACGCTCGGGCGAGAGCGAGCTTCTGCTTCATTCCGCGAGAAAAATCGGCCACAGGATCGTCTCTGCGCTCCCACAGCCCGATCTCTTCCAGCAGCGCGCGGATCCTGGTCTTCCGTTCGTTCGAACTGAGACGCGCCACTCGCGCGAAAAAATCGAGGTTCTGTCGGGCAGTAAGCCGGTCGTACAGACCGTCGTTCTCGAGCAGCACGCCGACCCGTTCGCGGATCCCCTGGCTATCGCTGAGGACGTTCCGGCCCAGGACCTCGGCCTCGCCCGCGGAAGGCTCGAGCAGTCCGAGGAGGAGGCGGATCGTGGTCGTCTTCCCGGCGCCGTTCGGCCCGAGGAATCCGAAGATCGAACCGGCTGGGACTTCGAGGTCCAGACCGTCGACGGCCGGAATTCCGGCGAATCGGCGAGTCAGTCCCCGCGTTCTGATCGCTGCGGTCACGGGCGGCCGCGGTGGGCCCGGAGGCGCGACGTCACCCGGAATACCGCTCGAGGTCCGCGTCGACCATCATGCAGACCAGCTGTTCGAAGCTCACGACCGGCTCCCAACCGAGCAGCTGTTTCGCCTTCGAGGCATCCGCGCACAACTCCTCGACGTCGGCGGGGCGCAGGAAGGCCGGGTCTTCCATCACGTGTGCCTCCCAATCGAGCCCCACGTGATCGAACGCAATGCGGCATACATCCCGGACCGAGTGCATCACACCCGTGCCGATCACGAAGTCCTCCGGAGCCTCCAGCTGGAGCATTCGCCACATCGCATCGACGTAGTCACCGGCGAATCCCCAGTCACGGCAAGCATCGAGGTTTCCGAGCCTGAGCACCTGCTGCTGCTCGAGCTTGATGCGGACCACGGCGTCGGTGATCTTCCGGGTCACGAATTCGAGTCCGCGCCTCGGGCTCTCGTGATTGAACAGAATCCCGCTGACCGAGAACAGATCGTAGCTCTCCCGGTAGTTCACCGTAATGAAGTGTCCGTAGACCTTCGCGACACCGTACGGACTGCGCGGATAGAAGGGGGTCTCCTCGTCCTGGGGACTCTTCCGGACCTTGCCGAACATCTCGGAGCTGGACGCCTGGTAGAACCGGATGTCCGGATTGACCGTGCGTAAACCCTCCAGCATCCGCGTCACGCCGAGCGCCGTGAATTCTCCGGTAAGGAGAGGCTGGTTCCAGGACGTCGGAACGAAGCTCTGCGCGGCGAGGTTGTAGACCTCCCACGGCTCGACATCCTCGAGCACCGTGATGATCGAAAGTTGATCGAGAAGATCCATCTGGTGGAGCGTGATACGCTCGCGGATATGTTGAATCCGCTCGAACTTCTCGACCGATGAACGGCGCACGGTGCCGTGCACCTCGTATCCCTTTTCAAGCAGAAAATCGGCCAGGTATGAACCGTCCTGCCCCGTGATCCCCGTGATCAGTGCACGCTTGGTCATGGTTCCCTGATTCCCTCAGCGAGGTGAGCCGGCGGACGTTATGCGAAGCCGGAACATATGTGGCGGTCCCCGTCCGTGCAGGACCGGGATCCAGCGCGCCGACGGGATCCGTTCGAGGTCTCAGGCCGGCACTCCCTCGAGTCTCTCCATCGCCAGGCCCGCCACCCATTCACCGAACGGAAGGCTTCCCGTGAGCCCGGGGGACACTGCGTTCAGTACGTGGACGCAATTCTCTGTTTCGCGCACCAGGAAATCATCAACCAGGCTGCCGTCGCGCCGGATCAGTTGCGCGCGGTTTCCGGCGAACGAGCGTGCGAGATCCGATGGACGCAGTTCGGGCAGAAGCTCCACCGCTTCCTTCCAGATATCGACCAGACGAAAGTTCTTACGGGCCTCGCGGACCGCCAGGCGGCGGAATTGAGGATCACGGAACAGGGCCCGGAACCCGGGCCAGGCCAGGGTCCCCACGAGGTCAGCCCCGTTCACTCCGAACAGTCCGTAGGACTCACGCCCCGGCGCCAGCATCGCGCCCGGCCCGAGCAGAACGCGACCGTCCGTTCGCCGCGACGCGTGCACTCCGAGAAACGGATATGAGAGATCCGGCGCCCGGTAAACATGGCTCCGTACCAGGTGCTTACGTTCAGGCACGAGCTCGGCGTAGAAACCGCGAAACGGGATCACGCGCACGTCATTCGCCACGCTGCCGGCCACGCGGTCGGCCTGGAGACCAGCGCAGTTCACCGCGGCGCCCGCTTCGATCGAGCCGTCCGCGGTCCGTGCCCGGGCGCAGCCGTCGCCGTCGACGAGCGCGCGGATCTCCACCCTGTAGCGGACCTCCGCGCCGTGCGATTCCGCCTCGTCGAGCACGCTGCGGACGAACGCCTCCGTGTCGAAGCTGGCCCCGTCGAGCGCATGGAGCGCGGCCACCCCCGCCGCGTGTGGCTCGAGCGACCGGATTCCGGCACCGTCCACGAGTTCCGTCCGCACACCGTTCGCGTCGGCGCGGTGCTTCAACTCCTCGAGAGTCGCGATCTCCGCCTCCTCCACCGCGACGACGAGAATCCCCCCCACCTCGAGCGGAACGCCCCGCTCCTCGCACCAGGCGCGAAGCCTGCGGCTTCCTTCGACGCAGAACTCCGCCTTCCGCGTTCCCGGCTTCAGGTTGTAGCCGGCGTGGCAGACGCCGCTGTTTCGGCCGCTCTGGTGACGGGCGGGGGCGTCCTCCTTCTCGACTACGAGGACGCGCATCCCGCCGCGGGCGGCGTGCAGGGCGATGCAGGCGCCGATCGCGCCGGCGCCGACGATGAGGAGGTCGGGACGGGATCCGTCACGGAGCGGTACGGGGTTGTGGGTGCGCATGGCCGGAAGATACGGGGGGGCAGGGGAAACCGGCACGGGTCTCCTCCTCCGATTGGACGATTCCCGGTCTGGCCGAGTGAGCCGCTTTTCGGCACGTTTGTTGAGGAGGCGATTGTCGGGACTTACCCCCGCGTGAAGGCCCCGATCGCTGATATCCGCAGGCCTCGGGGTGGGCGGGCATCGGGCGGACAACCGACCGACGGCAGGACGTATCGATATGGCGAGAAGAAACCGGGCCTACAACTCGTTTGAGATGGCCCAGGCGCAGTTCGATCGCGTGGCCAAACTCCTTGAACTCGATCACGGCACACAGGCGCTCCTGCGGGAGCCCATGCGGGAATACACGTTCTCCATTCCTGTGCGTATGGACGACGGGACGTGCGCGATGTTTCGGGGCTTCCGGGTCCAGCACAACGACGCGCGGGGTCCGAGCAAGGGCGGGATCCGCTTTCACCCGGAGGAGACGCTGGACACGGTCCGGGCCCTGGCGATGTGGATGAGCTGGAAGTGCGCGGTCGTGGACATCCCCCTCGGAGGGGGTAAGGGGGGCGTCGTCTGCGATCCGCACAACCTGAGCGCGAGAGAACAGGAGCAGATCTGCCGGGGCTGGGTGAGACAGATTGCCCGGAATGTGGGACCATTTCAGGACATTCCGGCCCCTGACGTGATGACGACCCCCCAGCACATGCTGTGGATGCTGGACGAGTTCGAGATGATCCACGGCCAGAGGCTCCCCGGATTTATCACAGGGAAGCCGGTCGGCATGGGCGGCTCGCTGGGGCGGAAGGAGGCCACCGGCTACGGAGTGGTGTTCACGATCCGGGAGGCGCTGAAGGAATTGGGGATCCGGCCCGAGGATACGACGGCCGCGGTCCAGGGGTTCGGCAACGTTTCCCAGTTCGCGATCGAGCTTTACGGGCGCCTGGGAGGGAAGGTCATCTGCGTCTCCTCGTGGAACCAGAAAGAGCAGACGAGTTACGCCTTCCGGAAGGCCGACGGGATAGACCTCCAGGGCCTGCTGGAGATCACGGACCGGTTCGGCGAGATCGAGAAGGAAAAGGCGCGGGACGCGGGGTACGAGGTCCTGCCGGGCGAAGAGTGGCTGGAACAGGAGGTTGACGTCCTGATTCCAGGAGCCCTGGAGAACCAGATCAATGCGGACAACGTCGACCGGATCTCCAAGCAGGTGAAGGTCATCGCGGAAGGAGCGAACGGACCCACATCACCGGAGGCAGACGCGGTCCTGCACGAGCGAAGCATCTTCATGATCCCCGACCTGCTGGCGAACGCGGGTGGCGTCACTTGCTCGTACTTCGAGCAGGTTCAAAGCAACTCGAACTACTTCTGGGGCCGGGACGAGGTCCTGAGCAAGCTGGACCTCAGCATGACGGAAGCGTACGTGGCCGTGAGCGACCTCGCGAGAATGCGGAATCTCTACATGAGGGACGCAGCTTACGTAATAGCGGTGGACCGGGTCGCCCGAGCCTGTCGCGACAGGGGCTGGGTGTAGCCCGAGTTCCCGCCGAAAAGGAGCGAGGATGGATTCCCGTCCCGCAGAGATGACGCGTGTCCCCGGCTTCGACAGGTCTTTCTTCGAGTCGAAGGAGACGTTTTCCCGGATCGGGGGCGGGAACCTGGGCGGTAAGGCGGAGGGCCTGATCTCAGTCCGGAGATCGCTGGACGAGGTTTTCTCCGGAAGCCGGGTCGGACCGGTAGAGGTCGGGATTCCTCGGCTCACGGTGCTGGGCACGAACGTGTTCGACGCGTTCATGGAGCGGAATGGTCTGCGAGCGGTGGCCTTCTCCGGCGAACCCGACCGGCGAATCGCTCACGCCTTCCTGCGGGCCGACTTCCCGGCGGAAGTGCTGGGCGATATACGGGAGTTGGTCGAGACGATCCACACACCACTCGCGGCCCGATCCTCGAGCCTCCTCGAGGACGCCCTTCACCGCCCGTTCGCCGGCGTGTACGAGACCAAGATGCTCCCCAACAACCAGCCGGACCCGGCGTCCCGGTTCCAGCGGCTGCTGGAGGCGATCAAACTGGTCTACGCGTCGACGTTCTTCGAAGGGGCCAGGACGTACCGGCAGGTGGCTGGCTGTGGCGACGAGGACGAAAAGATGGCGGTGATCGTCCAGGAGGTGTTGGGCGAACGGCACGGGAACAGGTTCTATCCGCACCTCTCGCTCGTGGCCCGGTCCTTCAACTACTACCCGTCGGGACGGGCCCGCCCGGAGGACGGTGTCGTGTACCTGGCCCTGGGGCTGGGGAAGACGATCGTCGACGGCGGGGTTTCGTGGCCGTACGCGCCCCCGTACCCCAAGGCGCCACCGCCCTTCGGGTCGGTTTCCCAGCTTCTGCGGGAAACGCAGACGCGGTTCTGGGCTGTGAACATGGGCCCGCCGCCGGCGTTCGACCCGGTGGCGGAGACGGAGTATCTCGTCGAAGGCGACCTGTCGGACGCCGAGTACGACGGCACGCTGCGGAATCTGGCCTCCACCTACGACGCCGGGTCGGATCGCCTCTCGCCGGGCACGGGTGGGTCCGGGCCGCGGGTACTGAATTTCGCCCCCCTGCTGGAACTGGAGGAGTATCCGTTGAGCACCATCGTCCGCCAGCTTCTGGAGGTATGCGAGGCCACCTTCGGCGTCGAGGTCGAGATCGAGGCCGCGATGACGTTCCCGGAGTCCGGGGGCGACGTAGCTCGCCTCGGGTTCCTCCAGGTCAGACCGATGGTGGCTCCAGAGACCTCCGTGGATATCAGCCCGGAGGAAGTTTCCGGACCGGACGTCCTGGCGGGATCGGAGAGGGCGATGGGAAACGGGGTCACGGAGGGGATCAGGGACATCGTCTATGTGCGGCCTGAGGCGTTCGACGCGAAGTACAGCAGGAATATTGCCCAGGAGATAGGCACGACGAACCGGGCCGTGGTCGAAGCGGGGCGACCGTATCTCCTGATCGGGTTCGGCCGGTGGGGGAGTTCGGATCCATGGCTCGGAATTCCGGTGACATGGAGCCAGGTCAGCGGCGCGAAGGTAATCGTGGAGGCGAAGCTACCCGGCGTTAACGTAGATCCGAGCCAGGGCTCTCACTTCTTCCAAAACCTCTCCAGTTTCCATGTGGCCTACTTCACCGTCCGGCACGGGACGGAGGAGGGCGGAATTGACTGGGTCTGGCTGTCCCGGCAGGAGGTCGTGGAAGAGACACGGTTCCTGAGACACGTACGGTTACGGGAACCGCTGGAGGTGCGGGTGGACGGCCGGACCGGAAGGGGCGTGATCCGAAAGTGAACCGACCCGAGCACAAGCTGGACAAGATTCTGCGCGACCTTCAGGAGCGGGCGAAGGAGCTCCTCTGCCTCTACCAGGTGGGAGAGGTCCTCGGCACCGGCGAGCTGCCGTGGCGTGACCGGCTGTCCAGAATCCTGGAGGTCATCCCGGCGGGCTGGCAGTACCCGGCGGTGTGCGAGGCCAGGCTGGAGTTGAAGGGCCTCTCGTCCACTACCGAGGGATACGAGGAGACCCCGTGGTTCCTCGAGGAGCCGATCCTCGTGCAGGGAGAGGTCGCCGGCTCGATCCGTGTCGTCTACACCGAGGAGCGGCCTCAGGCGGACGCGGGCCCCTTCCTCGAGGAAGAGCGGAGACTGCTTCGGACGATCTCCCAGAACATCGGCTTCCAGTTCGCCCACGAGGAGCTGGCCAACGCCTGCGAGAGCTGGAAGTCTGCCCTCCGGGCCTCGGAAGCCAATGAAGGCGCGAATTGGAAGGTCATCGTCGACTTCCTGAACCGGGCCGACCCGCAGCTCCTGCAGCGGATCACCCGGAGGATGCTGAACCACCTGCGCTGGAAGGGCGTGGAAGGGCTCGAGTCGATCCCGGGCTACCCGCACCCACCGGAACCGGCCACGGCCTCGCCCGACGAGAATCAGCCGATGGCCCTGCCGCCGATGGAAATCGTCCCGGTCCCGACCGACGTCGTGTTCCGAATCGCGGCCGAGCACTGCGGCGAAGAAGAGATCCTCACCCGCGTCCACGACTGGATCAATCGGGACAAGCTGAGCTTCCTGATCAACACGCTGGAATGGCAGGAGTCCTCGCTCGGGGACATCGTCGATGCCCTGGGCCGGTTCCGTGCCCTCGAGATGGCAGAGCGAGAGCTTCCGACCTCTCTGCTGAACGTTCTGCGTGCGGCCCTGTTGAGGAGGTTCTTCACCGATCAGATCGAGTACGTCAACACGACGAAGCCATACGTCACGCTCCAGGACTTCCACGAGCTGACCCGCCACCTCATCCACCCACCCCACAGTCACGGGAAGCTGGGAGGGAAGAGCGCCGGGCTGTTCCTGGCGAAGAAGATCGTGGAGCGGGAACGGGACAGGCACAAGGTACTGTGCGGAATCCGGTTTCCGCGGACCTGGCATATCGCGTCGGACGGGGTCATCGCCTTCCTGCGCCACAACAGCCTGGAGGATGTATACGACCGGAAGTACATGGAGCTGGACCAGGTTCGGCAGTATTACCCTTACGTGATCCAGGTCTTCAAGTCGTCGCCCTTTCCCCCGGATCTGCTCAGCGGTCTGTCGCTGGCGCTCGCCGACCTGGGCGACCAACCGCTCATCGTCCGCAGTTCGAGCCTGCTCGAGGACCGGACCGGAGCTTCGTTCTCGGGCAAGTACAAGAGCCTGTTCCTCGCGAATCAGGGCACGCGGACGGAGCGTCTGGCGGCCCTGCTGGACGCCGTGGCGGAAGTGTATGCATCGATCTTCGGCCCGGATCCCATCGAGTATCGGGCTGAGCGGAACCTTCTCGATGTGCACGAGGAGATGGGAATCATGATCCAGGAGGTGGTGGGGGTCCGGGTCGGCCGTTACTTCCTCCCCGCTTTCTCGGGCGTCGCCTTCAGCAACAATGAGTTCCGCTGGTCTCCCCGGATCCGGCGGGAGGACGGGCTGGTTCGGCTCGTCCCGGGCCTCGGGACGCGGGCCGTGGACAGGGTGGCGGACGACTATCCGGTGCTCCTCTCCCCCGGACAGCCAGGCCTGCGGGTGAACACGACCGCGGACGAGATCATTCGCTACTCTCCGAAGATGCTGGACCTGATAAACCTGGAGACGGGATCTCTCGAGACGATCCCCATCGCCGACCTGCTCGCGGAGTGCGGAAACGACCTGCCGCTCGTGCGGAAGATCGTCTCGCTGGTCGAGCATGACGCGATCCGCAGGCCCGGCGGGTTCACCGAGGATCTGACGAAGGCGGACGCCGTCGTCACCTTCGAGGGGCTGGCCACCGACACGCCGTTCCTGGGCCAGATGGCGACCCTGCTCGAGGTCTTGCAGAATTCGCTCGGAATGCCTGTGGACATCGAGTTCGCCTCCGACGGAAAGGATCTCTTCCTCCTCCAGTGCCGTGCCCAGAGCTACACAGAGGAGTCTGCGCCGTCCCCGATCCCCCGGGATCTTCCGCCCGACCGCGTCCTGTTCACCGCGAACCGCTACATATCGAACGGGCAGATCCCGGACATCACATACGTCGTGTGGGTGGATCCCGACGAGTACGCGCGGCTCCCGGAGCTTGACGACCTCAAGGCGGTAGGGCGGGCCGTAGGCCGGATGAACAAGGTCCTGCCCCGGCGGCGGTTCATCCTGATGGGACCCGGGCGCTGGGGAAGCCGGGGGGACATCCGGCTCGGGGTCAGTGTCACCTACTCCGAGATCAACAACACCGCCCTGCTGGTCGAGGTCGGTCACCAGACAGGCGACTACGCGCCCGAGCTCTCCTTCGGGACGCACTTCTTTCAGGACCTGGTGGAGGCCCGTATCCGGTACCTGCCCCTCTACCCCGGGCAGAACGGAAACGTCCTCGACGAGGTGTTCTTCCGCGGAGCCGACAACCTGCTGCCGGAATTGGCCCCGGAGTTCGCCCACCTTGCGGACGTGGTCCGGGTGATAGAGATCCCGCGGCAGACGGAAGGGAAGGTCCTCCGCGTCCTGATGAACGCCGACCTGGAGGAAGCCGTGGGATACCTGGCCGAACCGGACCCGCCCCTTGAAGAGCTGAGCGAGGACCCGCCGTTCTCCGCACTCCGGAACTGACGTCGGGCGACGAGTGACCGGCCGTTTCGAGAAACCTCGCACCTGGTCACGATCTCTCTCGCACGCGAATTGCTCTTTCGTGGCCCGTCATGCATGCAAAAACCGCGGAACCGCGACGCACCAGGGCGTCTCTGTCAGGAGAGCTGTCCGACTTTCTGATCGAATTGTCGGCGGCGCTGCAGAAGCACTCCATGTATCCCCCGGGCCACCCGGTTCTCGGACCCGCTGCGGAGTCTGTCTTTTCGCGTCTTTCCGTGCTTCTCGCCAGTCACGGCAGCCTGTCGATCGGGGTCGCGCGTGAACAGCTGATTATCGAGGGAGTGGCGACGGATTCCACGCACGCGCTGCTCCGCAGCCTTTCCGACCGTCTCCACCACCACGAACTGGGCGCCATCTCCTTTGCAGAAGGCGTCGCTCCGACGGAAATCGCAGAGATTCTCGAGCTGATATCTACGGAGCCGGAGCGCACCGGACGGCCGCTCGGCCGGGAGCCGGAGGAGGTCCTGAAGGGCCGCGCTCACGTCCGCCTCCACCCGCTTCGGTTCGACAGCCTCAAGCTTCGAGAAGGTTCGGGACGCCATGTCACCGGCGATTCGGGAACGCACCTGTGGATCGGCCTCGCCCAGGCCGCGCTGGCGGCGCGCCAGGAATCTGAGTCGGCGGAGCAGGCGTACGACCCGACTGAGGTCGCGCGGGCGATCGACGAGAACTCCGGAGAGCGTGCCTATGACCAGGTAATCATCGGCTACATGGTCCAGATCGCCGACGACCTGAAGGACGCGAATCCGCTTGAGGAGAACGATCTCCGCGAGCGATTTTCGTCGTTGCTCGGCAAGCTGAAGCCGGAAACTCTGCAGCGCCTGCTGCGCATGGGCGGCGACGTACGCCAGCGCCAGGAATTTCTCGACAACGCGGCGAGCGGAGTCGCGGTAGATGCCGTACTGGAACTCGTGAAGGCAGCCGCCGAGGATCGACAGAGCGACATCTCCCGCTGGATGATGCAGCTCCTGTCGAAGATGGCGCGGCACGCCAAAGCCGAGGGACACACCTCCCGCTACCGGGCCGATGAATCGTTGCGTGACCAGGTCCGCGAGCTGTTGTCGGGGTGGAAGCTGGAGAATCCGAACCCGACGGAATACGAGCAGGCCCTCGGTCGGATGGCCTCCTGTGCACCGGTGACCCGAATGCGGGGCATCTCGGCCCGAAAGCCCGAGGCAGAACGGATTTTCCGCATGAGCCTCGAGGTCTCGGTCGCGGGTGAAGCCCTGCAGACGGCCGTGGACGAACTGCTGGACTCCGGGGAAGTCTCGCTCCTCGTTCGCTCCCTCAAGGAGGCGCCCGCCGGACCGGCCGGTGTGAACGAGGCCGTTGTCCACACGTGGGATCGGCTGGCGGAACCCGCCGTGATCCGACGAATCGTTGCGCAGGATACGCAGGACGCCGAGTCGCTCGACGCTGTGCTCGTTCGGGCCGGAGTGGACGCTGCCGATGCACTGCTTGACCGGCTCGCGTCTTCCGAGTCGCTCGCTCTCCGACGCCAGACGTTCGACCGGATCGTCGGTCTCGGGCCGGGGGTCATACCGATGGCGGTCCTGCGCATCGAGCAGCCTGAGGCCGTTCCCTGGTACGTGCTGCGAAACGTCCTGGCCCTCCTGGGCGCGTTCGAAGGACTGCCCGACGGCTTCACTCCTGTAACGATGCGCGAGCACGAGAACCCGCAGGTGAGGTTCGAAGCCCTGAAACTCAGCCTTCGGGTGCCGGAAGAGCGCGACGCGTCGGTCGCCATCGCCCTCGCGGATCCGGTGGGCCGGATCACCGCGCTCGGCGTTTCCGCGGCTGAGCATCGGGCGCCCCCATCGACAGAACCGCGATTGCGTGCCTTCGCGCTTGATAACAGTGGAGAGTCGGAGCTTCGACTCCCCGCCATCCGGGCCCTGGCCCAATTTCGAACCGACAGTGCGCGGAACGCATTGCTCGAGGTGGCGGCTCCACGGCGGCGGTTCCTGAGGTCTGCTCCACCGGAGGCGACGCCGGAGACCTGTGCGGCCTTGAGAGCGCTCAAGTCGGCGTGGTCCGATGATCCCGATGTGCGCGCTCTGTTGTCTCTCGCCATTGCTACAGGCGACGAGACGCTGCGTGAGGCGGCTTCATGAACAACTCGGCCGCCTTCCTGACCTCGCTGGGCAAGCGACTCTCCGCGATGTCCCTGTACGGTCCGGGGCATCCGTCCCGTGACCGGGCTATGGAGCAGGTGATCGAGGAGATGTCGCTGCTGCTCCGCGAAAATGCGTTCCCCGTGTTCAATTTCCTGGATGGCGACGTGGTGTACGAAGACTCCGTACTGTCTGAGCTGCGCCAATGGGAGTGGTCCACGAAGCTGGCCGCCGTCGGAGTGGAACGACTCGAGATCACACCGGGCACCAGCAAGGCGGACCTCGAGTCGTTTCTCGATGAAGTGCACGCTCGAATGAGCTTGGAAGAATCGGGAGCCTCGATCCAGGAGGTCACCGGGCAGACGAGCATTCGATACGGAGAGGTGGGAGTGGAAGGTCTGTCGGACGATGAGCCCGACGACATCCCGACCGCGACGATGAAGATGAATCTGCGGGAGGAGGCGGACACGATCGGCTGGCTTCACGGAGAGGTCCTTCGCTCAGGCGAAGTTCCCGTGAGCGAGGCCGTCGCGGTCGTGAAGCTCCTGTCACTCGCCATGCACTCCGAGCGCGACGTGGTGGTTCCGCTCGTCCACCTGAAGAAGGTCGACCAGTA
>CBDUVN010000027.1:0-19198 GCA_965370685.1 uncultured bacterium | reverse complement strand
CGTCGTCGCGCGATGCGGCCTCAGCCGCCGGCGCGTAGTAGCGTTCGACGTAGTCCTTGAGCATGCGTCGGGCGGAGAAGTCCATCCCGCCGGTGCGGATCGCATGCTTCATCACGCGGATCCAGCCCCGCGGCACGCCGTCCACATCCCGACGGTAGTACAGAGGCGCGATCTCTGACTCGATGATGTCGTACAACGACAGGACGTCGGCCTCGTTGCGGGCCAACGGGTCGCCGCCCAGCTCAATCGGCTCCCGCCCGTTGATCGCCCAGCCGTTCAGGCGGGTCCAGCCCTCGGCCCACCATCCGTCCAGCGTCGAGAGCTGGGGCACTCCGTTGATCGCGGCCTTCTGTCCGCTCGTCCCGCACGCCTCGAGCGGTGGACGCGGGTTGTTCAGCCACACGTCCACGCCGGAATACAGGTCGCGCGCGACGTTCATCTCGTAATCCTCGATGAACGCGATCCGGCCGCCGAACCTCGTCTCCAGCGTCTTTCGATACACGTCCGCCAGCAGCTCCTGCCCGGGAATGTCAGCCGGGTGGGCCTTGCCCGCGAACACGAGCTGGACCGGCCGCCACGTGTGCGTGAGAATATCCTCGAGCCGGTCCAGGTCGCTGAAGATCAGGGAGGCCCGCTTGTAGGTCGCGAACCGCCGGGCGAACCCGATCGTGAGCACTTCCGGATCGAGCAGCGTGCCCGCCGCGATCACCTGGCTGGGCGCCGACCCTTCGTCCTGCCACCGATACCGTGCCCGCCGCCGCATCACGCTGAACAGGCGGTACTTGCATTCCAGGTGCGCCCGCCACAACAGGTCGTCAGGCAGATCGAGCGCTCGCTCCCACAGGGCCGCGTCATCCTGCGTCAGCAGCCAGTCGGGGCCGAGGTAGCGGTCGAACAGCTGGCGGAACGAAGGCGACAACCAGCTCGGAAGGTGCACACCATTCGTGATGTGCCCGATCGGCACCTGCTCCTCGGTCGGCGCACCCGGGATCTCCACCGCAGCCTGCGCCGCAGTCGGAGGGTGCTCCGTCGCTCTCGGGATCCCGTTTCCGCCGCCAGAGCCCTCACCGGCGCCGTCCGGCCACACGCCCTCCCACATCAGGCGGGCGACCTCGCCATGCAACCGGCTCACTCCGTTCCGATGGTCGGATGTCCGAAACGCGAGCGCCGACATGTGGAACCGGCCGTCGTCCTCGGGATGCCGTCCCAGGTCGAAGAACATCTCCTGGCTCATCTCCATCCCGGCGATGTAGTCCGCGAAGTACCGTTCCATCATGTCGCGCGGGAAAATGTCGTGTCCGGCGGGAACGGGCGTATGGGTCGTGAACACGGTGGTGGCGCGGACCCGGCGCATCGCTTCGTCCAGGGACTCGCCGGCCGCCACCTGCTCCTTCAGGCGTTCGAGCATCATGAAGGCCGGGTGGCCCTCGTTCGCGTGCCACACGCCGGGGTCGATCCCGAGACTGCGGAGCACCCGGACGCCGCCGATCCCCATTACGATCTCCTGGCGCAGTCGCATCTCCAGGTCCCCGCGGTACAGCTGATGCGACAGGGCCCTGTCGTCGGGATGATTGCGCTCGATGTCGGTGTCGATGAGGTAGATCGAGGTCCGGCCGATAGCCAGCCGCCACACACCCAGGTGCACCTCACGACCCGCGAGGGTCACGATCGCGTGTGTGCCGTCGTCTCCATTCCCCCACATGCGCTCGAGCGGCATCGACTCCGGATGGAACGGCTCGTCGATCGCGATCTGCTGCCCATCCTCCAGGAGCCGCTGCCGGAAGTATCCCTTCTGGTACAGCAGGCCGACGCCCTTGAGCGGCACCCCGAGGTCGCTCGCCTCCTTGAAGTGATCGCCCGCGAGAATCCCCAGGCCGCCCGAGTAGATCGGGATCGACGTGTGGACTCCGAACTCGGCGCAGAAGTAGGCGATCCCACCATTTCCGACATCGCCGTAGGTGTCGAGGAACCAGCTGCGCCGGGCAGCCATCACGTCCTCGAATTCGGCCATCACGGCGTCGTACTCGCGCAGGAACAGCGGGTCGGCCGCCAACGCCTCGAGCCGTTCCTGACCCAGGCCTTGCAGCATCTTGACTGGGTTCTTGCGCGAGCGTACCCACAGCGTCAGACCGAGGCGCCGGAACAACGCACGGGCTTCGGGCTGCCACGCCCACCACAGGTTTCGGGACAGCTTGTCGAGCCCTGCTATGCGGGATGGCAGTACGGGAGATTCTTGCTCGTTCACTTGGCCTTGGGGGGGTTCGGGTTCGAAGCGCTAGATTCGAGCTGCGGCCTTTTCGATGAGGTCCGCGTTCGAGTTGGTGCGGCCCATGATCCCGATGACTTCCGAGATCGCATCCTCGGGAGACATGTCGGCCAGCTCGCGACGCATGGCATGGGAAACGTTCAGGGCTGCGTCGGACAGCAACAGCTCCTCGCGCCGGGTGGCGCTCGCCTGCAGGTCGATGGCGGGCCACATCCGGCGGTCGGCCAGCTCCCTGCTCAGCACGAGCTCGCTGTTCCCGGTGCCCTTGAACTCTTCGAAGATCACCTGGTCCATGCGGGAGCCCGTATCGACGAGTGCGGTAGCGATGATGGTCAGGGACCCCTCGCCCTGTTTCGGGTCCACGCACCGTGCGCTACCGAGGAAACGCTTCGGCTTGTCCAGCGCCGAGGCGTCGAGCCCTCCCGTGAGGGTGCGGCCCGTTCCCTCCTCCACCGTGTTGTAAGCCCGGGCGAGTCGGGTGATCGAATCGAGAATGATCACCACGTCCTGTCCCATCTCCACCCTGCGCCGCGCCCGCTCCAGCGTCACCTCTGCCACCTGCACGTGGCGCTCGGCCGGGTGATCGAAGCTCGAGGCCACGACTTCTCCGAAACCGTGCTGCTCCATCTCGGTGACCTCTTCAGGCCGCTCGTCGACGAGAAGAATGAAGACGCTCGCGTCGGGGTAGTTCCGGACGATTCCCTCGGCAATCGCCTGCAGCACGAAGGTCTTCCCGGCCTTCGAGGGCGCCACGATCATCGCGCGCTGGCCTTTCCCGAGCGGGCAGAACAGGTCGATGATCCGGTTCGTGTGGTCGGGCTGACCGCGACGCTCCAGGCCGCACTCGAGCTTGAGCTGCTCCCTGGGGTGAACCGCCGACAGACGGTGGAACTGCGGACGGTGGCCGAGCTCCTCTGCCGGCACGCCGTTTACGGTGAACACCAGCTTCAACGGCGGGCTCTTACCTCCGCCGGGCGGGTTCCCGATCTCGCCGCAGATTTCATCTCCGGTGCGCAGGCTGTACTTCTGAATCACCCGCTGCCCGACATATACGTCTTCCGAGCTTGGCGTGTAGGAGGCCTGGGGTCGACGGATGAAACCGGATCGCCCGTTGCCCATTGTTTCGAGCACGCCGAGATAATCTTCGCTTGTCACTCTTCGTCCATTTCGTACGGTGGCCGGACCGCCGGATTGGATCAGTCCGGGAATCGGCGGGCCCATCCGCGCAGCCGATCGGCTTCCAATCGGAATTCCGAAAGGGGGAACGGCAAGGGGCCACAACCTCTGAGAACAACCCGTCAGTGCTTCCGGAACTCCGGCGCTTTGTCGGGAACCAGCCGCGGAATCGCGACCGGTTCTCGGAATGTGACCAGATTCGGTGCTGAAATCAACCGTTCGTCACCAAACCGACAATCTGCGGCGTGTCAGAACAGCAGGCGGTACGTGAGCCGGACGTCGATTCCGGGTAGCGGCGCGACATCTTTCAGCAGCGAAACGTGGTTGCGCGCCTCCGCGTTTGTCAGGTTCGTCCCGCGCAGCATGATCTCGTGCCCGAGGGCTCCGGTGATCAGTGCGTAGCTCACAGACGCGTTGAGCATCGTGTAGCCGGGAGTGGGGGTCTCGAACTCCGCCACCCGGGTCTGCTTCTCCGTCCGGCGCAGATCGAGGGTGGCCCGCCACTGACCGTACTCCCACAGGGCCCCGACGCTCCAGCGCAGGGGCGGGATCAGCGGAAGCGGCATGCCCGAGCCCGTCTCTTCCGCATGGACGAAGTCGCTCGACGCGGTGAGTCCGAGGTGATTCCCGGGACGGTGCAGAATCGACACCAGGAGACTGACCTCGAACCCATAGAACCGGGCGTCTGACTGTCCGAACCTCGCGACCGTCAGGCCGTCCAGCACCGAGTCGGACGGAGCGAGAAAGATGAAATCGTCGAACGAGTTCACGAACCCGGCGATCTGGCCGGTGACCGGTCCCTGGCTGAGGAGCGCAGCCCCATCGAAGCTGTATCCGATCTCGTTCCGCAGGTCCGGATCGCCGATCTCGTACAGCCCGGTCGCCACGTGCGGTCCGTCGGCGAACAGCTCTACCGCCGTGGGCAGCTTCACCGACCTCGATCCCGAGAAGGTCAGGGTGAATGATTCGCTCACGGGCCAGTTGAGGCCGAGCGAGGTCGAGATTCCGTCGCTGTCGCGAACTTCTCCGTCCACCGTTTGGTTGTCGCCTCTTTCCCACCGCGCCCCGACCCCGAAGTTGAGCGAGCCGACCGGGATCTCCTCGTATGCGAACAGGGCGAACGACTTCGTGTCCGTGTCGGGCATGAACGCCTCTTCGCCGGCTGCTGTCATGGCGCGCGTCCCGAACTGCATGCCCAGCGTCCCGCTCACGGGACCGAGCGGAGCGTGTGTCGCCTCGAGCCGCGTGTCGAGCTCCCGGTTGTCGAACCGGGTCCCGATCACCTCGCCCTCGAATTCCTTGTGCTCGTAATCGGAGAAGCCGGCTCGCAGCTTCGCCCGGCGGATCACGCTGCCCCCGAAACTCCAGGCGCCCTCGAGGTCGAACCGGAGTTGCTCGAGGTCGATCTCGACTCCCTCGTGCTCAGCTTCCCCTGGCTGCTCCGGCTCTTCCTGGGCGTGCTCGTGCCCGGGGATTCCGTAGTTCGTCCCATATGTCGTGACAGCGAGGCCGAAGTACCCGGCATCGCCCACGTATGACGCCCCGAGCGACCCCGTCGCGGTCTCGACGGCGCTGTTTTCGATCCGCCCGCTGCCGGCCGAGTCCGGTTCGTGGATGTCCGCCGCACCTGGGATTCTCGTGTCGCCCGAGTTCCTGAGCAGTCCGCCGGCGTGCCACGCGAACCGGCCGGCAGACCCGTCGACAGACAGGCCGCCGTTCAGCTCCTCGTTCACGCTCCCGCCCTGGAGCTGGGCGAAACCTCGAACGGCATGATCGGTCGTCTCCCGCGGGATTCTCGCGTCGATCGTGTTCACCACACCGCCGATCGCCGAGCTCCCGTACAGGAGCGTCGAGGGACCTCTGATGATCTCGATCTGGTCGGCCAGCATCGGCTCGAGGGCCACGGCATGGTCCGGACCACTGGCGGACACGTCGCCACTGCTGACGCCGGATTCGAGGATGCGGACCCGGTCGCTCTGCAGGCCCCGGATCACGGGACGGCTCGAGCCCGGACCGTACCAGGTCGAGTTAACGCCAGGCTGCTCGGCCAGCGTCTCGCCGAGACTGTTCCTCCCTTTGGCCGTCAGCTCGCGCCCCGCGAGAACGTCCGTGACCTGGTACAGCTCCGTCTGGATGCGGGCCTCGGGCCCGACGGACGCGATGATCGGCTCGGCGTGGAACACGGGCTCCAGCTCGATCGTCAGCTCGAGCTTCTCCCCGGCTCCGACGGTGATCCTGCGCACGGCACGGCCCAGGAGGGCGCTCGTCACCTCGAGCACATGGGATCCGGCCGGCACGGTCAGCACGAACTGACCTTCGTCCGCGTCCACGGTCCGCCCCAGGCCGACGATCCGGATCTCGGCGTGTTCCACCGGCTCGCCCGTCGGCGCCAGAATCCTGCCGCGCACTTCACCCGTCGCCTGCTGTGCCGTGGCCGGTCGGTCGATGGCGCCCAGCAGGGCCAGGGCGAGCACGGGCGCAAAGGCCCGGATATATGTCGGAACCGACCGCGGGATTCCCCGGCGGCCATCTCGTGGCGTCACCCGTTTCGTCATTCTATTGTCTGCATCCCGGAGCGCCCGGCGCAGCCAATCCTCTTGCTGAAGAGTCGTGGTGAAAAAGAAGTATTCGCACATCCAGAGCAGCACGCAATCACACGAGCGGCTCGGGTTCGGCCCCACCTGTAGCGCCGTCTGCGGCGGCGCCTGCAACACCAAGTGGAACGCCGCATTCTTGGCCATGATCATGGCCGCATTCATGGCCGTGATCATCGCCGTTCCGGGCGCCACCTTAGTGCACGCGGCCGGGCAGCTGGCGGCCAGGACAGTGCCCGATGGAACCGCCGTCCAGGACGACCTGCAGGCCCGGATCGCGGAACGCCTGTCGGCCACCGGGGCCGAGTTCGGTTTCGCATACCGGGACCTCGAGACCGGGGCCGGGATCCTGCTGAGTCCGGACACCGAGTTCCACGCCGCGAGCATGATGAAGGTTCCGGTGATGGTGCGGCTGTACCGGATGGCGGACGAAGGCTCGCTCGACCTGGACGCGCCGCTTCCCGTGCGCAACGAGTTCATCAGCATCTACGACGGCAGCGCCTACGCTCTCACCTGGGACGATGACAGCGACTCGACGCTGTATGCCCGAACGGGCGAGGCGGTGCCGACCCGCGAGCTGATCGACCTGATGATCAAGCGATCGTCGAACCTCGCCACGAACATCCTCATCGAGCTGGCAGATCCCGACTCGATCGTCACGATGCTGGAGGATTTCGGCGCGCAGGGGATGAAGGTGCTGCGCGGAGTCGAGGATATCCCGGCCTACCGGCACGAAATGAACAACACCACGAGCGCCCGGGGCCTGCTGGAGCTGTACACGGCGCTGGGTCGCGGGACCGCGGCGAGTCCGGCCTCGACGCGTGAGATGCTCGACATCCTGTTGCGCCAGGAGTTCAACGAGATGATCCCGGCCGGCATTCCGGCGGATGTGCCCGTGGCGCACAAGACGGGCTGGATCCCCGAGATCGACCACGACGGCGGCATCGTGTTTCCGCCCGGCGGATCACCCTACGTGCTGGTGATCCTCACGCGGGGCGTCGAAGACACGGCGGTGACGCGGCGGGCAGGCGCCGATGTCAGCCGGATGATCTGGGAGTCGAGAACAGTCGCGGGAACAGCGCAGCCGGAGTAGCTCAAGTTTCGTCCGCTTCCACTTCGCCCGCCCCCACTTCTCCGGCCCGGTCCAGCGTCCACTTCGCGAGCACCGGCCCCACCAGCTCGTGCACTGCGACCATTCCGACGAAGAAACCGTACAGCTCCGCTCCCCAGGTCGGGAACTCCCGCGACAGGAGCTCCGCCATCCCCAGCGCGACCCCGGCCTGCGAGATGAATCCGCCCCACGAGGTGCGTCGCACGACATCCGGCGACCGCCCGATCCGCGCTCCCCAGGCGGTACCGAGGTAGATCGCCAGGGCACGCACTCCGACCAGGGTGAAGGCCCATACCCAGACCGCGGCAAGATCGGAGAGGTGCACGGCGGCACCGGCGAGGCCGAAAAAAATGGCGTACAGGGGAAGCGATGCGGCCTCCAGTACGTCCACGAATTTCGTGCCCTCCACAGGAACCAGGTTCTCGAGCACGAACCCGGCCGTGAGGGCCAGGAGCAGCAGCTCCAGGTGAAGCATGGAGGCCACCTCGACCATGACCCAGGCCATGCCGATGGTGAACAACACGAGGTGCTGGTTTACCCAGCGCAGATATGCGGCGATCAAGGCACCGACCAGCGCTCCGACCACCATCGAGCCGCCGATCTCGCGCACGAGATCGGCGATCACGCCGCCGCGCTCCACGCCGGACGGGTCAATCAGGGTATAGGTGAACGACAGCGCAATCGCGAACAGCACGATCACGAGCACGTCTTTGAGCACCGTCACCCCGAGCACCGTCGTCGAAACCGGCCCCTTCGACTTCGTGTCTGTGATTACGGCGATCGCGACGGAGGGACTGCTGGCCACGGCGATCGCGGCGAACACGATCGCGATCGCGATTACAGAATTCCACGACAGGCCGACCGTGAACGGGAGATACGACCGCAGGCCGACGACCGCCGCGAACACGAACACGAGGATCGTCGCCGTCTGCACGAGCGTGATCGACAGGAGGGAACGGTAGGAGCCGCGCAGGCGGCGAAGATTCAGCTCGCCCCCTGCCGTCAGGGCGATGAGCGCGATGGCAAGCCCGTTGAACGGCCGGAGGGTCTCGACCTCGGCGGCGGACAGGAATCCAAGCACGCTCGGTCCGATCACTATGCCGATCACGATGTACCCCGTGATCCGTGACAACCCGAGCCGATTCGCCACCTGACCGCCGATGAACGCGGTCAGGAGCAGAATTCCGAGATTCAGGGTGACCGCCGCGCCCGGCACCGGCGCCGGATCGATAGCAGCGAGGACCCAGATCGTCGCGAGCAGAGCAACCAGGGCCAGGCCGCGCGACATGGCCCCCTTCCAGTCGAGCTTCCCGTGACCGCCGCTCAAGCGACGCCCCCGATCACGCTGCGGATCCGGTCACGCTATAGCTCCAATCACGCCGCGGATCCGGCCACGCGGAGCACGGCCGACCCATCGATCCCATCGTGCTTAAGCCTGATCAACGCTTCGTTCGCTTCCTCGAGAAGAAACTCCGTCACGCGGGCCCGTACCGGGACTTCGGCCGCTTCGGCCAGGAGCCCCCGGCCGTCTTCACGCGTGTTCGCCTCGACGCTCAGCAGGGATTTCTCGTGAAACACGCAGGCATCGTAATCCATCTCGGGGATCGGCGTCATGTAGATTCCCGCACACGCCACCGTCCCGCCTTTGCGCACGGCTCTCAGGGCACCGGGAACGATCTCGCCGGCCGGGGCGAAGATGATCGCGCCGTCCGCGGCCTCGGGCGGCGACTCTCCTGGACCGCCGACCCAGTTCGCACCCATCTGCCGGGCCAGCTCGCGATGGCTCTCGCCGCGCGTGACCACATCCACCGTACAGCCGCGGTGCAGGGCGATCTGCATCACGACGTGGGCCGAGGAACCGAATCCGTACAGCGCGATGTGCCCCCCGGGCGGCACGCCCGAGCGCTGCAGCGACCGGTAGCCGATGATCCCGGCGCACAGCAGCGGCGCCGCCTCAAGATCGTCGAACCGTTCCGGGATTGCATACGCGAACGAGGCGCGAACCACGGCGTATTCCGCGTACCCGCCATCGGCGTGGTAGCCGGTGTACAGGGACTCGGGACACAGGTTTTCCTGTCCGGCGCGACACCAGCGGCAGTCGCCGCACGTGCCCCGGAGCCACGCGATCCCGACCCGGTCCCCGACGGCGAAGCCCTCGCACGAAGTCCCGAGCTTGTCGACGAGCCCCACGACCTGGTGTCCCGGAACGATCGGAAGTGTGTGTCGCGGCAGGTCTCCCTCGATCACGTGCAGGTCTGTGCGGCAGACGCCGCATGTCTGCACACGGACCCGGAGCTCCCCCGGACCTGGCTCCGGCATCGGTAGTTCGACGAGCTCCAGCGGACGCTCCTCGATCGGCGCGATCGCCGGCAACACCATGGCTTTCATCGTGCCCTCCTTTCCTGCGCGGGAAGCCAGAAACCCGGTGGGATTCGGCCCCCAGGATCAGCCGTCGGAGCCGGGCGCCGCGGCCTCGAGCACGGGGAGCGCTGCCCGACCCGTCGTTCCCGTACCGGCCTTCAGCTCTGCGGCCGTCCCGGCCAGCCTCAGTTTGCGGAGCGAACCGGGAACCGCGTCGGGGCCGCGGAGCCGCACTCGCAGATAGTCGCCCGTGAGGCCGGAGGTCCGGGTCTCCACCGCCACGAGCGCGTCGCCGCCGATCCGCGTCGTCGCGTAAGCCGTTCCCTTCCGGACTCCGATCTCCCGTAGCTCCCGGGCGCGGGCCGCCGCCGTTCCAGCATCCACTCGATCCGACAGAGTCGCCGCGTGCGTGCCATCACGCGGGGACCAGGGGAATACGTGGAGATAGGTGAACGGAAGCTCCTCGATCAGCTCCCTCGTCGCGGCGTGATCTTCGGGCGTCTCACCCGGGAAGCCGGCGATGACGTCCGCCCCGAGCCCCAGCGGGGAGACGCGGCCGACGATCTCCAGTACTCTGCTCCGATACTGCTCCCGCGAGTGCCACCGGCGCATGCGACGCAGCACCGGGTCGCTGCCGCTCTGCAGCGGCACGTGCAAATGGGGCGCCAGTGCCCCGTCAGACTCCACCAGCAGGTCCACCAGCGCATCGTCGATCTCGGTGGCCTCGATCGAGCCGAGACGGAAGCGGACCCCGGGCAGAGATTCCATCAGGAGCGCCGCGAGCCCCGACAGGGTCCGGCCTGTCCCGAGATCGTGCCCGTAATGGCCGATGTGGATCCCGGTGAGCACAAGCTCCGAGTGCACTTCGGACTGGATTCGCGCTTCGGCGACGATCTCCTCCGGAAGGCGCGAGCGACTGTCCCCGCGGGCCAGCCGGGTCGCACAGAACGAGCACTTCCGGTCGCAGCCGTCCTGGATTTTCAGCCAGCCGCGGCTGCCCCGGCGGTTCGAGCGCAGGAGAGCACCGCCGATCGGCTCCTCGTGGGTCGCGATGAGCGCGGACTCGGGAGCCACCGCCAGCGCCACGGCCGCCGGGTCGTGTCCCTTCACGACTCCATCGACCTGCTCCATCGCCTCGTACTCGGCGGCCCGCAGAGCGGACGAGCAGCCGACCACCACGACGCGGAGGGCCGGGTGCCGGCGACCGAGCCGGCGCACGAGCCGCATCGCCTCCCGATCGGCCGCCTCGGTTACCGTGCAGCTGTTGAGGACGGCGGTGTCGGCCTCGGCGACGTCGTCGACCGTCACGGCCCCGCGGCTCTCCAGCTCCTGCCGCATCCGCTCCGTATCGTACTGGTTCGCCTTGCAGCCGAAGGTGTGAAACCACACCGCCACGCCGCGATCGACCGTCCCGTTCGTTCCCTGTTCGCTCGTCATCGGAGGATGGTCGGGCCGGAAGCGGCGTTGCGCAACGTGGAACGTCGCGTCAACCATTCCCGGTCCGTCGGTATCAAATCGGTTGCATGAACACGGGGACCGCATTGTCCGAATCGCGCCACGACGACCCACGCGGGTCGTCAGATGAGCGGGAAGATGTCCGCCGCGCCACGGCTGGTGACATGGAGGCGTTCGAGCGGCTGTACCGGACACACGTGGCTCGAATCCACGGCCTCACGCGCCGGATGCTGGGCGAGGAATTGGCGGACGAGGTGACGCAGGACGTGTTCGTGAGGGCCTGGACGAAGCTGGATTCGTTTCGTGGCGACTCGGCATTCGGAACCTGGCTGCACAGAGTGGCGGTCAACGTGGTGCTGGCACGCAGGAAGGAGCTCGGACGGAGCCGCGACCGGTTCATTGGAGACGGAGAGGCGGCTGTCCAGCGGGAGACGGGAACGACGGACCATCCCGTATTGCGGCTCGAGCTCGAAACGGCGCTGACGAAACTGCCCGATGGAGCAAGACAGGTGTTCGTACTGCACGACGTTGAGGGATACAGACACCGGGAGATCGCGGAAATGCTCGGGGTGACGACGGGAACGACGAAGGCGCAGTTGCACAGAGCGAGAATGATCCTGCGGCAATACGTGAGCCGCTGAGGAAGATGAGGAACGAGACGATGAACGACGACCGGTTCCAGAGACTCTCGGACTACCTGGACGGCGGGCTTTCCCCGGCCGACCGGGTGGAGCTGGAGCGCGACCTCGAAGCGGATGTCGAGCTTCGGACCGTGCTGGCGGAGCTGCGGGCCGTGAAACTGTCGGGTGAGGCGGTCACGGACCTGTCGCCCGACACGGAGCTGTGGCCCGCGATCGCCGGGCGGATCGAGGCCGACCGGGTGGTCGAGCTGTCTTCCGAGCGTCGGGCCCGTCGGACGTTCACCTTCACCATGCCTCAGTTCGCGGCCGCGATGATCGGGGCTTTGCTGATGGGCAGTGGCGCCGTGTGGATGGCCCGTTCGCTGGCCCCGGATGTTTCGCCCGATGCGATACAGACGGCGACAGCACCGGTAATCGAGCCCGACGCCGGGGAGATCCGGCTCGCGGCGACCGGGACGGTCCGCAACCCATCGGTGAAGTCGGACCTGGCGATCGCCGCGCTCGAACTGAAGCTCGCGGAAGAACGCTCGACTCTCGACACCTCGACGGTTCGTATCATCGAGGAAAGTCTCGCGAAGATCGACCGGGCCATCGAGAGCGCGACGGTCGCGCTCGAAACGGACCCGAGGAACGTGTGGCTGAATCGTCATCTCGCCGATTCGAAAGCCAGAAAGCTCAGACTCCTGGAGAAGGCCGCCGTGCTTGCGACGGTCCGAACCTGAAGTAGAACGGAAAGGGACGAACGATGATCGCGCACCTTTCGGCAGCTCTGCTCGCCGCCCTCGCGGTGGCCCCGCAGCAGCAGACCGACACGACTCTGGCCGTCGCGGCCGATGGTCGCCTGGAGATCCACAACGTGATGGATGGGTCGGTGACGATCCGCACGTGGAACCAGGCCCGGGCCCGGATCGTCGCCAGATATGACGGTGATCACGCCGTCGAGGTCCGTTACTCGGCTCCCACGCTTTCCGTGCGGGTTCGCCCGGAGCGGCTGTCGGACGAGTCGACGGAATTCGAGATCACCATTCCCGATCGGATGTCGGTCGAGGCCAATGGTATCGAGATGGAGTTCGTCGCCGAGGGAATCGGTGGAAATATCTCGATCAACACTGTCGAGGGCGGCATCGAGGTCGGCGGCGGCAGAGGCAATATCTCGCTCAACACCGTCGAGGGCGGGGTGACACTCGATGGCGCCGAGGGCAACATTGCCCTCAACTGCGTCGATGGTGACGTGAGCGTCACCCGCTCTTCGGGAGTGATCTCGGTGCAGGCCGTAGACGGGAACATCACGCTCGATGGGATAACCTCGGATAATGTCGAGGTGAACACGGTGGAGGGGGATCTCCTGTACCGCGGCACGATCCGGGATGACGGGCGCTATTACCTCTCCACGCACGACGGGGACATCGCCGTCACGGTGCCGGAGGGGACCAACGCCAGGGTCTCGGTCTCGACCTTCAGCGGTGACCTGGAAGCCGATTTCCCGATCACCCTGTCGGGAGACATGGGCCACCGCAAATTCTCGTTCACGCTCGGGACGGGGAAGGCGCTGCTCGAGATCTCGACATTCGACGGCACGATCGAATTGATGCGGCCGTAAGGCACAGAAACGGGACCCGGTCTCTGCATTGTGGAGGCCGGGCCGTTTTCACATCGGAGAGGACGAGGAGGAAGGGATACGATGCGAACCTGGATGACGACGATCGCGCTGGCCTGCGCGGCCACGGTCTGCCTCCCTGCGACCGGCGAGGCGCAGGACTTCGAGTGGAACGGACGGGTCGACCGCGGTGACCGGATCGAGATCAAGGGAATCAACGGAGAGATCGACGCCACCTTTACCTCCGGCTCGGATGTTCGGGTCAGCGCCACGAAGAAGGCGAAGAAGAGCGACCCGAAGGACGTGCGGATCGAGGTCGTGGAGCATTCCGGCGGCGTGACGATCTGCGCCGTCTACCCGAACGACGGCGGGCGCAAGAACGAGTGCAAGCCGGGCGACGACGGCCACTTGAGCTCGAACGACAACGACGTGGCGGTCCACTTCACGGTACAGGTGCCGGCCGGCGTGGTGCTCGACGCGAACACGGTGAACGGCGGCGTGGACGTGGCCGGACTGCAGAGCGATGTGTTCGCCACCACGGTGAACGGCGGGATCAAGCTGTCCACCAGCGGACTGGCAAAGGCCAGCACGGTGAACGGCTCGATCCAGGCATCGATCGGCCGCGCCGACTGGACCGGTGAACTGGACTTCGAGACAGTCAACGGCAGCATCACGGTCGAGATGCCGGCGGACGTCGGCGCCCGGGTCCGTGCCAGCACGGTGAACGGCGGCATGGAAACCGACTTCCCGCTGACGATCACCGGGAAATTCTCCAACAAGAGCATGAATGGGACGATCGGCGGTGGCGGGCGGGACCTGAATCTGAGCACCGTCAACGGGTCGATCCGGCTGAAGAAATCCGGGTGAAGAAGTCCGGCTGAGCGGGAACTGACCGGCGGGTCCGATTCGGGACCATCGCGGGCGCCGGGAAGTATGGAGAGACGGCGGCCGAACGGGAGTCAGTTCCCGTCGGCCGTTTTCTATTTCTTGTTCTTCTTCCCCTTTTTTTCCTTCTTTCCTTTCCGCTTCTTCCCCTTCTTCCTGTCACCGTCGTTCGGTTCGGACTCGACTGGACGAAAGGTCCCATCCTCGAGCTCCTGCAGCAGGGTCAACGCATTCGCCTCGATTTCCCGGATCGTCCCGCGCAGGGCCTTGAGCTGCTTCTTCCCGATCCCCTCGTACAGGCGGTCCCGCACCTGGATTGCGCGGGGCGCACGCTCGGCGACGAACGCGCGGCCGGCCGGCGTGATCCTCACGCAGGCGCGGCGACGGTCTTCGGGATCGGGTTCCCGGATGATGAAGCCGCGCTGTTCGAGCCCCGCCAGGATTCTCGAGGTGTTGGGACGGTCCCGGAACAGTGCCTCACCGATCTCCGTCTGCGACTGTCCGTCCCGCGCCAGGAGCCGCGACAGCACCAGCCACATCTCGGGCGTGACTCCGGTCTCGGAGGTATCGACGACTTTGAGGAACAGGACGCGAAGCAGGCGCGCCGTGCGCTGGACCAGGTAGGCGGGAGCGTCGTCCGACCGGTGTTCCCGGACGATTCCGCTGCCAGGTCCGTCCGGTTGTGTACCCTCGACCATTAATGCCCCCCGGAAAGTACGTTGCGCACGCAACTACACTTTGGGAGAGGTGACTCCGAAGGTCAAGGGCACACACCCGGTGCCGGACCTCGTCTATCGAAGGAGCGCGGCCAGACGTTCCGGCGCGTCGCGGAATCTGGGCAGAGACTCGATCGAGTCGCCCCAGTCGCGCAGCAATTCTTCGTACGCCGCGATCGCAGCCGCGTTGCTGCCGAGCGATTCGTACACCCGGCCCTTTGCATACAGAATCACGTGATAGTCGACCGGAAGCACCCGGTCGGCATCCGTCACCTGCATTCTATCTGCGGCCTCGATCACGTTCCGGGCATCGTCCACGCGCCCCAACTCGAGCAGCTTCCACACGGAGCGGTATCGACCGAGCCGGGAGCCGCCCCAGGTGCTGTCGCGCGCCCACTGGACGGCCAGACCGCCTTCGAGTCCATCCGCCCGGATGTCCGCACGATCCTCGCTGTTGCCGATGCTCTCGACCTCGCCATACGCCTCCAGCGCCCGATCGAACCGACCCTCCCAGGCCCAGGCATCTCCTGCCAGCAGAATTGCCTGTGCGCGCACGCCGGGATCCGGGCTCTGACGCCATGGCTCCAGAGCGCTCCTGGCGCCGGCCGGGTCTCCGTGTCTGAGGAAGGAGGTCGAGAGCCGGCTCATCGCCCGCTGATCGGACGGATCGATCTCCAGGGCGGCCCGATACTGCGCGCGCGCCGCCTCGAGCCGATCCATGCTCTCGTACACTCGGCCCGATACGAGCCTGGCGCGCGTCGGGTCCTGCACCACCGATACGTACCGCTCGAGAGCGGAGTCGGCGGTCTCCTCATCTCCCAGCACGACCGCGACACGGGCAAGGTGCGACCAGGCCCGTGCCTGCTCCGGATCCATGCGCACGATCTCCTCGAGCGCCATCCGGACCTCTTCCTCCCGCCCGGGCATCTCTTCGAGCATCTCGACCACGCGATATCGCGCGCCGATGCTGTCGATGCTCAGAGAATCCCAGGCCTGGCGCAAGCCGACCTGGAACTCCTTCAGTTCGTCCATGTCACCCACGAGCGCGAGGGCCGGGCGCGGGGACTCTCCGGGCCTGCTCCCGGCGTACCATTCCGGGCGTCCTCCGGGAATATCTGGAGGCCCTCCTGCGGCGAGGACGACTTTCTGTGACAACAGCAGCGCCACGGAGTCGGACAGCGCGAACACGTCGCTCCCGCGCACCCGCTCCGCCGCGACGATCGTCCCGTCCTGCAGGTCGATCAGCTGCGCCTCGACGGCCAGGTCCCCCGGCTGCCCGAGAATCGAGCCCCTGACCATGCGCCGGGCCCCGGAAGCCGCCGCGATATCCATCGCGACGTCATCGGGAATCTGCTCGGTCTCCGTTCGGCCGGCTTCGCGCAGAAGCTCGAACAGCCGCTGCGGGCTCACCACACGCAGATCACCCGTGCGTGCCAGGCTGGATGTGAGCATGTCCGACAGGGCCGGGCCCAGCCAGTCCAGGCTGTCCTGGCCCGTGCTGTTGACGAACGGGAGAACGGCCACGGACACCTCGCCGAGCTCCGCCGTGAAGTTGGAACCTGTCCTGGTGTCAGCCGTGGAATCAGCGCCGCCAACCGGGCCGACCTCCTCCGCAACCGAGATCCTGTAGGTCCCGATCGCGGCCAGCACGGCCAGCGTGAGCAGCAGCGATGCCTCGGATCGGGCCACCTGCTGCCGGCCCTTCTCGCCGTGATACCAGGCGATGATCAGGGCTGCGGGGAATCCCAGCAGGATGAGGAGCACCGCGATGTCCAGCATCCGTGGGGACAGCGCGTAGTTGTCTACGAAGAAGTCGGTGGCCTCGAGCAGCAGCCAGGCGCCGCCCGCATACACGGCCGCCGTCTGCACCAGTCGCCTTTCGGCCAGCTTGTGGAGTAACTCGCCCATTAGATCCCGAGATTATGTCGTGCGCGAGGCTGTCGCCAGCGATTTCATTCGGCCTTCTTACACGATTAGACACGTTACGGGTCCGGATGGATGATCCGGGTCCGCTAGCGAGCATACGAGAGACGGGCTCGACCAGATTCCGCTTCCGGTCAGAGACCGGTGCAGCATTACCGCAATTGTTGATGGAGTGCCGCTACAAAATGGCGGAGAGTATCGGGCGGGCCCGCCCCCCTGGATTTTCCAACGGATGTATCCAAAACGCATTACGTCTCCCTGAAATTGACTGCGGGTTTCGGCACGCATTTCGCGTCAGGTTACACCTCTTTTCGTTGTCCCGCTCCATCCGGCGGTTCGAGGCCGCCGGGCAAATCTCTCTATCTGGAGGATGTATGAGAGGCCTTAAGAGGTGGTCAGTACCGTTGGCAGTGCTGGTAGCCGTGGGGTTCGTTTCAGCGTGCGACCAGGACGCGCCGACCGAGCCGCAAGCCGGCGACCTGCTGGCCGAGCTCGGGAACGGTTTCCCGCAGCCCGGGCACGACTTCAATCTGCACATCATCGGCGTGTCGAAGGACAAGTCGGCCCCGATGGACAACAACAACGGTCGCCGGATCTTCGTTCGGATCGATTCGGACAACGAGGTCACTGCGCCCGGCGGGAAGAACAACCACCTCAAGAAGGGTGGCGGGAACGACCAGAACCACATCTACCTGTGCAACAGTACGAACGACGAAGGCGATTCGACGGATCAGCGGTGCACTGATTATGGCAATACCGACAACTGGGGCGTGATCGACGCGAACGCCACGGATGGCGACGGCGCCCTGCTCGCGGTGCCCGATCCCTGCGACGGTAACGACAGCACCGACGGATGCACGGCGAGGTACTCCGTGTGGGCGCGTGCCCTGGCGGGGAACAACGCCACGATTACTACCTGTGCCGACGAAGATTACGAGTATGACGGCATCAAGGACACGTGGTGCGGGGACAACGGCATCACGCTGTCTCCGAATAAGGGTCGTAAGGCGCAGGACGTCTCCGACAACCTGCTCTATATGACGATCACGGTCGACGACACCTACGATCCGGAGCTCGCTGCGTGCATCGACAAAGGCAACGATGCCACCGATGGCGAACCAGATTCTTACGACGTGTATCTGTTCGATCGCTGCTTCCAGGACTATTTTTGGAACTACGACAACAACGGCTTGAAGAATCTCGAGCTGCGCTTCTACTGGGAGAACGGTGCCTGATAAGCGCCTTTTTCTGAAGACCTCGAGCCCCGTGCCCGGAGTTACGGGCACGGGGCTTCGTGCATCCGGGAGTGGTTTCCCGTGCAAAATCTCGCATCTCTGCCGCAGGCGTCCGCGCACCTGTGTCGTACCGAGATTCAGCCGGGGCTGGAGAACTCCTGTAACCCGCCTGTTTCCAAGCCATTAAGGGTGCGAACCACGGGCCGGCGCTCGTGGCCCTCTCGTTGCAGATAGAGAAGTGACCACGTGCGCCTGAATGGCGCGCAGCAACCTGCATCAATGGGTGAAGCGATGTGTATGAAGCGGATCTTCAGCTCCGCATGTCGTGCGGCGACCAACGAACGGGGGGCCGCCCTCCTGATCGTTCTCATCGCCCTCGTGGGCCTGACAGCACTCGCGGCGGCAGGCATGGTCACGACCGGATCCAACCTGCAGATCGCGGAGAACCTGGACGCGTCCACCCGGGCGTTCTACGCGGCGGACGCCGGCCTGCAGACCTACATAGGCTCGAATACCGACGGTACAACCGGGGCGACGTACGTGAACGACTCGTTGACGACGGTTACGGTTACACCGATCCAGCTGACAGAGATCGACGGCGGCAGGGTGCTCTACCGGATCACCTCCAGGGCGGTCTACGTGCAGGCGCCCGGAGATTCAGCCATTCGCTCGATCTCCCGGGTCGCGATCTATTCGGATGGATCAATCGCGGTTCCCGCATCGTTCACCTCGGCGGCCGGATTCATCAAGAACGGCGACGCGGGCGTGATCTCCGGGCAGGACTGGGCCTCGGCCGGCAACCCGAAGTGTCCGAACTCCCCGAAGCCCGCCGTCGCCGGCGTAAAGGTGCCGCCCTCCGGGTACACGCAGTCCGGCGGTACACCCGTGCCCGATGGTGATCCGCCGATCGAGGACGGTCAGACGGGGGAAGAAATGCTCCAGAGCATGGGACTCGACTGGGACGCAGTTGTGAACGGCGGCCTGATCAGCCCGGATTACACGATCCCGCCCGACAGCTGGCCCAACTACGGTTCTCTACCTGCCGATGAATGGCCAGTGATCTACGTGGAGGGCAGCATCACCTTGAGCCCGAGCAACACGGGCCGCGGGACGCTGATCGTGCGTGAAAACCTGACCATGAGCGGCTCATTCAACTGGGACGGGGCGATCCTGGTGGGCGGGTACATCACGAGCAACGGCTACCAGACGGTGGAAGGCGCCACGGTCGCGGGCCTGAA
>CBDUVN010000026.1:0-19661 GCA_965370685.1 uncultured bacterium | reverse complement strand
TCCCCCGACGGACCGTCGAGCAGCCGATACACATCCCCGTCCCAACCTGCCGCCCCGTTCACGGCACGCTCCCTGTCGCCGAGGTGCTCCCGCAGCCAGATGCGGATCTCGAGTTCCCCGAGGCCATCGGAGTGCACGATGGTCCAACCGGCCGGGGGAGCCGAGGCGAATTCGAGCCCCACGGGTTGGTCTCGCTGTTCCCCGAACGCCCGCTCCGGGTGCAGGACCTGCTCGGTCGATACCGGCATATCGTGGCCCAGCGGAGCCACCCGGTTTCCATCCGCCGCGCGGTAGCGGGCCCGGACGAACTCGAGACCGCCGAGGTATGGGAAGATCAGGGACTCGCGGATCAGCCTGGGCGCCGACGCGAGTGCCGGCATCTCCAGACCCGCCGCGTCGAGCAGCGCGTCTTCCGGCAGTGAAGACAGACTGGGAAGCGCCTCGAGGTCCACGGCTCCGCCGGTGAGTCTTCCGAGCTGCCATTCCAGCATGGCCAGGGTCGCATGCCCCTCGAGCGCCGACTGGGCCGCCGTCGCCCTGTCGTTGTGTTCGAGGTTCGCGGTCATCAGTGAGTCCAGGTCTTCATACTGATCCTGCAGGGCGTGCACCATCTCGTGCGCGAGGACCGGCTCGACCAGCGCCGGGTCCAGGCCTTCCATCACGAACAGCGTATCCCTGCCCGGATCGTAGTAGCCGACGATCTGCTCCAGGAGAAGCGATCGGAGAAACTCGTCCAGCTCGAGGTCCGCCGGAACGAGGCCCAGACGGGCGTAGGTCCTGGTCAGCGCGCTCGCCTTCTCCGGCGGGAGCTGTCGGCCCAGCTCAGTTGTCAGGAAGCTTTCCAGCTCCTCCCGGGTGCGAACGGCGAGAGCGAGCGGCCGTCTCGCCGGCAGACCCGCCAGTGTCTCGACTTCGGGCAGCAGCGATTCCGCCAGCACGCGCAGAGAGGAATCCGGATCCGGGATTCCGCGCCCCGCTGCTGACTCGTCGCCGCACCCAGCCAGCGACAGGCTCGCGGCGAGGAGGAGCAATGCGGGACCGCCCGCGCTGCGTCTCCCGGTGTCACGCATACTGCACCGAAATCATCATCGAGCTGTTCCTCGAGCTATTCATCGATTGCTCCGATTCTTCGGATCCCGTCCGATCCCACCCTGTCCGCCAGACAGCCCACGCTTTCCGCCTCCTCCTGTCGGCTGGCTGGAACGATCCACTCCGCGGCGATCTCCGCCAGCGGAATGAGCACGAAGCCGCGCTCCCGGAGCCGCGGGTGCGGTACCACGAGGTCGGAGTCCTCGATGACTTCGTCGCCATACAGCAGCAGGTCCAGATCCAGCGTCCTTGGTCCGAACCGGGGTCCGGTGCGGTCCCTGCCGGCGGCCTGCTCTGCGTCCTGAAGCTGCGACAGGAGCTGGTGCGGCGTCAGCAGGGTCCGACCCGTGCAGCAGGCGTTGAGGAACGCCGGCTGGTCCTCCACCAGCACGGGCGCCGTCTCGTACAGCGCGGATAGACGCATGTCCTCCAGGTCTCTCAGCAGCACCTGGACGCCGGACGCGATCCACGCCTCGCGGTCCCCGAGGTTCGATCCGAGGGAGACTGCGACCCGGATCGGCCCCGGGGACTCCGTAACGCCGTCGATCTTTGCCACGGACACCGGTGCATCGATCACTCCACTCTGAAGCTCCTTGAAACGAAAGCGGGAGCCCCGCCAAGGGGCCCCCGCTCTCATCACTCGCCCGAACCGGGCGGTAGAGGTTGGCTAAATCGGACTACTGAAACACCGCCGTGAGCACGTAGTTGCCCGATGATTCGTCGTAGTTGTTGATCCAGATCAGGTGCTGACCGGCGTCGAGTGCGCAGACCGACTGCTCGGGCTGTGCGCCCGTCGCGCCGTCGGTGCACTCGAATGCGGTGACCGGAAAATCGACCACCAGGATATCGAGATCCATGCCCGAATCCCAGTTGGCGTCGATAATGATCGTCGCCGGCGCCGCGAGATCGATCAGGTAGTAATGATCGAGCACCGCTCCCGACAGGTATGCCACCTTCTCCATCGGCAGGGCCGTGAGAGGCGCCGTCGCCCTTTCCAGGTACGCCGGACTGTCGGCCGAGCCAGCGGACGTCAGCTCGAATTCCACCTCTTCGGAAGGCAGGGCCAGCCAACCGACAGCCACTGTGTGGATATCGACTCCATTATACGGCCACCAGAAGACGATTTCGGTGTCAGTGACGGACTGGATGAACATCGGGTTGAGTTCGACGCCGTTGATGAACACGAGGTTGTCAGGGAGGCCACTCGTATAGTCAATCGTCACCAACTCACCGACCAGGCCCGAAGTCGGAGTGATCGAAACTATCACCGGCTGCTCTGCGAACACGAAGATATTCACTTCATCGCAGGTCTCGTAACCAATCTGGTCGGTGCCCGTTCCCGCCGTGCCGGTCCAGCAGGCCTCGATGGTGGCCGTGCCTGGGCCAACTCCCGTTACGACGCCATTTTCATCGACGGTGGCGATGACCTCATCGCTCGACGTCCACGTTGCATCCGAATTTTCGAACGGGGACATCGCTACCGGTGGCTCCGACGATGACAGAATCACCGCATTGAGCGCGACAGATGTACCGAAATCGAGGACTTCGGGTGCATCGACGATCAGGATCGAACCCGCCACGTTCGACACCCCGACTTCTTTGGTGATACCGCCGGAGGTGAGCGTGATGGTACATGTACCCACGACAGTCCCGCCCCTCACGATGAACAGGCCCGGCGGATTGATCTCGAGCGCGTCCGGGTCATCCTCGACCGTCACGCACGCCGGTGCCACCACGTGGGTCACCTCGGCCCAGGTCGGCTCGCCGCCCTGATTCACCGCACGTGTCGCGAGTTTCACGTCCAGACCGGCCGGAACCGTCATGCTCGACGGGTTCGTCACGATGTCGAACGTCGTGTCGTTGTCGAAGCTGAGCGGGTCGTCGTTACATGCGGCCGTGACCGCAACGGCGAGGCCCAGCGCCGCGAGCCCGACGTTTCGAACGAAGCCTACTCTCATGGTTACCTCTCTCTCCGAATGTCGCCATCCCGCGAAACACCGCCGCGCGGACGCGTTGCTCAGCCCAGGTCGATCAGATCCTGGGTACGATTCCGAAGTACGTGCTCAGGTCCCTGGCGCAGTTCGCGCCGATCCGGCGCTCCCAGTCAGCCATGGACGACATAGTCTGATCGGTCGTGAAGATCATCCTCCACACACCGAACCGATTTTCCTCGATGAACAGATACACGTAGCCCGTATTCTGATACTGCCAGATTTCGTACGGGGGTTCGCCGGCGAAGCTGCCAGCTCCAACGAGCGCCGTCGGCTCCCCCTCGTCGGACGGGCTGTAGTTCACGATGCGATCCGCGGGAGCGCCCAGCGTGAGGTACAGATACCCCATGTCGGTTGACCACGGCGCCCGTTGGTCCGTACCCACCCGCTCGCCGTACCGGGAGGTAATGGTCGCGATCCGCTCCAGGTACTCGTCCAGGAACGCGTTGCCCGGTTCGTAGGGATTCGCATCCCGACTCCCGAAGAACTCGACCAGGTATCGGCGCTTTGCATCGGGTGGAAGCGCCTCGAACGTCTTGCGCTCCGCATCCGTAACAAGGACCGCCACGCCGTTGAATGTGTTTTCCAGCTCCGCATCGGACAGCGAGTTGAAGTACAGGCTCAACTCCGACTGACTGGCCAACGCTATCGGAGCGACCGTCGCCGCATCACGCATTTCGAACGAAGCCGTTCGAACTGTGCTCTCGCTCCCGTCGCTCGTCACGGCAATCGCGAATTCATAGTCGCCCGCCGGAAGCCCGGCGAGAGGGAGCCGCCCCGTGTAGGGACGTCCGCCCGGCGAAACCTCGATTTCGTCGGCCGGCGTCCGAAACAGACTGGTACCCGAAGGATCCCGGATCTCGGCCGTGACCGAGACCGTGCTCTCTTCGTCGGCTCCGTACAGTTCGATGTAGTAGTACACTCCAGGGTCATCCGCGAGGACGACCGTCCGGGCCGCCGCGCTGATGCCGAAACCTCCGCGTGAAACCGACCAGCTCCCACCACCGGACGAGTCCAATGGCTCCACTCTCGTCGACAGAATGAGATCCGATGCGGCCGGCCGCTCGGCGAACGCCTCCAGGGCGATCGTCTGGCGGACACCGAGATCCGCTGCATCCGTTGGATACGCACGGACATCGACCTCGTATTGCCCGGGCCGGAGCCCGAAACGAAATGACTCGAGCAGAAATGAAGCGTCGGTCTCGACATAGACGGCGGCCTGGTCGCTCACCTCGCGTACCCAGGAATCCCGGAAGAGCTGAACTCCATCACTGTCAGTGATCGTGACCTCGAACCGATAGGCATCCGTGGTACCACCCGCGAGCATGGCCAGTGGGACATGCACGAGACCATCAACCACGGTAACCCCATCCCCTGCCCAACTTCGGAGGAGAATCGTCTCGACCCCGCGGGGTTCTCCCGCTTCCGACTCCTGCCCGCGAACGGCGATGGCCGCCGTCACGAGAAGGCCGAGGCCGAGCACGGCTCTGCGGGACCACCGACGCGCACCTCGCCCGGGTGGGCGTCGTCGCGCCGAAGATCCAGGATCGCTCATCCGGTGCACGAACACGTTCTACTGATTCCAGCCGAGGGTGAACGTGAACGCATCTACGCTGCCGAGCGCGCCGAAGTGGCGATACGCGTAGTCAAACTGCATCAGGTACTGGTCCGAGATCTTGTAGAACAGACCGCCGCCGAAGGCGATACCGTCCATCCCGACATTGCTCGCCGAGATTCCACCGAAGTCCTCGTGATCCGGCTGAGTCGTATAGGACCCGCGCAGCGCGGCCCCGAGGGGACCGTCCTGGCTCGTCCACGCGAACTCACCACCGAAACCGAACTGCGGCTTCTGGTTGTTCGACTCGACGAACTCACCCAGCGCCGAGAGTCGGATCGCATCGCTGGAGATCACGTCGTAACTGAGCCCCGCCCGAAACAGCCTCGGCAGCGGAAAGTTATCCGCATCGAACGCAGCAAACGGAGCGTCCACATTCTGATCCGGAACTGACGGATCCGAGCCGCTTGCGTTGAAGTCACGGAACCGAAGCGCCTCACCCGAGTGCCCCAGGCTGCCGCCCAGGTTCTGCACCACGAATGCCAGCGTGATCGGGCGGTCCCACAACTCGCTGTGGAAGTTCACGCCGAAATCGAACGTGACCGTCGTCGCCTTCGCGCCCGACAGCGATCCGCCAGCCAGGTCATCGGAAATATACTTGATCGTTCCCCCGGCCGAGAACCGGTCGATAAAGGCGTGAGCGAACGAAAGCCCCGCCACGACCTCATTCACGCTGTAGGTCTCGCCGGACAGGCCTTCCTGGTCGGTCACGGTATAGATCGGCTGATCGCCGAACCCGAATCGGCCGAGGAATACCCCGAGGCCGAAGTCGTTGTCCGAGAACGGGAACGCCAGGCCCGCCCAGTAATAGTCCGTGTCCGCGAAGTACGGCATCACGGTCAGGGTCGCCTGCGGACCATCCAGAAACGTCAGGTTCGCCGGGTTGTAGTGCATCACGTCCACATTGTCCGCGATTGTCGAATACGCCCCTCCGAGCGCCATACCGCGAGCACTCGCTCCGAACTGCAGAAACTCGCCGGAGACCGTGCCAAATCCGGTATTCTCGCCCGCGACCTGAACCGGATTGTCCGGATCGATCGGTGTTTCGAGCACCTGTGCCCAAAGCAGCCCGGGCGCGGCAACGACCAGAACTACGGCAGTCACCGTTCGCTTAAGCAGCCGCATGAAGACCTCCTAGGGAGCTGGTCTTTACCCGGTACGGGGACCCTCTCGAGCCCCCGCACCGGGATTGGTCGCTGGTTAGTTCTGACCCGCGAAATTCACGATTGTAAACTTACCCACGCGTTCGTCCCCTTCGGGAGTCACGACGTGGAAGAAATAGACACCACTGGCGACGAACTGGTTACTCCAGTTCCGGATATCCCACACCTCGCGTCCGCCGCCCGTGCTGTCGTCATGATCAAGCTGGGCAACCAGAACACCGGTCAGCGTGTAGATCCGAATCGTCACCACGGGAGGAAGATTCACGAACATCAGGTTCTTCGAAGTCGGGGCGAGATCGTACTGGCTCGTGGCCAGGTATGGATCCGGCACCGTGTGCACATCGCTCAGGTCCCAGGCGGGCGAGACGGTCACCCCCGTTGAGACATCCCAGGTGAACGTCAGGCCTGGAATCATCATCGGCAGCGGTCCACCACTCGCCAGACCTCCGCCGGCCCCGTCCGCTATGTAGGTATAGTCGGTCGGGTTCTCCGCCGCGTTGTTCTCCGCGGACAGTTCGCCCTTGAACGACCGCAGTGTCCATACCGTGCCGTCGCCTGGCAGTGAGCTCATCTCGAAGATGAACCGGTGGCCGTAAGCAAACAGCCCGAAGCCCGTGCCTGTCTGCGGCAGCGAAGCTCCGTTCTCGAGGTCAACGGTGATGTCCATCCCCGCCGTGCTCGTGGCAACGAGCGAGGGCGTGTCCACCAGCCGTACGGAATCGGCGTTCAGATCCGCGTCGAAGTTGGTGCTGGCGAAGGCATTGCAACTGCCGCCGTCCACCTGGCGCATGATCTGGATCGCACCGTCGATATAGTTGAAGTCATGCCAGTCGATCACGCCGTTGCCGTTCGCGTCCGTCGTGAGGAAGCCCCACGTGGGACCGGCGGTCGGTGAGTACGCGACGGGCACACCGTGCGTCACGTCAAACCCGCTGAGCGTTCCGCCCGACCACGTAAAGGCTACGTCCGCGGCCCGGTCGCTGAACGCCAGTCCCCGGTTGAAGCACTGTTTGTCGAACCCGCCGACTGTGACGACATCTTCCCCCGGGGGGGGTTCCTCGATCGGGGTATACGGGATCGGCGCGAAGATCGTGTCGGCCGCCTCCACGTGCCCGACCCGGGTGAATCGGGTGGGATCCTCGATCGTGTTCTGGGTGCCGTCGAACCAGCGGGCGCCGGTTGCATAGTGGCCGCGGCGCCTGTTCTGCGCGCCCTCGGCCGCCGTGTTGTTCTGCCCCTCACCGGTCATCCAGATGGCGATTCCCGACGTGCTTCCTTCCGGAATGTCGAACTGCTCGAGCGCCTCCTGGCTGAACGGAATGGTTGCCGCTACGATCTGGTCCGTGACGGTGCCCGGTGAGCCGAACGCGTTCCACCAGGGGTGCCAGCCAGGCATCTGGGTCAGCTCTATAGAGCCGTCCGGCAGGGTTACCGTCAGATAGGCCACCCAACAGGCGCCGAACTCACTCGCGACCCGACCCGATGCGTCGTTGTTGTTGGTGCACGTCGCCGAGGGCGGCCATTCCTGCGTGCCGCTCGCGATATTGCCCGACGCGCGGATCTGGATCGAGTCGATCAGCGCCGAGGTCAACCCCTCCGCCATCAGCCGCTCCACAATCGGCGACAGATCGAGGTCGAGAGCTCTCGTCGGCGGGAACGGTCCGGAGAAGATCCCCGTTTCGGAGTCGATCGTCGGGATCGAGCCGTACTCGAGCGGCTCCCCGTCGGCCGACGCCATGAATATCGAGAACGACCCCTCTACGAGGTTCTGGTCGTCTTGTCGCGGAGTCGTCCGGTCCAGGATCCGGGACGAAGCCAGTGAGTACGGCCCCGAGGCGAGTGAGTTGATGTCGACCGCCTGGACCCCGTAGAAGTACGTGAAGTTATTGACCGCCCCGTCATCGATGAAGGCGAACGGCACGCCGCTATTCGTCAGACCCGGGTAGGGACTGAAGTCATCGACACCGACCTGGGTCAGCGCCGTGCCCAGCGCGGTGCTGTCGGCGAGCCGCACGACGCCACCACCGGGACCGCCTCCGACCGAACCGTTGTTGAACCACATGTTCATGTCGATCGACTGCGACTTGCTGAAGTCCTCCGGACACTCCTGACCGGCACTGAACCCGAGGGACCCCGCTGGGGCGGACGAGTTGTCGTGCAGGTCTTCGTCAGGCAGGACCGTCTCGCAGGTGACGTCGACGAACGTCGTGCTCTCGTAATCGAAGAACGCGATCAGCTCGGGTTGCGTCTGACCCGCGGCCCTCCAGATCGCGTACGCCTCGACGTCGTTCTTCCTGTAGTTTGGATTGAACAGGGCGCTCGTGGAATCGCTTGCGACCGCGAAGAACGGATCGCCGTCCACCTCCGTGATGCTCCTGTCCCACAGGATCGTGACCTGGTTGTTGCCCGGGACGGTATAAGACACGGGCTGAACCGGCGCGAAGCCAAGCAGGAACTTGTTGTCGAAGATCGTCTGCGCGACGAGCGCCTTTCCGAGCAAGCTTCCCTGGACCACGTCGATGTACGGGGCTCCAGCCGCGTCGAACAGCGGCAGCTTGTTCTCAGGGCCTTCCAGGGCGCCACTGGCGCGTCCGGAGGGCGCTGGTCCGTTGTACCCGGCCCAACCCGCGCCCAATTCAATCGGCTTCACCGGGTTGATGGCGTTCACGACGGTGCAGTTGTTGCCGTTCACATCACAACCGCGCGCGCTCGGGAAGCCGGGGTGGAAGGACGGCGTTCCCGGCGGATTCGCGTCGGCGCTTGCGTTCGCGGTGATGCCGCTGGGCGAGCCATCCGGCATCGTCGCGACGGTCGCGGCCGCTAGATACGCCACCACTACCGTGACCTGCTGGCCCGGGAGAAGAGTGAACGGACCCGACGACTGGAAGAACCGCGTGTCGAACGGGCTCTGGAACACGAAGCAGACCGACTGTTCCGACGTGGCGGTCTGCCCGGTATCCACCTCGGGCGCCACCGAGCACGGGGCATCACCCAGCGCCGGGTTCAGGAACCCGGAGTGGTAGCGCCACAGCTGCTTGTCGTTGTCCGGGTCTCCGACTGATCCCGGGGGTCCACCATTCAGCGTGATCGAGAACCTCGTCAGGCCGACCGGCTCGTCCGTGTCGGGATTGATCGGGCTGCTCAGGTATTTCACGCCGACGATCCCCGGCGCCTGAGTGAAGAACGGCGGGAAGAAGATGTTGGGAACGTAGGAAAACGCCGGCGCGTCGAACCCGCCGTGGTACGAGATGCCAAGGTCGAACGGGAGGATCGCGGTCGAGAAGTTCGAGCCGGCGTCCGCCACGTCCATGTCGGTCGAAAATCCTGCGTACACCTCGTTGAACGTGATTCCCTCGTCCGGAATCCCCGCGGGGTCTCCGCTGAAGAACGCCAGCTCGTTCGGGAGCTGGAATTCCGGCGTGTGCGTGACGTTCCGGATCTCGAAGATGAAGTAGAGTACCGACTCGTTGCCGAGCGGGTAGTTCCACGCCAGGCTCCGCTGCGTGACGAGAAGCCCCATCGGATGCTGTCGGTCCGTGATCCGGGTCGGATCGCCGTCCCAGTACTGTACCCAGCTGTCCTGCTGGGAGATGTTCGCCCGACCGAGGAGGTTCTCCTCGAAGATGTCGGCATCCGTGATGTAGAGATCGTCCATCGTCGGGAAGGACGCACCGGGATCGAAGTCGGCCATCCCCCAGCAGTCATCGAACCCGTCCCCGTCGGCATCGCCGCACAGGTCATTCGAATCGAGTGAGTTGTAGATGTTGGTGATCGCCGAGCCGCTGGGATGCGTGCCCGAGGCGTCGAAGAAGAACGCGCCCAGGGTATCGTTGGCCCAGGCGTAGCTTCCATCGGCCGAAATTCCGCCGACCTGCATACCGGTGTTGAAGATGTACGCGTTCGGCGTGCCGATCGGCCACGTGCCGCCGGCGCCGGTCGGGCTGTTGAACACGTTAGCGCAGACATCCCCGAAATTGGCCAGACCGCATTCCCACTGGTTTGCGCTCAGCCGCAGGTTCGGGCCTGCGAACAGCGACAGCGAGCGCGAGGCTGTCGCCCCGCTCCGCTTCGCCTCGGGGGACACATCACCGACGGCCGCCGCGCCGGCCACGAGCAGGACCCCCATGAGGGCTCCGCCCGCCAGCAACCGCCGTGCGGTTCGGCTTCGCGGTGCAAACACGATGTGCTTCATTTCCACTCCTGATCGTTCGGGTCACGGGGAGCGGCCCGACTGTGGAACCGCTCCCCTTCTCGCAAACCCTTCTCCTCGAGGGACAACGGGATCAGAACGCGAGCCGCAGACCGAGCCTGAAGCTCTGGTCCGACCGACGGAATCTCACGTTTTCACCCCAGATGTCCTCGTATCGCTGGCCGAACGCCCTTTCCTGCTCGTCGACCGTATAGATGCCATCGCCGTTGCCGAACCGCTGCTCGGCTCGGAGCAGCATGAACTTGTTGAACTCCGTCTCCGGAGATTCTGCGACGATGTCGAAGTCACGAATAATGTTGTCACCATCGAGACGCGAGTCACGCAGCGCCGTTCCGAGCTGCTGATCGAAATGCTGCTCGTTGACCGCAGCAGCCGTCTCGAGGAACAGGGTCGTCTGACTCGTCAGGTTCAGCGGGTTCCGCCAATCGACGTACGCCTGCAGGTTGAGCGACCGACCCAGCTGGAAGCCCTTCGTGAGCCTGAAGTCGAACGTCCAGTTCCACGGCGTCGTGTTGCCGTTGATTGAGCTCTCCGGTACTCCCTCCAGTCCGGCAAGGGACGGCGGGCCAATCTGGCCGTTACCGAAGTTGATGAGCTTGGTGTACGGCAACCCGCTACGCAGCGTCACGACGGTGAAGAGGCCGACGTCCTGCAAGATGGTTCCCAGGGCCGTCCCGTCCTGCCAGTCGACCGGGAACATCAGAGCAGCGGACCAGCCGATGTTGTGCTTCCGGCTCTGGTCGAGCAGGAGCAGCGCCTCGGGTGGTGCCGACGGGATTCCCGTGAGCGCCGAGAGGCTCGTCGTGGCCCGGAGGATCAGGCTCGTGTAGGAGTACGGATCCGATCCGGTGCCCCTCGCGTCGAGGAAGCTGTACGACAGGTTCGTCTGGAACATGTTCCCGAACGCCTTGTCGAGCCGCATCTCGAAACCGTTGGTCTCGGTGAAATCCTTGTTCGTCAGCGTGTTCAGGAAGATGGTAGCGCCCTCCCGCGTCGGGTCCCCCCACGGAAGCTTGCGGACCGCGAGAGACGATCGCTGCTTCTTGTTGAACGCCGAGATGTCGAACACCAGGTCCTGCCCGATCAGCTGACGATAGCCGAACTCGAACACGCGCGTGGACGGCATGTCGACGTCACGCGAAAACGTGCTGTTCGTGTTCTGGTTCAGCAGATCGGAGTTGGTGTTGACCATCATGCCGATACCGCGATTCGACACACCGGCCTGGCCGCTGGTGAATCCGGAGTTCGTGAAGAACGCCGGAGTCTGGACGAACCGTCCATAACTCAGCCGGAACGTCGACGTCGGCGTGACCGGGAAGGCCGCGCCGAGGCGCGGGCTGATCTCGGACTTGTTCTTGCCTTCGATGAAGTTGTTGAGACACGCGCCGTCGGGATTCGATGACTCCGGCCCGCAGGCATTCAACGGCAGATAGGCTTTTTCGTCCTCGTTGTACACCACGAACCCGGACTTCAGGCTGTCCGGCACGTTGTACACGAACGCGGGCGTGCGTGAGAACTGGGTGTCCGGATCGAGATAGTCCCACCGCAGACCACCCTCGAGGACCAGGTCGCCGATGTCCAGGCGGTCCTGGATGAAGGCGCCGAACCGCGTCGGGTTCGAAAACTCGGGCAGCGGCACGTTCGAATTCAGCGTGATGTTGTTGGTGCGCAGATCGACGCTCATGTACTCGCCGCCGAACTTGGCGCGGTTGAACCGGCCGATCTGCCAGTCGAAGGCGCCTCGGACCTGGATCCGGTCTTCCTTCGTCTGCCTCCAGCCGTCGTTGTCATAGCCGCTAATCGAATAGTTCGTGTAGTACGCGTACGGGTTGTACCGCAGGGCGTCGCTACGACCGACCAGTGACTGGGAACGATTCAGGTCGAAGCGCTCCGAGTACGCTCTCATGCTGTCAGTCGGAACCGCGTTGCTGCGGTACGCGTTGACCAGCTCATCGGTCGGTTCGTACCAGTCGAATCCGGTGATGATCGGACTGGTGGTTCCGTAAACTTCCTCGAGCGCGAAGTTCACGTTGGACATCGAGAAACCCATGAACGGATCCCGGTTGTCCTGGTACCAGTTGTAGTTCACCAGCCCGCTCTCAAGGCGATCGGTCTGGTAGCTGGCCCGCAGGTCAAGCGCGAGCTGATTGTCCGCCGACTGGGTGATCGTCTGGAACCACCCGAGCGTGAACACCTGCTCGGTGTTCAGGGTGCCGTTGATATCTTCGGCGAGGAAGTTGTTCGTTCCCCCGACATCCCGTCCGTAATCTTGAGTCCGGTTGCGGGTGTACGAGAAATTGATTCTCGAGCCGCGCGGCAACTGCCAGTTCAGGTTCCCCGTAAACAGCCCCTGCTGGTTCGAGCCGAACGGCTGCACGCGGCCGTTGTTGTATTCAATGAAATTCGGAACGCTGCTCGTGACGAAGTCGTTCACTCCGGCTGCGGAGCCGTCCCGCTCCTGCGTGAACGAAACGATGTCGCCTGCAAGAAGACCATTGTCTCCGCAGAAGTCACCGATCACTCCACCGTCAGGACAGGTGTCGTAGCCATCGATGACGTACCGGGTCGGGGAGAGCTCCGTGTGGTTCCGCTCCCGGCCCTGGAGAGTCCCGGCCAGGAAGAAACTGAGATTCCCGAACAGCGGCCCGCCAAGCGAGAACTCGCCACGATTGAGGTTCGTGCGCTGCGAATCCCAACCGAGCTGGTCAGTGTAATACTCGAGCGAACCGGTCCAGCGAGTACCGCCGGTCTTCGTCACGAAGCTCACGACACCGGACTGCGCCTCACCGTATTCGGCCGAGAACGCTCCGATGTTCACGTCGACCTGCTCGATCGCGTTCGTCGGCAGATCCACGTTCTGTGCGGTCCCTGTACCGAACTGACGCGACAGCACGCCGTCGATCATCACCGCTTCTTCGTTGGCGCGTCCGCCGCGAATCGTCCGTCCGTTGTTGGTCTGGACGACGCCGGGCTGGAACAGGACGACATCCGCGGCGTTATCGATCGGCAGGAGGTCAACCGCCTCTCCCGACACGATAGCTTTCGAGGATGTCTGGTCACGTGGTACCAGCGGGTTCCGCTCACCTTCCACCGTGATCGCCTCCAGCTCGACGGCCGTCTGCTCGAGCTCGAAGTTCATGGTGGTGGTCTGACCGGCCAGGATCCGCTCTCCCTCAACGATTACTGCCCGGTACCCGATGAAGCTGGCCTCGATATCCGAGAGACCGATGGCTACCTCGTTGATGAAGTAGAAGCCCTGATCGTTCGTGATGTTTCCAAAGGTCCCTCCGAGAATCCGCACCTGTGCGCCCGCTACTGGCGCGCCCGTGGCGGCGTCGGTGACTCGACCCTGGACCTTACCTGTGGTCGCCTGTCCAAGCAGCGGACTCGCCACAAACAGCGCGAGGCCCGCCGCAGCCAGGCCCGACCTGAAAGCCCCTCTCAACCATTTACGCAGCATGGATCAACCCTCCTCGGGCAGTCAGGAAAACTGTCGACACCGAGTCGGACACGAGCGCGAAACGGGGCAGAGGCCCGCGCTTCCAACGAAAGTCCAGGTCGACAGAAACCGAAAGACAGCGTCTTGGGGAAGTCGGTGGACGACTTCCGGAGGTACGAACGAAGAAACCGTCGATATTGCCCTCCCCGTGTTCGGGGGAACCCCTCGCGGCGTCCGCTTGATCGGGACGGCGCGCTCGTTCGATTCGGAACTATTCGATGCGAGCCTGGCCTGTCCGGCCCGGGCGACGAATTCCGATCGACGAAATCAGCAGTGAGCACATCATTTATGTCCAGCGCGCCCGTTCGGCGCACGACACTACCTCACCTGCAACTCGGGCTCGTTTCGAACCCATCGGAAAGGGCATAGAAGGGGTTTGGCATGGTATCCCTCTCCGATCTGTATGTGGCCGATCCGCAGTCAACGAGCGGCCACCCGCACAGCTTACCGGCCCCTCGATGCGGTGTCAATACCCGCGATCACCTCTTCGGAGGTCCGGAACTTCCACCGACATCCCGTCTTACGGATACCCGGCTGAGACGGAACGAAAAGAAAAGTCGGGTGCCCTGATCGACGTGTCAACCTCCGTCGTCCCCCGGACCGTCCCCTGCAGGTCGGGTTCCCTCATCGCCGATCTCAACGCGGACGAATCGCCGCTTTCCTCTCTGGACAACGTACGACCCCCGGGGAAGGTGACACCCGGAGTCAGTCAGGGTCTCACCATCCACCCTGACCCCGCCCTGGGCGATCAGCCGTCGTGCCTCCGACGTCGAGTCGGCGAGCCCTCCTCCGACCAGCACGTACGCGACCCACAGCGAGCCGCCTTCTCCGGGGGCGAGCCGCACGGTCTCCATCTCTTCCGGCGTCTGCTTCGCCCGGTGCACGCGGTCGAATCCGTTCCTGGCTGCGACGGCCGCGTCCGCGTCGTGGTAGCGCGTCACGATCTGCTCCGCCAACCAGCGTTTTGCGGCCAGGGGGTCGGACGAGGCCTGCCCGGCGCGTGACCGTCGGTCTTCCGCCGAGGCCCCGGAGACGAGCTCGATCCACTCCGCGAGCACCGAATCCGGAATCGACATCGTCCGGCCGAACATCTCGGACGGATCGTCGGTCAGCCCGACCGTGTTGTCGTACGACTTGGACATCTTCCGGTCGCCGTCCGTGCCACGGAGGAGTGGTAGCAGGACGCACACCTGCGGCTCCTGTCCCGCCCGCTCCTGCAGCGTCCGGCCGAGGAGGAGGTTGAACCTCTGGTCCGTGCCCCCGAGCTCCACGTCCGCTTCGAGCGCGATCGAGTCGTACGCCTGCATCATCGGATACAGAAACTCGACGAGGGTGATCGGTCGCTGCTCGGAAAACCGGATCGAGAAGTCGTCGCGCTCCAGCATGCGGGCAACTGTGTACCCCGCGGTCAGGCGCAGCACGTCCTCCAGCCCGAGGACGGACAACCACTCGCTGTTGCGGCGGATTTCCGTCAACTCAGGATCGAGCACGCGGAACACCTGGTCCTCGTAGGTCCGGAGATTCCGCTCGATCTCCTCGCGCGTCAGCATGGGCCGCGTATCGCTGCGGCCCGAAGGATCTCCGACGAGCGCGGTGAAGTCACCGATCACGAATACGACCCGGTGGCCGAGATCCTGAAACGTGCGCAGCTTGTGAATCGAGATGGCGTGCCCGATGTGGAGATCGGGGCGGGTCGGATCGAATCCCTGCTTCACGACCAGGGGCACCTCCGTCGCAATGGAGCGCTCGAGCTTCTGAAGCAGCTCGTCCTCGGGGACGATCTCCGATACTCCGTCCCGGATTCTTTCGAGTTGTTCACGCGGCGGAGGAAACATTCGGGGTGGGCGACCTGTAAATGAGGTGCTGGATTCAACCGACTGACGTCCCGGCCGGCCCTCGTGGACACGCCGGAGAGCGCGAAGGATAGAGATGCCCTCAGACGGAAGCAAGAAACCGGTGCCCGGAATGGAGCGGCTGAAGTCGAGCCTGCGAAGCCCCCGGGTCCGTTGGGGACTGGCTACGGGAACCCTGGGAGCGCTCGCGCTCGCCCTCGGCGTGGCGTGGGGTACATGGTCGCACATCTGCGATGCCTGCCCGTCGATCGCCCAGATTTACGCATTCGAGTCGAAGGAGGCGACGCGCGTGTACGCGGCGGATGGGAGCCTGCTGCACGAGTTCGCGGTCGAGCGACGGACCGTCGTTCCGTACGCGTCGATTCCTCCCCACGTGATCGAGGCCTTCGTGGCGGTGGAGGACCGGCGGTTCTGGGAGCATAGCGGAATCGACGTACGCCGGTCGGCGAGGGCCGCGGTCGAGTTCGCGTTCGCCGGGTATGGCGCGGCGGGCGGCAGCACGATCACGCAGCAACTCGCGGGAAACATGTTCATCGACGTCGTGAACCGGCAGGACATCTCCGTACGCCGGAAGCTGCGGGAGATGAAGGTTGCCCGCTCGCTCGAACAGGCGTTCACCAAACAGGAGATCCTCGAGGCTTATCTCAACCAGATCAACTTCGATGGCGTGTACGGGGTCCAGAACGCGTCGCGCCACTACTTCGGCAAGGACGTACAGCAGCTGAACCTGCCGGAGGCGGCGACGCTGGCGGCGATGCCCAGGGCGCCCAGGCGCTATTCGCCGACACGGAATCCCGAGCGGGCCGTGCCGCGACGGAACCTCGTCCTTGACCTGCTGGAGAACCAGGGAAAGATCACGTCTGCCGAGGCGTCGGCCGCCAGGGCCTATCCCCTGCTGCTCCGCGACCGGAGCGGCGACAGGACTCTCGCGCCGTACTTCGTGGAGTGGGTTCGCCGAATACTGTACGAGCGCTACGGCTCGCAGCTGTACGAAGACGGCCTGCGCATCTACACGAGCCTCGATCCAGCCCTGCAGGCGGTGGCGGACTCCGCGGTCGAGGAACAGCTCGAGTGGATCGAAAAGCAGCCCGGATTCCGCGCGCCCACCTACGCGGAAACGAGGGAATGGTCTGAGGAACGGCTCGAAGGTCCGAACATGCCGTATATCCAGGGGGTCTTCATCGCCGTCGATCCGGAGAACGGAGACGTGCTCGCGATGGTCGGCGGTCGCGATTTCGGGGATTCCGAGTTCAACCGCGCGACTCAGGCCCAGCGGCAACCCGGCTCTGGATTCAAGCCGTTCGTCTACACGGCGGCGATCGCGTCGGGAATGCCGGCCTCGGAAGTAATCCTCGACACGCCAGTGGAATTTCCCCAGCCCGACGGATCGGTCTGGTCTCCGAGGAACTTCAGCGGTGATTTCGCGGGCCCGCTGACGTTGCGAGAAGCGCTGAGGCGGTCGGTGAACGTGGTCGCGGTCAAGCTCGGGCAGAGGGTCGGGATCGAGACCGTGGCGCAGTACGCGCGCCGCATGGGGATTACAACGGACGTGCCGCGCGTGCCGTCCACGGCGATCGGTGCTCCCTCGGTGCGGCCGATAGAGCTCACGGAAGCGTACACGACCTTCGCGACGCTCGGGGTCCGTGTGTCGCCTCGACCGATCCTGCGGGTGGAGAGCACCGAAGGGGACCTGCTGTGGGAGGCTCCTGTCGAGCGAGAAGAAGTGCTCGATGAGCGGACGGCGTGGATCCTGGTGTCGATGATGCGCGATGTCGTCGACCACGGTTCCGGAATCCGGGTCCGGGCGCTCGGGGTCCCGATGTCGGTACCGGTGGCCGGCAAGACCGGCACGACGAACGAGGTCACCGATGCGTGGTTCCTCGGGTACACACCCGACCTGGTCACGACGTCGTGGGTCGGATTCGACCTGCCGGCGCCGATCCGAACCAATGCCCAGGGAGGCCGTGACGCAGCGCCGATCAACGCCCGCGTGCTCAAATGGTATTACGAGACACACCCCACGCCGGCTCCCTGGCCGCAGCCGGCGGGGATCATCTCCCGGCGGGTGGACCGCACCTCGGGACGCCTGGCCGGGGAGTGGTGCCCGCCAGGGGACGTGTATACGGAATTCTATGTCCTGGGCACCGAGCCACGGGAGAGTTGCGACAGGCATGGACCCTGGGGAACGATCGATCCGTTACGTGGCGAGGATGGGGACACGCTCGCGGCCCCGGTTTCGGAGGACTTCGACTTCTGATCGCCAGCCGGGCGGCTGGTCAGCGCGCCGGGTGGCTGGTCAGCGCGCCGCCACCCGCTTCCACACCAGCGGACCGGGCACGGGTGGTGGTGAGTCCGACAACGCCACGGCCGCATCGAGCCGGGTGAGCGCTCGCCCGGCCTCTTCTTCCGACCGGGCGTGAATCCTGATCAGCGGCTGGTTCTCCGAAACGCGCTCGCCGACCCGGGTGAGCACTTCGAACCCGACCACCGGATCGACGGTGTCACCGGCCCGGCGGCGGCCGGCACCGAGTTCCACCGCCGCGAGGCCCACCGTTCGGGCATCGATCCGTGACACGAATCCACTGCCGTCCGCCTGAAATTCGGTGACGATTGGTGCCCCGGGAAGCAACGCGGGGTCGTCCACCACGGCCGGATCGCCACCCTGCCGCTCGACCAGCAGCCGGAGACGATCCAGCGCCGCTCCGGAATCGAGCAGAGACGCAAGCCGGGTCGCGGCTTCGGGAGCGGGGGCCGCGCCTGCCCCGGCGACGACCTCCGCCGACAGCGCGAGCGTCACCTCGCGCAGATCCTCCGGGCCTTCACCGCGGAGGCAGGAGATCGCCTCCGCGACCTCGAGCGCATTTCCGACCGCCGAGCCGAGAGGTTCGTCCATGGCCGTGAGGAGCGCGGTGGCCGGCAGGCCCAGCTGCTCCGACAACTCCACCATGATCTCCGCGAGTCGAACCGCCTCGTACCGGTCGGTGAGAAACGCGCCGTGACCGAACTTCACATCGAGTACGAGTGCGGAGATCCCTTCGGCAACCTTCTTGGACACGATGCTGGCGGCGATCAGGGGCATGGCGGGAACGGTGGCCGTGACGTCCCGCATGGCATACAGGCGGCCGTCGAGAGGCGCGATCTCCGGTGTCTGGCCGATCATCGCACAGCCCACGTCGCCGAGGACGGCCTTGAATTCCTCCACCGACAGATCGGTGCGGAACCCGGGAATCGACTCCAGCTTGTCGAGCGTACCTCCGGTGTGTCCGAGGCCGCGACCTGACATCATCGGGACGCGCAGACCGTACTCCGCGAGCAGCGGTGCGAGAACCAGGGACACCTTGTCGCCCACGCCCCCGGTGGAGTGCTTGTCCACCGCAGGGGGACCCCCGTCGCGAAAGTCGAGGCGGCGCCCGGACTCGATGATCGTCCGGGTGAACGCCTCCAGCTCTCCGGGCGACAGGCCCTGGTAGTAGACCGCCATCAGGAAGGCGGCGACCTGGTAGTCGGCGACGCTCCCGCTCAAGAACCCCTCGAGAAACGCCGTCAGCTCCCCGGCCGTGAGCTCGCGACCGTCACGCTTCCGTTCGATGACCTCGGCCGGAAGCATACCTCAATACCTCAGCGACGCAGCCGATCCCGTCCCTTCTCGACGGCATCCGTCAACCGGTCGCTGGTTCGATCCGCCCGGTCACGAGCACGGCCAGCGAGTTTCTTCGTCTCCTTCGCTGTGCGGTCGGCGATCCGCCGGGTGTCGTCGAGCGCTTCCTCCAGCGCCTCGCTGGCTGTGTCCGTCAGTTCCTCTGCCCGGCGGGCCAGTTGGCGCCTCGTCCGCCGCCCGCTCTGCGGCGCCAGCAGCAGTGCCGCGCTTGTTCCGACAAGCGCGCCGAGCGTCAGTCCAACGATGAAGCTCAATACATCCCGGTATTCTGAATTTTCCACGATTCCCTCCTCGGTCTGGTCGGCGCGGCATCGCCTCCTGGGACGAACCTCGTCATCCGGGGCGTGCACCTTTTCACAATCTGTCGCGCCGGGCCCCGGAAACCAACCGGGTGGCCGCGGACAGCAGCAGACGATCGGGTTGCCGGCGCTCCGACTCCCGCTACCTTTGGTGGCTCTGGCGGCCTTCGTGATCCGGGCAGGCCGACAGGAACCATGGAAACGAGAGATGAGATGGGCGAACGCGGTCTGACAGAGCTGACGCTTCCGGTGCCGTGCGCGGTGCTGGAGACACTGCTGTCTGC
>CBDUVN010000025.1:0-24228 GCA_965370685.1 uncultured bacterium | reverse complement strand
CGCACTGAGGACGATCGTGCCGCAGCTCACACGCCAGCAGATCGGGGGAACACTCCTGACGGCCTTGAGGGGCGCCGGCCTGGGAGTACGAGACCTGTTCGAGGGCAGGCAGGAACCGGTCACCTGGTTCTTTCGCTGTCTGGCCTACGATCAGTCGGAGCTGGACATCCTGGAATCCGGGGCGCTCGATATCCTCCACGCTCCTTCAGCGCTCGTCGAGCTCGCCCTGGATGAAGTCGCTCTCGCCGGAGCCGTGATCGGCGCGGATGGGCTCGCCGCATACCTGGCCACGGAGATTCCAGCTGACGAAGCCGAATCGTTCGCTGCCGAGGCGGAGGACGTGGTCCCCGACCTCGGCAGCGATTCGCACGATTCCCTGTTCGCATTTCACCGGGACGTGATGCTGGGGAGCCTGGTGATCGACGTGGCTCCGCCGGCGCTGTGGCTTGACGAGCGTCCCGCCGATCCGGAGGGGAACGAGAGACTCGCCCGCCGTCTGGGGATCCTGGCGCAGGAGGTCGGGCGGGATGCCGACGCGGTGGAGGTTCAGATCGAAGGGGCACTCGACGCATCGGAAGAGGGGTGGGCCGACAGCGCGGCTCGGGTCCGGCCGGCCGGCGTTTCGGTGCACTTTGCGTTCGATATCCCGCTGCTGGGGGCGGACGAACGGGAACTTGCCCGGGCATTCGAGTCCGGGGCCCGGGCGGCCGCCCTCGCGCTCGAGGCGATTCGGCGGGTGTTCGAGAGACTCGGCTAGGTGGTAAGTAGCTAGGGCGTTGGCAGACCCCGGGCAGTGAGCACGCTGTCCACGGCCGACCGGAAGCGCTCCACCGACACCGTACCGCGAATCGCCACGCTGTCACCCACCACAAAGAACGGTGTGCTGGTGATCCCCGACCGCAGCGCCGAGTCGTAGTCGGCTACCTGCAGCGGTGCGGTGACATCGTTGCGCAGGCAGTGGCCGTAGCTTTTCGGGTCGATGCCGATCTCAATCGCCCATTGCTCAAACAGGCCGACGGGATCCACGGCCGTCTTCCACTGGTCTACGCGTTCGAACAGGATGTCGTGCATCGCCCAGAAACGCCCAGCGGCACCGGCGCAGAATGCTGCCTCCACGGCCGGCCAGGCCCTCGGGTGAGTGGAGTTGGGGAACGAGATCCAGAGATAGCGTGCGATGCCGGACTGGACGTACAGGCTGTCGATGATCCGGGCGCTCTCAAAGTGGAACTGGGCACAATACGGACATTCGAAGTCGGAGATCTCGACGATCCGGATCGGTGCAGCCGAGTCTCCTTTCACACGCGCCCGGTCCGCTCGCAGCAGAACCACCTCCTGGTCTGACGGAACCACGTACGGTTCCTGGGCCCTGATATCGACCGGCCGGGTGAGGCCGCAGCCGATGCCGAGGATTGCGAGCGACAGGCTGAGGACGCTGATCCCGGGCGCACGCCTCACGATCAGAGGTCCTCCAGGACCTGCCGTGCGTTCTCGGCGGCCTTTACCTTCGCGTAGACCTTTTCGATCCGACCATCGGCGTCGATCACGAACGTGGATCGGAGCACCCCCTCGTACTCACGGCCGTACATTTTTTTCTTTCCCCATGCGCCGTACGCGTCGGCCACCGAGTGGTCCGGGTCGGACAGGAGCGGGAAGTTCAACTCGTACTTGTCCCGGAACCGGTCGTGCGAGGCCACTCCGTCAGGACTGACGCCGATCACGATCGCGTTCTTCCCGGTCAATGCGGCCTGGTTGTCGCGGAAGCCGCAGGCCTGCTTTGTGCACCCGGAGGTGTCGTCCTTCGGATAGAAGTACAGTACAACCCGCTTTCCGCGCAGGTCGGACAGCTTCAACGAGCCTCCACCATCCGTCGCTAGCTCGAAGTCCGGCGCCAGGTCACCCTCGTTGAGCATCGATCTTCTCCGTGTTTGACTGTTTGATTCAGTCGGTCCTCAGATCCGCGTACGCTCCGGTCAGTTCGGTCCAGGCCGCCTCCAGGTCCTCGTCCCTGACGTGGGCGCTCCCCACGGCAAGCCGAAGAATGAACTGCCCGGACAGCTCCGTGTGCGACAGGAACACCCGCCCCCGCCTGTTTACCGCGTCCAACAGACGCCGGTTCCAGTCGTTGGCCCGGAGGGAGCCGGAACCGATGTCCGCCTGTCCGTCAGACGGGTCGCCACCAGGCGGAATCGCCCGGAAGCACACGGTGCTGAACGGGACAGGCGCAACCAGCTCGAACCTGTCGTCGTCTCGAATCCTGTCAGCAAACCCGTTCGCCAGTTCAATGTGGCGACGGAGCATGTTCCGAAGCGCCGCGGCGCCCTGTCGGCGAAACAGGAACCACAGCTTCAGCGCTCGGAATCTCCGTCCGAGCGGAAGACCGTAGTCCATCAGGTTCCTGGCTTCGATTCCGGTTTCGAGGTAGACAGGCGTTGCCGCCAGTGAACGCCGGACGGCCTCCGGGTCACGATACAGGAGAACGCTGCAGTCGATGGGTGTCGTGAGCCACTTGTGCGGATTCAACACGATGCTGTCCGCGCGCTCCCAGCCTTCGAACAACGGTCGCAACTCGAGGAGAGCCGCCGCGGGGCCGGCGTAGGCGGCATCGACGTGCAGCCATACGTCGTGCCTGGCACAGATATCCGCGATCTCCCGCACCGGGTCGATACTCGTTGTCGAGGTCGTGCCGATCGTCGCGCAGACCATGACGGGCACATCTCCGGCTTCCCGATCCGATGCGAGGGCACGCTCCAGCATGTCGGGCCGCATTCGGAACTCTTCGTCGCTCTCGATGCGGCGGATGTTGTCGATTCCGATTCCGGCCGCAATGACCGCCTTGTCGATCGACGAGTGTGCCTGGTCCGACTGGTACACCACCGGTCTGACGCCGGGCTCCCCGGCGGCGAGGCCCTCGTTCCGGCTTCCCGGCAGTGCCTGCTCCCGCGCGGCGAGGAGCGCCGTGAAGCTCGAGCTCGATGCCGTGTCCTGGATCACGCCCTCGAACTCGTCTGGCAGGCCTACGAATCGGCGGATCCAGTCGATCATCCGGATTTCGAGCTCCGACGCGGACGGCGCTGTCTTCCACAACATCGCGTTCACGTTCAAAGCCGCAGCGATGAACTCGGCCAGGACCCCGGGATCCGACGAACTGCTCGAAAAATAGGCCAGGAACCCCGGGTGATTCCAATGGGTAAGGCCGGGAACGATGATCCGGTCCAGATCGGAGAGAATCTGTTCGAGGGATTCGGGCGCCTCGGGTGGTGCCGCCGGCAGCAGTTCCAGTGTGTCTCCCGGGTCGATGTCGGGAAGGACCGGAAGGTCCGGCAGGCGTTTCCGATAGTCCGAGATCCACTCCGCGACCCGGGCGGCCGAGTCGAGGAACGGGTCTTCGCTCATGCTGGCGCTCTCCTGTCTGACGGATTCACCGCCGTGATCAGCTGTACATCGGGCCCGACCGTCACGCAGCGGACTCGTTCCAGCCCGGCGGCGTGCAGCCACTCGGTGTACTCGGAGAGGGACCACGTGCCCCCGTCGTCGGTGCTCAGCAGCATACTGAGCGCGAACAGCGGGGCGAATTCGGACACTCCACGCACGAAGTCGATGATTGCCACGCAGCCGCCGGGACTGAGCCTCTCCGCAACTCGGCACAGCACTTCACGGTTGGTCGCTGGACCGTAGATGTGCGTCACGTTGGCGAGTAGTACTACATCATACGTCTGCTCGGGCAGGGCGCACAGGAAGTCCGCGGGCACGAGATGGATGCCCCCGGCAGACACGAGCCCGTATGCCTCCGATACGAGCTCGATCACCTCCGGTCGGTCCAGCAGAGTCACCTCGAAACCGCGGTCGACCAGCGCTCGGGCGTATACGCCGGGCCCACCGCCGACGTCGAGCAGGGTCCTGCCCCCCGGAGCCGCATCGCGGACGGCGTCTGCGACGGCGGAGACGTTGTCTGGCGAACGGTTGGCCATGGCGGCGATGAACGCCGCGAGGTCCTTGCCCTGCTTCGCTCCGCGAGCCGGGGTGTCCTTCGTTGCCGGTTTCCCGGTTCGCACCGTCTCCGGCAATTCCGTCGACCATCGGCGAATCGTGCGCATCCAGTGCAGGAGGCTGTCTGCTTCGTAGTCGGGGGTCTCCCTGTCGAGAAAACGGGCCCGGCCGGCACCCGTCAGCCTCCAGCCCGGATCCTCACGTGTGACCGCGCCGAGTTCCTCGAGGGAACCCAGCAGCATCTCCACGCCACGCGGGCTCAAATCCAGCCGACGTGCGATCTCCGACGAGCTGACCGGGCCGTCGCCGAGGGCGGCGATGATCCCCAGCTCGACGGCCGCTCCTGCCGCGAGGGCCCACTCCGCCCCTCGACGGAAAGCGTGAAGGTCATTCAGATCGGGCATGCGAGCAGGCTATCTCCCCGGGTCGTCACTCTCAAGGTCGGCGGGCCGTGCCCGACGGATCCCGGCAGGTGTACCTTGGCGGCCATGGCTGAGACCACGAGCCCCCTCGATGCGCTGCTGGACGGCAGTCTCCTTGCCCTCGAGGAGGAGATCGATGCGGTGCGGAACGATCTCCGCTCCCGTGGACTCGAAACTCCGCTTCGGGCGTCCGACGGAATCCGGATCGGCCGACCCGGGCTCGGAACGCAGTACGAGTGGAGCTTGCCGCCCGGACGGTACGCGATCCGGGCGGACGACGCGGTGCGCATCGAGTGCGAACGTGGAAGTGGCCTGGGTTTCGTGACGAAATTTGACGGCTCGCGACCCGCAGTTCGCGTGAGACTCGGCGAATGGCTGGGTCCTCACCCCGGACCTGCCACGCTCACCTTCGACCCCACCTGGCTGCTCGAGGCTCTCTCGTCCCGGCTGCGCGAGATCGGGGACGATCCCCAGCGGTTCCACCCAACCACCGCCCTTCGCCTGTTCGCACGGGAGTTTCCGCCGCCGGGACGGGCCGAGCTTCCCGCCGATATCGACGACGGACTCAACGAGTCTCAGCGGGAGGCACTGGCCCGAATTCTGGGGAGTCGCGCTCATCTGGTCTGGGGACCACCCGGTACGGGCAAGACGCGTCTGCTCGGAAGCGCCGTAGCAGCTCTGGCGGAGTCGGGCCGGGTCCTGGTCGTCTCGACGACGAACGTAGCGGTAGACGAGGCTGCGTCCCGTGTCGTGGACCGACTCGGCAGTGCGGCCGTGGAGCAGAACCGCTTGATTCGGGTCGGGGCGGAGTTCAGTCCGACCGGCGATCGGACCCTGGCGCTCGAAGCCGCCGTGGAACGCGCCGAGCGACGCGAACCGACCAGGGTATCCCGGGTGTTGCTGGAGCTCGAGGGTACGCTGCTGGATGGCCGGGCGCGGTCGGAGACTCGAGATCTGATGCTGGCCGAGCGGCAGGCGCGAATCCTCGCCCGGGCGCGCGGCGAGGGGGACGACGTGTTGCTGCAGCGTGCCGGGCGCCTCACGGGCGACCTGGTGCGGGCGACGCGCCGGGTTCTGGACGACGCTGACATCGTCCTCACCACGTTCGCGCGGCTGGCCGTGCGTGATGAGCTGGCTGCACAGCGCTTCTCATCTGTCGTCATCGACGAAGCCAGCACGGCTCCTCTGCCGTACGTTCTTTACGCCGCCTGTCTGGCGTCTGAACGGGCTGCGGCGTTCGGAGATTTCCAGCAGCTTCCTCCCGTGGTGATCAGTCGCGGTGGTTATGCCAGTCGCTGGTTGAGTCGTGACCTGTTCAGGGAAACCGGCGTTGTCGGCGGGCCGGAGATGGACCGACTCCCCTCGCCTGACGATAAGCTGTGCTCAATGCTGGAGGAGCAGTACCGGATGCGTCCCGCGATCCGGGCCCTGGTCGGCGACCTGTTCTACGGGGGACGTCTGCGCGACGCCGAGCAGATCAGCCTCGCGGATCCAGGCACGCCCGCACTCGTATGGCTCGAGACCGGACAGCTGGACCCCGCCGTCACCCGGGTGGACGGCTCCCGCCAGAACCCGGTTCACGTGGAGGTCGTCACGCAGCTGCTCGAGGTCCTGGGGCGTGAAGGAGTGACAGACGTCGGCGTCGTGACACCGTATCGGGCACAGACACGGGCCCTGTGGCGTGCCGTTCGTGGAAGACTGGGCCGCACGGCGCCTCCGGATCTCGAGATCAGCACCATCCATCGATTCCAGGGGCGAGAGAAGTCGGTGGTGGTTCTGGATACCGTGGACGCTCCTCCAGGCCCGAGCTGGTTTCTCAACGAGCGTCGAAACCCGGACTTCCCCAGGCTCCTCAACGTGGCCATGTCGAGGAGCAAGGAGCTGCTGATCCTGGTCGGGACGAGCGAGGGGCTGAACCGGACGCTCCCGGCGGATGCACTGTTGAATCGTGTGGTCGACCGGATCACTTCGGAGGGCGAGACAATCGATGCGCGTCGTCCGACCGATGTCGGGCCCCTGGTGCGCGCGACGTTCGATCCTGCATTCGGAAGCGAATCGATCTCGAAAGGGCCCGCCGCTCAAGGATGATCGAATCCAGTTTTTTCAAAACTATGGAAATGTCACCGATCGTGGTTGACGGACAAAACTTTTTTATTTAGATTGTCACCGTGCCTTGGAGGAGGCACCGGCGGTCATGAACGACGCCGTGCCGGAACAGCGACGGCAGGTTGCTCGACGTGGCAGGACGGATCTCTCGCGAGAACTGAAACGTCACACAGCTGATCGAGCGGGGGAACCCAGATCTGTCGGACTCTGGAAGGAAAGCGCAACCGACCAGAAACAGCGCTACGACGCGGAAAAGATATCCTCTCTCAGCCCCTGGCGCTCTTCGGAGTGGTCAGGGGCTGAGTCATTTCAGCATACCCTGTCTCCTGGACAACTCCCGATCAGCGGTGCACCGTTCCTGACCGGCTGTCGAGCATCGATGCCGACCAGAGCGACTGCCCGGGATCAGGATGCGCACCGCGGTCTGCGGGCATGTCTCGAAAGCAAGAGTTTTCAAAAACACATGTGGAAACAGTGTTGACAACAAGTGGATAAAATGTGACAACCTTCTCCTCGCGGCGGGTTTCAGCGGGTTGACGTCAGAGGGTGAGTTCTGCACATGGTGTGGATCCTGGCAAGCGAGCGGCAGGCGGGAAGGAAACAGGAGGGCGTGGTGGCCCGGAGACGTCGGGAGGCGAAATGCGGGTTGTGATTCAGCGCGTGAGCAGGGCGTGCGTGCGCGTGGAGGGACGAACGGTGGGCGATATCGGATTCGGGCTGCTCGTGCTGGCGGGTTTCGCACCTGGAGATGGACCGGCGGAACTGGAGTGGATGGCACGGAAGATAGGCGGCCTGAGGCTGTTTCGGGACGCGGACGGCAGGATGAACAGGGATGTGTCGGAGGCAGGGGGCTCACTCCTCATCGTCTCCCAGTTCACATTGTACGGAGATGCGTCGAAGGGCCGGCGGCCGAGCTTCGTGCATGCCGCTCCTCCCGAGGAAGCGGAAGTGCTGTACCGCGAGTTCGTGGATGCCTGCCGACGGGGAACCGTGCCCGTCGCCGAAGGTCGGTTCGGCGCGATGATGGATGTCGAACTGGTGAATGATGGACCCGTCACGCTGGTGATCGACAGATGACGCTGGTGATCGACAGATGAGGCCGAGCCTCGTGCTGGCTTCCGCGTCACCCCGTCGCGCGGTGATCCTGGAGCTGTTGTCGATCCCATTCGAAGTGCGGGTGCCGAACAGCCCGGAGACGCTGCTCACCGGGGAACTTCCGGCCGTCGCTGCGCGCAGGCTCGCAACCGAGAAAGCCGACTCGGTTCCCCTCGAGTCCGGGGAGATCGCATTGGCCGCGGACACGATCGTGGCGCTCGGGTCCGAACCACTTGGAAAGCCCGCCGATCGGGCCGACGCGGTGGAGATGCTGCTTCGATTGTCGGGACGGGATCACTTCGTGTACACCGGACTCGCAGTGCGATCGGAAGCACTTACAGTGTCGGGAGTAGAGCGGACGAGAGTGCGTTTCCGCCAGCTTGCTCGCCCCGAATGCGAGGAATACGTTGCCACCGGCGAGCCGCTGGACAAGGCGGGAGCCTACGGAATCCAGGGGCGCGGAGCCGCGCTCGTCGAACAGATCGACGGTGACTTCTACAACGTGGTGGGACTTCCCGTGCAACTCCTTTTCTCTCTTCTCGGCCGGCACGGAATCCGCTACGACTTCGCGGGTCTCGAGATCGTCCAATCGGGCAGTCCTGTGCCGGGATTGAGCACGGACGGGTGAGTACAGCGACCGCGATTCTCGCGATCGACCAGGGAACGACGGGCTCCCGGGCCCTGACGATCGGGCGGGATGGCGCGATTCTCGGATCTGCGTACCAGGAGTTTCCCCAGTACTTCCCTGCGCCGGGCCAGGTCGAGCACGATGCGGATGAGATCTGGTCGTCGGTCCGGTCCGTCATCGATCGGGTACTGGCGGAGTCCGACCTGGAGCTGTCCCGGGTGGCGGCGATCGGGATTACGAATCAGCGCGAGACGACGGTCGTGTGGGATCGGGCCACGAGCCGGCCGCTCGCGCCCGCGATCGTATGGCAGGACCGGCGGACGGCCAGGCGATGCGAGCAGCTTCGGGCGGACGGGCTTGCCGATATGATCCGGGCGCGCACGGGACTGGTAGCCGACCCGTACTTCTCGGCGACGAAGCTCGAGTGGCTGCTCGAACGGAACCCGGAGTGGCGTGCCAGGGCAGCTGCGGGTGAGATCTGTTTCGGCACTATCGACTCGTGGCTCATTTTTCGGCTGACCGGCGGCCGACTCCATGCCACCGATCACACGAATGCTTCACGTACACTTCTCTACTCGCTCGACAGCCGAAGCTGGGATCCCGAGCTGTGTTCCCTGTTCGGGGTGCCGGAGCCGATGTTGCCTGAGATCCGTCCGTCCGCCGGCGACTTCGGCTGCACCGACCCGGATGTCATCGGGGCGGAGATCCCGATCGCGGGGGTGGCCGGCGACCAGCAGGCGGCCCTGTACGGTCATGGCGGATGGAACCGGGGCGACGCGAAGAACACGTACGGGACGGGGGCGTTCCTCCTCCTCCACACGGGTCCGGAGCGAGGAGCCGAGCAGTCCGGCGTACTCACCACGGTGGCATGTGGACCGCGAGGCGAGCCGGAGTTTGCGCGAGAGGGATCGATTCTCGTCGCGGGGGCGGCCATCCAGTGGCTGCGTGACGGACTCGGACTGATTGCCAGCTCAGCCGTCAGCGAGGAACTTGCCGGCAGCGTGAACGACACAGGGGGAGTCGTGTTCGTGCCTGCTTTTGCCGGCCTCGGTACCCCGTACTGGGTTCCGGAGGCTCGCGGAGCGATATTCGGTCTGACCCGCGGAACTGAGCGCGCTCACCTTGTGCGGGCCGCGCTTGAGGCGATGGCCTGTGGGACGGTGGAGGTGCTGGAGGCGATGACGGAATCGTCGTCGGTCCCCATCGGTCGGTTCCGGGCCGACGGAGGTGCCGCCGGTAACGACTGGTTGATGCAGTTCCAGGCAGACTTGCTCGGCGTGGACGTACATCGGCCAGAGGCGAAGGAACTGACGGCGATCGGCGCAGCCGGCCTGGCGGGAGTGGGAAGTGGCTTCTGGGCCCGGCCGGAAGAGTTCCTCGGTGCCCTGGGAGAGGAGTCGGTGTTCTCGCCTGGCGTGGATGCGGACGTAACGCGTGATCGGGCGATGATAGAATGGCGCCGGGCGGTTCGCGCCGTGATCGGCTGGACGGAGGACGGATCCGGATGAGCACGGCGTCGCCGGGTTTCAGGCCGTTGCGAATCGGGGTGATCGGGTCCGCCACGGCATCCGACCACGGACGTGAGACCGCCCGGGCCGTCGGTCGGGCCCTCGCTCTTGCGGAGGCCGTGCTCGTGTGCGGCGGCGGGAGCGGTGTCATGGCGGAGGCCGCGGCGGGCGCGGCTGCCGAAGGAGGGCTCGTGCTCGGCATTCTCCCGGGAGACGACCCGCAAGCGGCAGCCGTGGGGGTGACGATTCCGATCGCCACCGGGCTCGGCGAGAGCCGCAACGTGCTCGTCGTGAAAGCATCTGAGGCGCTGATCGCCGTCGAGGGAGAGTGGGGGACCTTGAATGAGGCCGCTCTCTGCATGAAGATCGGTCGACCGCTCGTGGGAATCCGGGACGCGCTCGGCGACCGCTTCCCGATCGAGCGATTCCAGGAACCGGCGGCTGCGGTCGCGCGGGCGCTGGAGCTGGCTTCGGCCCGTCGTCATCCGGACGGCGGAACGGGGAACCCAACTCGTTAAACAGGCGGTGCAAACGTGGCGGCGGTCTACATATTCGGTGGAATCCTCGCGGTCCTGCTTGCGGCAGTCATCTTCGCGCCGCTGGTCGAACGCAAGAGTGTGCGGGAGGCGGAAGCTCCCACGGCCGAGGGTCGAAAAGCCCGGGCGCTGGATGCCCTGCGGGAGCTGGAATTCGAGTACGAGACGGACAAAATGGCGGAGATCGACTACAACCGGCTGCGGGCGTACTGGGCAAACGAAGCGATCGCGGCCCGTGACTCTCTCGGTGAGTCCGCCGACCAGTCTGTCGAAGGCGGGTGCCCCGTGTGCGGCGCGCCGGTGCGCGCCGGTGCGAAGTTCTGCTCTCGATGCGGCCAGGCCGTGGCTGGCACCGCCGAAGGCGCCTGAGTGGTTGCACCCGTGAAGCGGCCGGTCGATCTGCGCAGTGACACCGTCACGCGTCCGCCGCCGGGAATGCGGCACGCCATGGCCGAGGCCGAGGTGGACGACGACGTGCTCGGGAAGGACCCCACAGTGGACCTGCTCGAGCGCCGGGTCGCCGATCTCCTGGGGAAGGATGCGGCGCTGTTCTTCCCGTCGGGCACCCAGGCCAACCAGACGGCGATGCTGCTGCACACCTCACCCGGTACCGAGACCGTGTGCGACAGTCAGTCACACGTGTTCAACTACGAGGTCGCGGATGCGGCCTGGCTCGCCGGAGTTCAACTGAATCCTGTCGAGTCCGATCGCGGCCGGTTGACCGCGGCCGACGTGATGAAGGCGATCCGGCCAGGCGACCGGCATCACTCCCGTACTTCTCTCGTATGGATGGAGAACACGCACAACATGCACGGTGGCGTCGTCGTTCCGCTGACCACGATGCAATCCGTGCGGGAGCTGGCCAGCGAGCGGGAGCTTCCCGTGCACCTCGACGGGGCCCGGTTGTGGAACGCCTCTGCCGCCACCGGCACACCGCTGTCCGACTATTCCGCCTGTGCCGACACCGTGATGGTGTGCTTCTCGAAGGGGCTCGGATGCCCGATCGGCTCCATGCTGGCCGGACCGCTGGAGTTGATTGAAGCAGCCTGGTCCGTGCGAAAACGGCTGGGCGGCGGAATGCGCCAGGTCGGGATCCTGGCCGCTGCGGGGTTGTGGTCTCTCGACCACAGCCTGCCGGGACTCGTGGACGATCACGCCCGTGCCGCGAAGCTGGCGGAAGGGTGCCTGCAAATCGACGGTCTCAAGCCGGTCGAGCCGGACACCAACATCGTGATGATCGACATCACGACCGCCGGAATCGATGCCGCCGAACTGGCACGACGACTCGAGGAGCGGGGGGTGCTGCTGATGCCGGCGGGTCCGGCCCGGGTCCGCGCGGTGACTCACTCTGACATCGACGATGAAGGAATTCATACGGCTCTCGAAGCGTTCCGTTCGGCGATGGTCTGATCAAGCGCCGCGAGCATCTGTTCGCTATGTTTCGAGTCGGTGGATCGGACGGAAACACATCAGACTGCAACCAGGGAGATGAAGAATGTCCGTCGCAAAAGTCACCGAGATTACCGCGTCGTCAGAGGTGAGCTTCGACGATGCCGTGAAGGTCGGGATCGCACGCGCCCACAAGACGCTCAAGAACATCCGTGGCGCCTGGATCAACGAAATGACGGTGGAAGTGAAGCACGGAGAAGTCGTGGGCTACCGGGTGAACATGAAGGTGACGTTCGTCCTGGACGACTGACCGCCATCCGTTCGGGCGGCCGTCGCAGAGCAGCGGCCGGCCCGCAGTCAGTCACCGGATCGGCCCCGGCCCGGGCCGACCGGTTATCTCTCTTCTTCCTCTCGATCGCCCTCCGGTGCCCACGCCAGGGCGACCAGTTCGATCCCGATCTCGCTCTTGCGCGGTGACAGTGTGATTTCCTCGATCTCGAGCGCGTCCACCGCCCAGTCGGACCGCACCTGATCCAGCTTTTCTCCGAGTTCCACCTCGATCTGCTTCAACCGTTCGGTGAGTTCCTCAATCGACCTTTCCGCTCGCTGCACGTCATCCCGCTGAGTCGCCGCACGCCCTACCTGCCGCGCCGCGGTTGCCGCCCTGGAGCTGGTGGTCCGGCGGCCCAGGAGCGCCCCGAGCAGGGTCGAGCCGAGACTCACGGCGCTTTCCAGACGCTGCGAATCGTATTGTGATTGTTCGCGGTCAAGGCGGTTCCGGGCCGTGGCAAGTTTTGTTTCGATCGAGTCGACCTTGCGGCCGTACTGGTCCCGGATCTTCGCGACCGCTGAATCTCGGGAGGCGCGAGCTTCCTCCCGGACCCGGACCCGAAATCCGTCCTCCGACTCGCCCGGATTCGAGGTCAGCTTCAATGCCGGGATGCGGTAGAGACGAAGCGGCCGCTCACGATACAGCCACGCCTTGAGCCGCGACGCCCAGCGGCGGCGCTCCTTCGCGCCTATCGAACTGGCAGGAAGAGGCCCGTACCGGGCCGACACCGGCGCAGGCTGATCCAGCTCCGGGATCCGTGGCAGTTCCTCGGCTCCAGCCCAGGGATCGGTTGCCGGGGCGTCGTCGATCGATGCCAGCACGGCCACGTCCTGCCATACATCGACACCGAGAGACACGCGAACGTAGTGGAGACCCGCGAGCCCGAGCAGCGCCGGCCGCCAGACCGCGGTGGAGTCTGCCCCGTGTCTCGCACCAGGAGACAGAAAAACCTCCCGAATGTCCGGCGGCACGACCGGACGATCTGGCGTCAGCTCCTCACCCGGAATGGTCTTCGGTCCTGGTTCTGAAGGCTGGATCGACTCTGTACGGTCGGGATCCCGGGCCGCCGGCTCCGCTCTGCGGTCCTGCATCAAGCGACGGACCTCAGGTCGAGTCAGAGGTCCCCGCAGGTACGACATCGCCCAACGGGTCCGGATCAGCTCCGGACCTTCGGCATGCACATTTCCCACCAGGAAGGTCCGTTTCTCGAGTCCGGAGAGAAGGCGGTCCATCCGCTTGCGATCCAGCCCGCCCTCGGCCGCTATGGACTCTCCCTCGAGTCCTTCGATCACCCGCTCCTTGTCACGCTCGGTCTGCAGGCGTCCGAGAAACCAGGTGCCGGTGTTTCCCAGGCCCTTATAGTCGAGATCCGCGGGATTCTGGGTGGCCAGGACGATCCCGAGTCCGTACGCGCGGGCCTGCTTGAGCAGGGTCAACAGAGGTGGTTTGGACGGAGGCTGCCGGACAGGCGGCATATAGCCCATCACCTCGTCGATGTACAGGAGAGCGCGCAGGGAGGATGTTCCCGGCTGCGAGCGAACCCAGGCCAGGAGCTCGTTCAGCAACAATGTGACGAAGAACATCCGCTCGGCGTCCGGCAGATGCGCGATCGAGAATATCGAGATTCGCGGCTGGCCATCCGGGGTCCACAGCAGCGACGGAATGTCGAGTGGCGGTCCTTCGAGCCAGGCTTCGAATCCGGGCGCGGCGATCAGGTTGTTCAGTGTCGTCGCGAGCTCGAACCGGGCCGGTGCGGAGAAGAATGACTCGAGATCGAGAACGCCGACTCGCTCGAAGCCCGGCTTCTGGACAGCTCGAATCAGGGCTCCGAGATCGAAGTCTCGCCCGGCCGCCCAGCCCTGCTCGATGATTCTCGATAACAGGATGTGCTCACGGCTGTGGACAGGATCGGCTTCGATCCCGGCAAGAAAAAGGAGCCCGGACACGGCCGTAGCCACCCGTTCCCGCAGCGCATCCGGGTCATGCCGAACGGCGTCGGTCGGCGCTCTGAACGACCTGAGGACCGCGATCGGAAGCCCGTGGTTCGCTCCCGGTGTGAAGATCGGTATGTCCACGGCTGCACGCAGACGCCGGATCCTCTCCCCGTCCTGGCCTGACTCCGCCAGCCCGCTACGCCACAGGGTTGCCGTCTCCTCGGCGAGCTCATCCGGAGATATCCCACGCCGCGCGGCCTCTGACTCATCGATCCATGGCCGGAAGTCCCCGGGCTGAAGCTCCGGAAAGGTCAGGAGAAGATTCCCGATATCGCCCTTCGGATCGATCACCAGCGCCGGGATTCCGTCGAGAGCGGCTTCTTCGAGCAGCGTGAGGCACAGACCCGTCTTGCCGCTCCCCGTCATTCCGAGAACCACCGCGTGCGTGGTCAGGTCGCGGGTGTCGTACATCCAGGGTGGGGAATCGGCCTCGGCGGCCATGCGACCGAGATAGAATGACCCGAGTCCCTCGATCGCCCCGGCAGGCACGGGCGGCGGACCGCCCCTTACTTCCTCCGCCATATCTGACTCCCCGCACTGGTGTGGCGTCACGCAGAGATCGACGCCGGATTCGTAGAATCGCCGTCCGCCGAATCGTGACTCCGACGATCCGGGAAGGCAAGGCGTGGGTCCGAAAGCTCCGGAACCTGTTGAACGGCAGTTGAGACGCTCCAGCGATCTCTGCCCTGTCCGGGTGCAGCCGGCGTCGCAACTGTTCGCCGTTCGGGCCCGACCCGAACAAATTGCGAAAGTCAGAGGGGCCCGGTATACTGATCGCACCGACAACCGACCCCGAATTCGAGGACGAAACGCAATGGCATTGGAGTTGAGCGACGAACGGAGAAAGGCCCTCACCGTGGCGATCAATCAGATCGAACGACAGCACGGAAAGGGTGCGATCATGCGGCTCGGTCTCGATCGGGCCCGGGTGAAGATCCCGATAATTTCGACCGGGGCGCTGAACCTGGACCACGCCACCGGCATCGGCGGGATTCCGCGGAGCCGCGTGACCGAGATCTTCGGTCCCGAGTCTTCGGGCAAGACGACGCTGACGCTTCATGTGATCGCGAACGCGCAGAAGGATGGGGGCGTCGCGGCCTTCATCGATGCCGAGCACGCGCTGGACGTTAAGTATGCGCATAACCTCGGGGTCGATGTCGAGAACCTGCTCGTGTCTCAGCCGGACACGGGCGAGCAGGCGCTGGAGATCGCGGAAGTTCTCGTCCGGTCGGGCGCCCTGGATGTGATCGTCATCGATTCCGTGGCGGCTCTCGTCCCGCGAGCCGAGATCGAAGGAGAGATGGGCGACTCGCACGTCGGCCTGCACGCCCGGCTCATGTCACAGGCGCTTCGGAAGCTCACGGGCGCGATCGGGCGGTCCAACACATCCGTCATCTTCACGAATCAGATCCGCGAGAAAATCGGCGTCATGTTCGGGAATCCCGAGACGACGACCGGTGGCAGGGCGCTCAAGTTCTACTCCTCCCTCCGGCTGGATATCCGCCGGATCGCCTCGATCAAGGAGGGAAATGAGCAGGTGGGCAACCGGACGCGCGTGAAGGTGGTCAAGAACAAGTGCGCTCCTCCGTTCCGGTTGGCGGAATTTGACATCATGTTCAGCGAGGGGATCAGCCGGACCGGCATCCTCGTGGACCTGGGCGAGGAACACGGCATCGTGCAGCGCTCGGGCGCGTGGTACTCCTACGGCGACGATGTCCGGCTCGGGCACGGGCGTGAGAACTCAAAGGTGTTCTTGCGTGAGAACCCCGATGTCGCGGACGAGATCGAGCAGAAGCTCCGGGTGCTGCTGGGGATCACGGACGTCGATACCGAGGCGGACGAGGCGGAAGAGGCGGAAGAGGCGAAGGAAGACAGCCCGGAGACCGTGGAGGTCTGAGCCTCCTGCTGCAGCCTCACGAGCGGCCAACCGGAGTTCGGGAGCCCGACGATTCATGCCCCGGATAACGCGCCTTGCTGCGAGTCGCCGAACCGGACGGGTCCTGCTCGAGCTCGATGGTGAGCCGTGGGGCTCGCTGCCCGACTCGATCGTCCGGTCCAACTCGCTTTGCGAAGGACGCGACCTGGACGAGGCGGAACTGGATGCCCTCGGCACCGATACTGCCCGGGCCGAAGCGCTGGATGCGGCATTGTACTGCCTCGCCTATCGCCCCCGAAGCCGGGCGGAGCTTCTCCGCCATCTACGCAGGAAGGGCCACTCCGAAGAACCTGTCTGCGCGGCGATCAGGCGGTGTGAGGAGCTGGGCTACATCGATGACGGGGCGTTCGCCCTTTCCTTCGTGCGGGACCGGATTCGACTTCGTCCTTCGGGTCGACGGCGGCTTCGCTCCGAGCTCGGAGCCCGAGGAGTCGGGATCGAGGATGCGGATGCAGCGATCGAGGAGGCGTTCCGCGAATTCGGAATATCCGAGCTCGACCTGCTGCACCGGTCGGCCACCCGTCGTGCCAGGGCTCTCCAGTCGGCGGAGCGGTCGGGAGCACGCCGGCGTCTCACGGGGTACCTCCTGCGACGCGGATTCGCGGGAGCCGATGTCCGATCGATAGTCAATGAGCTTCTTCCAGAATCTGATCGGCCCTGAACCGGGCATTCCAGCCGGCCGGGGCCGTTCGATTGTATCGGTCACAGCCTCGACTCATATTAAAGGTTTGCGAAGAATCGGACATCGGCGGCTTACGAACCCGAAAGACCTCGAGCGGACGCCATGACTTCGTACGAAATCCGTTCACGCTTCATACAGTATTTCGAGCGACAGGGGCACCTGTACCTGCCGAGCAGTTCGCTCGTCCCCGAATCGGATCCGACTCTGCTGTTCACGAACGCCGGGATGGTCCAGTTCAAGGGCATTTTCGTGGGCGAGCAGAAACGCCCGGGACCGCGTGCCGTCACGTCGCAGAAATGCCTCCGGGTGAGCGGCAAGCACAACGATCTCGAAGAAGTCGGCAGGACGGCCCGACATCACACGTTCTTCGAGATGCTCGGGAACTTCTCGTTTGGCGACTATTTCAAGCGAGATGCGATTCAATTCGCATGGGAATTCCTGGTTGACGAGCTCGGGCTCGATCCAGAGCGCCTGTGGGCGACGGTGCATCACAGTGATGACGAAGCAGCGGAACTCTGGCCTGAACTCACGGAAATCCCTGCCGAACGGGTGTTCCGACTCGGCGACAAGGACAACTTCTGGCAGATGGGCGAGACCGGCCCCTGCGGTCCCTGCTCCGAGATCCACTACGACATGCGACCGGACTCCGAGCGCCACACGCGTCTCGATTCCGAGACCTTCGTGGCGCTCGGCGAGGCGGACCGCTTCATGGAGATCTGGAATCTGGTCTTCATGCAGTTCGATCGTACAGCCGAAGGAGATCAGCCACTTCCCCGGCCGTCGATCGATACGGGTGCCGGCCTGGAGAGAATTGCGGCGATCCTGCAGGGAACGTGGACGAATTATCACACGGACCTGTTCATACCGATCATCGAGCGAGCGGAGGAGGTCGTCGGAATCCCCTATTCGCGTAAGGCGGAGGACTGGGACGAAGGACTGCCGTTCCGCGTCCTGGCTGATCACGCGCGGGCCGTGGCATTCATGCTGTCTGACGGGGTGTTTCCGTCCAACGAGGGGCGCGGTTACGTGTTGCGCAGGATTCTGCGTCGCGCCGGCCGATACGCCTGGCTGCTCGGCCGACGTGAGCCGACGCTCGATCGTCTCGTAGGGGTGGTCGTAGACCTGATGAGCGATGTGTATCCCGAGTTGTCAGCGAGGCGCACGCATATCGAACGCACGACACGAGCGGAAGAGGAACGATTCCTGGCCACGATCGAAGCCGGCATGGATCGGTTCGAACAGGTCGCTCCGAAGGGCGGTACGGGGACGATACCGGGGGCCGAGGCATTCAAGCTGTACGACACGTTCGGGTTTCCCCTCGACCTGACCCAGCTCATGGCGGCTGAGCGTGGCTGGAGCGTCGACCAGGACGGATTCGACACTGCCCTCGAAGAACAGCGCAAGCGATCCCGGAATTACTCGTCCGCACTCGGGTCGGCGGTTCTCGGTCCGGACGGATCGGGGCTGGACGAGAAGGCCTTGCTGCAAGCTCGCGGAATCGGTGCCGACATGGAGCAGGAATTCGTCGGTTACGACAGACTCCGGGTCGAGTCGGCCGTCCTTGCGCAGGAGGAATTGAACGGTGCCCGGGCCTTCGTGCTCGAGCTGAATCCATTCTACGTCGAGGCGGGCGGACAGGTCAGCGACAGCGGGTACTTGCGGGGCGAGGGGTGGGAGCTAGCCGTGCAATCCGTCGTGAAGAATGACCGGGGCCAGACCGTGGTCGTGGGGGAGCCGACGCATGGGCAGATCCCGAACGCTCCTGACAGAGTGCTGGCAGTTGTGGAGGAGCACTCCAGGCGCGATACGGAGCGAAACCACACGGCGACGCACCTCCTGCACGCGGCGTTGAGATCCGTGCTCGGCGAGCACGTTCACCAGGCGGGGTCACTCGTGGCGCCGGACCGGCTACGATTCGACTTCAGCCACCATAGTCAGCTGACAGACGACGAGCGGTCCGAGATCGAGCGGCGGGTCAACGAAGCTGTGTGGGGAAACACCTCGGTAGAAATCGAGCACCGGCCGTACCGTGAAGCCCTGGACTCGGGGGCGATGGCGCTGTTCGGTGAGAAGTACGGCGACGTAGTCCGGACCGTCAGCGTTCCCGGCGTGAGCCTGGAGCTGTGCGGGGGCTGCCACGTCCGATCGACGGGCCAGATCGGCCTGTTCCGCATCGTGTCGGAAACCGGCGTGGCCGCGGGAGTCCGACGGGTCGAAGCGGTAACCGGGCCCCGAGCTTACAGTCGTCTGCTGCACGTGGAAGGGCTGATCGCGGAGCTGGCAGAGCGGCTGCGCGTCCCGCCCGCGGAGGTGCCTCGCAGGGTAGTGGCTCTGCTCGAGGAACGAGACCAGCTCGAGGGAACACTGGCGGAACAACGGGGGGCGGACTCGGAGGGTGTGGCCCGCCGCCTGATCGACGAAGCCGGGCCGCTTACCTCCGAACAGACGCGTCTCGTGCGAGCGGAAATTGAACTCCCGGCGGGTTCGGACGTCGCCGCATTCGGTGACCAGCTTCGCTCAGGCCTGGGGTCCGGCGCGGCGATCGTTCATGTGCGGACAGCCGATGGAAAGGGCTCGATACTGAGCGTGGTCACTGACGATTGGATCCGACGGGGCTTGAAAGCGGGGGACCTGGTTCGGGCGGCGAGCCAGGCCACCGGGTCTGGAGGTGGCGGCAAGCCCCACCTGGCGCAGGGAGGCGTCGGCGATCCCTCCAGAGTGTCCGATGCGCTCGATGCCGCTGCGAGCCTGGCGAAAGAAACGGCGGCATCCGGGGAATGACGACTCTCTCAGCGGCAGAACGGTGGCTGGACGAGCGGCTCGACGAGGCACCGTCCGAGCTCGCCATGGATGTTCGGACGCTCGTCCAGGCCGTGGGAGACGACGCACCGGACGACAGTGGTGACGCGATTGCCGAACTTCTCGCCCGGGCCGGGCTGTCGGGCCTCGCTGAGATCGTGGATGGTCGCGGGGGCCGTGAAACGGCGCTCCGCCTTCTGGCGGCGGATGCGGCATTGACCCTGGCATTCGAGGCGGCGGCTGAGCTGGATGGGGACGTTCAAGCCCTGTGCACTCGACTCGGTCCATGCGGAGAGCTCGGCAGGCGACTGGACCGGGAAGTCCGGGTCGGAGGTGGCCGCTGAGCTCGGAACTCGCGCCGGCCGGGAGGCTCGTCGATCTCCACTGCCACCTGGTACCTGGCGTGGACGACGGCGCACGCAGTCTGGAGGACGCGATCTCCTGCCTCGAGTCGTTCCGTGACGCCGGTATCCTGCGAGTCGTCACGACGCCTCACCTCACGGCGAGTCACGTGCACAGCTCCTGGCGGAAACGGATCGAGAAGCGGTTCCTCAAGTTGCAGACCGCCGCGCAGAAACAAGTTCCGGAGGTAGAGCTGTCCCTGTCATTCGAGATCCGCATCGACGAGCCGGAATCCGATCTGTCCGATCCCGGTCTCGGCCTGGGCGGGGGTGCGCTGCTGGTGGAATTCCCCCAGCTCATGCTTCCGGCATTTCCGGAACTGATGCTCACGAGTGTGGCGGAGCAGGGCTGGCGCGTGGCGCTTGCCCACCCCGAGCGTTACACGGGAATCGGGCGTGCCTACGGTTGGATCGAGCGCTGGCGCGAGGCGGGAGCCCTGATGGTCGTCAACGTCGGGAGCCTTCTCGGTGAGTATGGGACGGAAGCGGAACAGGTTTCCCGTCAGATGCTGGCCCGGGGGCACGTGGACTGCCTGGCCTCCGATCATCACGCGCGGCCTGGTCGATCCACATCCCTGAAGGACGGGTGGGATCGGCTGAGTCTGAGCCCGACGCCGGAGGCGGCGGATCTCCTCACGGTTACGAACCCTGCCGCGATCCTCGCGGGGGAGGAGTGCGAGCCGATTCCCCCGGTGGACCTTTCATCGGCTCTCGTGAGACGACTGAGGAGAATGGTACAGGGGGGACGGTCATGAATCGGGTCGACGCAGTGAGCGCCGTGAAGGCGCAACTCGAGTATCTGTCGCAGACGGCTCTCCGCTCGGCTGACGCAGTCGCGGAGCCGGCCGGGCAGTACGCCCGTCTCGTGATCGACACGTTCGATCGAGGGGGTCGGCTCCTGTTCTGCGGCAACGGAGGAAGTGCTGCTACGGTCGAGCACGTGGTCACGGAGTACATGATTCGGCTCAAGCGGCAGCGAGAGCCATTGCCGGCGATCGCGCTCACGGCCGGCTCCGCGCAGCTCACGGCGGCGGCCAACGACTTCGGCTACGAGAACGTTTTCGTTCGCGGCGTTCGTGCGTTCGGCCGGCCGGGTGATTTACTGGTGCTGCATTCCACGTCGGGAGATTCGGCCAACCTTCTCGCCGCGGCGAGCGAAGCCGCCGCTCTGCGGATCACCACGGTCGCTCTGCTCGGGGAGACCGGCGGCCGACTGGCGCCGGTGGTCGATCTTCCGATCCTGGTGCCCTCGACGGACACTGCACGGATCCAGGAGATTCACCTGGCGATCGAGCACGCCGTGGCGGAGATCGTGGACTCGTACTTTGCTGACGAGGGGGGGGCGGCGTGAGCGACAGGCAGACCCGGCTCCCGGGTCTCGATGACAGGGCTGTACTGGTCACAGGCGGATCGCGTGGCATCGGCCGCGCGACCGCGGTCATGCTCGCCGGTTGCGGGGCCCGCGTCGGAATCGGGTACCGTTCTGATGAGCGGGCGGCCGCCGAGGCCGTGGATCTGGCGTTGTCGGCCGGAGCTGCATCTGCCTGGAGCTTCCCGGCCGATCTGACCGACCCGGCCGGGGTCGAGGCCCTGTTCGAGGAGTCCGATCGGCAGTTCGGGAGCGTCCTGGATGTGTTCGTCGGGAACGCGGGCATCTGGAATGAGCGCGAACGCCCGATTCGTGAGCTGCCGCCGGAGGAATGGACGGCCATGATCGAGACGAATCTCACGTCCATTTACCTGTCGACCCGTGCGGCGGTAGCGAGACTGGGCGAGGGCGGGCGCATCATTCTCGTCACCTCCACCGCGGCACAGCGTGGCGAGGCCGGACACAGTCACTATGCGGCGAGCAAGGGAGCGATCCAGTCGTTCGTCAAGTCGCTCGCCGTAGAACTCGGTCCGGCTGGCGTGACCGTGAACGCGGTGGCGCCGGGCTGGGTGGATACGGAGATGTCAGCGAACATCCTGCGCGGAGAGACCCGGGCGATGATCGAGACGGAGATTCCCGTGCGGCGGATTGCCGAACCCGAGGACATTGCCGGGCCGATCGCATTCCTGGCCAGCGATCTGGCCCGTCACGTGAACGGAGAAGTGCTGAACGTCAACGGTGGGAGCGTACTCTGCGGTTGAGGAGCTGGCCGTGATCACGAGTCCTGGATCCAGTTTTCCGGATCTCGATCCCCCCGAGGGATTCCGGGCGATCGCCGACCGCCTCGAATCGTCCGGGTTCGAGGCCTGGGGGGTCGGAGGGGCAATCCGCGATGCCTTGCTCGGTGCCGACCGGGCCGATTGGGATATCGCGACAGACGCCCGGCCCGAGCAGGTCCAGGGCCTGTTCCGTCGGACCGTTCCTCTCGGTATCGAGCACGGGACGGTCGGGGTGATCAGTCCGGATGGGTCGATGTATGAGGTCACGACATTTCGTCGTGATGTGAAGACTGACGGACGGCACGCAGTCGTCGAATTCGCGGATTCGATCGACGAAGACCTGTCGCGTCGTGACTTCACGATCAACGCGGTTGCCTGGAGACCGGCCACGGGCGAGGTCCGGGATCCTCACGGGGGGCGTGACGATCTCGATCGCAGGATCCTGCGGGCCGTGGGTGATCCGGCGGAGCGGTTTGCCGAGGACTACCTTCGGATCCTTCGTGGGCTACGATTTGCCGGCCGATACTCCCTCGAGATCGATCCCACTACCCGGGCGGAACTGGCGAACGCCGTGAGCGGGCTCGGGCGACTCTCGGCAGAACGCGTTCGCGAGGAGCTGCTGAAGGGCCTCGCCGGCCCCGGTGCAGGGGAAGTCCTGGCCCTGTATGCGGAGACCGGAGCACTCGAACCATGGTATCCCGAGCTTGCGACCGTGGCTCGCGAGGACCCGCGCTGGGCATCGACGCTCGCGGCGATCGATGCGATCCCCGCTCATCGAAGCTCCCTGCGGCTCGTTCGGCTGCTCCTTGCATTGCCACGTGACGGAGACCCCGAGGGAACAAAGGCGAGCGAATTGCTCGACAGGATGAAGTTCTCCAGGGCGGAGACGCGTCGGGCAGTGCACCTGTGGCGCGAGTATCTCCCTCTGGTGAGTCCGTCCGATTCGGCGGCCAGGATTCGGGAGTGGTTGTCGGAAGTGGGGGTCGAGCACGCGCGCGACCTGTTCCGATTGCACTTCGCGGTCGCGAGGGCTGCCGGCGCCAGCGAGTCCGAGCGGATTCTGCTGCACAGCTGGCGCCGCGTGCACGATGAGCTCGTCAGCGGTGCTCCCGTGGACCTGGCGGACCTGGCCGTGGACGGCAACGATCTTCTCGAACTCGGTCTGCCGAGCGGGCCGTTGATCGGACTGATGCTCGAAGAATTGTCTGCGCAGGTGATCGAGGACCCCTCCCGGAACGAGCGGGAGACGCTCCTCGCGGAGGCGCAGGAGCTCATCGAGCTCGGGGCGCTGGATGGGATCGATGAACACTGATGATGTTCGGGTGACAGACGCACCCAGCCTGTTCGGTCCCGATGCCGGGCGGAAAGCCGACGAGGTACAGATGCCCGGGTCGGGCGCCCCGCTGGCGGCCCGGATGCGCCCCCGCACGCTCGACGAATTCGTCGGACAGGACAGGCTCGTCGGCCGGAAAGGGGCGCTGCGTGAACTGATCGAGCGCGATCGAGTCCCGAGCCTGATCCTGTGGGGACCTCCGGGCTGTGGAAAGACGACTCTCGCCGCGATACTCGCCAGCCGGACCGGAGCCAGGTTCGAGTCGTTCAGCGCAGTCACGGAGGGTGTCGCCCGCGTACGCCAGTTGATCGCGCAGGCCGCCGAGCGGAAACGGGCCGGCGGGTCGGACACGATCCTGTTCGTCGACGAGATTCACCGGTTCAACCGCGCGCAGCAGGACGCTTTCCTGCCACATGTCGAGGCAGGCACGATCGTGCTGATAGGCGCGACGACGGAGAACCCGTCGTTCGAAGTCGTGGGTCCCCTGCTGAGCCGCATGCGTGTGTTCGTTCTGGATCCCCTCGAGGCGGAAGCGGTGGAGACCCTGCTGACACGGGCGCTGGCGGACACCGAGCGCGGCCTCGGCGAACTCGGCCTGGAGATCGAGCCTGAAGCCCTGCGACTTCTCTCAGCGTCGGTCGACGGAGATGCGAGGCGCGCTCTCAACGCGCTCGAAACGGCGGCCGAGCTCGTCAGCCCGGGTGGCCCGATCGGTACGTCGGAGATCGAGCGTGGTCTGCAGCGGCGGTTCCCGCGCTACGACAAATCCGGGGAAGAGCACTACAACCTCATCTCGGCCCTCCACAAGGCGGTCCGCGGCTCCGATCCGGACGGAGCCCTCTACTGGATGGCGCGCATGCTGGAAGGGGGCGAGAATCCGATGTTCATCGCCCGCAGGCTCGTGCGAATGGCGGTCGAGGACGTCGGGCTTGC
>CBDUVN010000024.1:0-24876 GCA_965370685.1 uncultured bacterium | reverse complement strand
CACACCCTCACGGGCGTGGGGCGCTTCGCTTTTCCCCCCCCACCTCCACTCCGACTGCCCCCGCTTACTCCCCCGCACCCCCCGACTGCTCAGGCACGCACACCGTGGCCGCTATGGTTAGAATCAACACGAAGGGGGCCACCCACACGTGAATGTTTAGTGTGTGTTCCGCAATCTGACCGATCCAGACAATGATGCAGACAAATGCGAAGGCCAGCCCGGCAAGCCACCTCGAAGCGACTGATCCCCGGTCGAGAACGCAAAGAGCCATCGTCAGCAGTGCCGGAACGAGGAGCACGAGGTCGTGAACGAGCAGGTAGGGTGCCGAGACGAGGCCAAGGACCAGTATCAGGGGAAGGCCCCGGCGCCAGTCGAAGCGATCCGCAAAATGTCCCCACAGCACGATTACGAGGATTGTCGTCAGCACCGCGGGAATCCACTGGAGCCACTGCTCTCGCGTACCCAGCGCAGAGGAGACCGCAGTGCCCACTGCCAGGGCGCGCTGCCAGCTCGTTCCCGGTGTACGCAGGAATTCCCCAAAATCGGAAAAAACTGCCGGACGCAGCACCACCGCCAACGCTGAGCCAGCGATGATGGTCATGACAGCAACAGCAGGCACTCTCCAGCGTCGTTCGCGCGTCGCCCACAGCAGCACTACCAGGCCGAGGGGGAGAAACAGATGGGGCTTCAGCGTCAGGAGACCGAGGGAGGCTCCCGCCAGGACATCCCGTCGGCGCAGGACGGCCCACAGAAACGAACTCACACCGAGGAGCAGAACGCCACCGATCTGACCGCCGAGGGCCACGAATAGCCCCGCCGGAAAGCAGAACGCCACTGCGAGCGGAATTCCCGGTTTGCCGTGACCTCCCAAGAGATGCCAGAGCCATACGGAGGACACGCCCACCAGCAACACCTGGAGGGTGATCCACAGATACCATCCCGGCACGTAAGGCAGTGCGGCGAACGGAAGAAGCAGCGGCAGAGCCCAGGGAGGATACCGGACGACAGAGTCTCCACCCAGCGTGTCTCCGACAGAATGTTGAAGCGCTTCGATTGCTACGGGGTCGTACGGATTCTGGCCCGCCAGCAGGAGGCGTCCGACCGGCCAGTAGGCCGCGAAGTCATTTCGGAACGGTACGCCTGCACCCGTGGCCAGCGCGACGATCGGAATCAGCACGATCACGGCCGCTGCCACTACCAGCGGCCACATCCGAGCCCGGGACTCGTCCGGCGTCGGGGCGTCGGCCAACGGAATGATCATTTTGGCTCCGGCTCCCGTGCCTCCGCACGGGACGAATACGAGCCCTCAGTCCGCGCCCGTATCCACAGCCAGGCCACGAGGACGGCTGGCCCCACCCACGCGTGAATCACGCCCGACCCGAATGCCAGGTGCTGCACCCAGATCGCAACGCCGAACAGCAGAAACACCGTGACGGCTCGCCGAGTCAGCCGCAAATCCCCGGTCGCCTCGATCCGCACGGCACCATCCAGTATGGTCGGTACCAGAAGTACGATGTCGTACACCCAGCCATACGGAGCGGCAATCCAGGACACAGCCGCGAGAAGGGGCATCTCGCGCCGCCAGTCCCAACCATCGCGTCTGCGCCGGAAGTAGACGATTACCCAGCCGATTCCAACCACTGCGGGCAGCCACTGGACCCAGAATCGATCGAATCCAAACAGCAGGCGAAGCGCAGCTCCAGGTGTCGAGACGAGATCTTCTTCCGGTACCTGCAATCGGACGAACTCGACGTACTGCCAGAACACGTCGGGCTGCAGAAGCAGGGCGACCAGCGAGCCGGCAGCGACTCCAATCGCTGCGCCGGCCAGCGGTCTCAGCCGTCTCTCCTTCAGTGTCCACAGCAGGACCGCGATTCCGAATGGAAGCAGTACGTGTGGCTTGAGCGTGAGCAACGCGAGGAACAGCCCGGCAACGAAGTCCTTCCGCCGGATGATTGCCCACGTGAAACCCGTCAGCCCGAGCAGGAGAACTCCACCGATCTGCCCCCCGAGCGCGACGAACAGCGCCGGCGGAAAAGCGAATGTCAGCCCGATAGCGACAGCCGGACGCGCCCGACCGCCGAACAGGCGCCACAGCGCGACGGCACACCCTCCGACGAGGGCGACCTGGCTCAACATCCAGGCATACCATCCGGACGCAAAGCCCAGCGATGCGAAAGGAATGAGAAGCGGGAGAGTCCATGGCGGATTCCGCACTACCCCGGCTTCGATAAACCGGGATCCGATCGTGCGCTGCAGTTCGAGGATCGCTTCGACGTCATACGGATTGCCACCCTCCAGCAGCAATCTTCCCACGGCCCAGTAGGCAACGAAGTCGTTCATGTACGGGACGCCGGCGCCGGCAAGCCCGCGCGCCGTCAGCCACACGACGAGCGTGGCACCGACAAGCGCCGCCGCCGTGAGGAGCAGCCTGCCGCCGCCACCGTCCGTGTCCGCTGATGTCATTCGCCGTCCTTCTCCGGGAGCCGTACAACAGCCGTCGGCCACTCAGCCTTGTCCGCCGACTCATGATTGGCAAGCTTCGCACCATGATCGGAGAGATTGGTTCCGGGGGCGAGGCCCCGACGGAGTCTGCCGAGTTCCGGGCCGGATTCGTGGCCGTGATCGGGCTTCCCAACGTCGGCAAGTCCACGCTGGTCAATGCGCTGGTCGGACAGCGGTTGTCGATCGTGACTCATAAGGCACAGACGACCCGGCAGCGGCTTCTGGCGATCTACACGGACGAGGGACATCAGGCCGTATTCGTCGACACACCCGGACTGCTCGAGCCCCGGTACCTGCTGCAGCAGGGTATGCGCGAAGAGGCCGAGAGAGCGGCCGTCGACGCCGACATCGTCGTGTACGTAGTAGATGTCGGCTATCCCCGCAGTATCGAGCACGCCCGGGACTGGGGTGGTGTGCGCGGTGCGCCAGTCGTGCTGTGCATGAACAAGATCGACCGCGTGAACAAGGCGATGCTGGCGAAGATCCGGGAGGAGCTCGAGCGGGACAGTTCGTGGAGCGCGGTCATCGAAACGCGCGCGACGCACGAGGAGGGAATCGAAGAACTGCGGGCAATCATCCTCGACCGTCTCCCACCCGGTCCCGCCCTGTACCCCGAGGATGACGTAGCCACCGCGCCCCTTCGCTTCTTCGCGGCCGAGCTCGTCCGTGAGACCTGCTTCGAGCAGCTGGACCAGGAGCTGCCGTACAGTATCGCCGTCGGGATCGAAGAATTCCGGGAGTCCGAGGAGCCCGTGTTCATCAGCGCAACGATCTTCGTGGAGCGTGAATCTCAGAAGGGAATGGTGATCGGCCGCGGCGGCGCCATGATTCGCAAGATCGGAACCGCCTCCCGCCACAAGCTCGAAGCGCTGGTCGAAAGCCCGGTGTACCTGGACTTGAGGGTCAAGGTATTGCACAACTGGCGCAGGAATCCGGCCCGTCTTAAGCTGCTCGGGTACCCCGTTCCCTCTCGGAAGGCCTGATAATGTCGCTCGATCCGACCCTGCTGGAGATCCTCGTCTGCCCGAAGTGTCGAGGCGAGCTGGAGTATCGTCTCGAGGAGCAGGAACTGCGTTGTCCGAAGTGCAATCTGAAGTACCGGATAGAAGATGACATCCCGATCCTGCTGATCGATGAAGCGGAGCCCTACTAGGCTTGGAGCGGCGCTCCTTTTTTTTCTCCTCCCCCTCGTCGCTCACGAGGCGGACGCGCAGGAGACCGCGCCCGACTCCGAGCGGAATTCCGCTGGGTCAGCAGTGGAGGCCGCGACTTTCCTGCTTGTCCCCGTCGGGGCACGCTCTGTCGGCCTCGGGGGAGCCGTCTCCGCCTCGCGAGGTGACATCGAGGGATCCCTGTGGAATCCGGCATCTCTGGCGGGCCTCGAGCGAAGCGCGGTTTTTCTCATGGGAGGACAGGACTTTGCCGCCGATTCGCGGGTCATCGGCGGAATCGTGGCATGGCACGCCCTTCGGGTCGGGGGAACGGTGCTGCACTACGATCTCGGTCAAGTGGAGGCACGGGACGAAGAGAATCAATCACTCGGCACTATCGAGCCGAGCCAGACCGCGTTTATCCTGTCGGCCGCCTATCCGGTGGCTGCCTGGCTCGATCTCGGAGCAAGCTGGAAGCTGCTCAGACTCTCGTCATCCTGCTCTCAGGCTTGTGGCGCCCTTGATGACTCCTCGACCGGCCATGCGTTCGATCTTGGAGCGGTCGCGACGCTCCCCGGCAATCAGGGCGTGCGAGCCGGCCTGTTGTTTCGAAATCTCGGCAGTGGGATCGGCTACGGGGGAGGTCCGTCCGACCCACTCCCGGCTCGAGTCCGCCTCGGCGTGGAGCTCGACATGCCGACAGCGGTCTCCAGTCCGGACGCGTGGGCGGGTGGTGACGTCGGACTGTTGCTCCGACTCGACGTCCAGGAGACCCTGAGCGAGTTCGACGACCTCGACGCTCATTTCGGTGCTGAGCTGGAGTGGAGACAGGTGCTCCTGGTTCGAGGCGGATATGCCTGGAGCTCGGAAGGGAGGTCGGGACCGACGCTCGGCATCGGGATTCGATTCAAGAGTCTCATCCTGGACCTCGGGTACGGCTTCAACGACTTCGCAGGATTCGATAGTGGTACCCCCCTCCAACTGTCCGTCGGATTCAAGCTCTGACGGAAGACAGGCAGCCCCGGATGCCGACTGAACTTTCGGATCGAGAACGCATTCTCGCATACCTGGCCCAGCGTGCCGATCGCCCCCTGGGCCCGCGAGAAATTGCCCGCGAGCTACGGATTCCGCAGGAAGACTACCGGAAATTCCGTCGCCTGCTTCGCGACATGGAGCAAAAGGGCGAGGTGTTCCGCCAGCGTAAGGGACGGTACGGGCTTCCGGCCCGATTCGAGGCCTTGAACGGACGGCTCCAGATTACCCGCTCCGGCGACGGATTCGTCGTTCCGGACGAGGCCGGGGAAGAAGACGTATACGTGCCCGGTCGAAACCTTGCGACTGGCCAGGCTGGCGACCGGGTGGTGGTGCGAATCGACCGGCGCAAGCCGGGCCGCAACCCCGAGGGCCGGATCGTCCGGATTCTGGACCGGTCGGCGACACAAACCGTGGGAACGTTTCATCGAAAAAAAGGCCTCAGTTTCGTGGTGCCTCAGGAGCCACCTCTGACCTCAGAGGTCCTGATTCCATCCGACCGGGCCGGCGGGGCTGAAGACGGGCAGGTCGTGCTGGTCGAGATCGAGGACTGGGGCGCAAAAGGCCCCAGTCCGATCGGAAGAGTGACCCGGATTCTCGGTCGACCCGGAGATCCCGATGTCGAGGTGCTGTCGATCCTGTTCGGACACCAGCTCCCGCTCGAGTTTCCGTCCGCCGTCGAACGGGAGGCGGAGAAGGTGGCGCGGCGTGGGGTCCGACCGGAAGACCTGGAGGGTCGGGAGGACTTCAGAGAGCTGCTTGTCTACACCATCGATCCTGCGGATGCGAAGGACCACGATGACGCCGTCTCCGTGCATGAATTCGAAGACGGTTCGTTCGAGGTCGGAGTCCACATCGCGGATGTGTCGTACTACGTCAAGCACGGCAGCTTGATCGATCGGGAAGGAGCGGAACGGGCGACCAGCGTATATCTCGTGGACCGGGTCGTCCCCATGCTGCCCGAAGCGCTATCGAATCAGATCTGTTCTCTGGTCCCGAATGAGGACAGGCTAGTCGTTTCGGTGCTGTTTCACGTAGATCCGTCCGGTGAAGTCCTGTCTCACCGCATCGTCCGAGGAGTCGTCCGGAGCGCTCACAAGCTCTCCTACGAAGCCGCTCAGTCGCTGCTCGACGGCCACGGTGGGATCGATCTGCGCGATAGTTCGGATGCTGCGACGCTCGTGCGTAGTTTGCAGTTGTTGTCGGGATTCGCGCAGAGGCTCCGGGCCAGGCGTTCGACGGCGGGGGCGATCGACTTCGCCATGCCCGAGGCGAAGGTGGAACTCGATGAGGAAGGTGAGCCGATCGCGATTCACAGGCGAGAGCGTCTGGAGGCCCACCGGGTGATCGAAGATCTGATGATCCTGGCGAATGAAACGGTAGCCCAGATCGGCGAGACGGAAGGGCTCCCGATCCTGTACCGGAATCACGAGCATCCGTCGGAGGATCGCCTCGAGGGTCTGCGGGCCCTGGCTCGCCTGTTCGGCCATCCGTTACCCACCGGAGAAATTCGACCGCGCGACATCGCAGATCTGGTGGAGTCACAGCACGGTACCCGGCGGGAATTCCTCGTCTCTGCGGTCGCGTTGCGGAGCATGAAACAGGCCCGCTACTCGAGCCGGAACGTCGGTCACTTCGGTCTCGCGTCGGACGCATATGCGCACTTCACCTCACCTATTCGCCGATACCCGGACCTGCTCGATCACCGGGCAATCGTGCGCTGGGTGGCTGGAAAGCCCGCGACATCGCGCTTGAGCCCGGACGAACTCGAGGCGGTCGCGAGGCACTGCTCAGAGCGGGAGCGTCGAGCAGATGCGGCCGAACGGGATTCGATCGAAGTCAAGACGATTCGCTACATGGAGCGGCATCTGGGAGACGAATTCGAGGGTACGATCAGCGGCGTTACGGGATTCGGTCTGTTTGTGCTGCTCGACGATGTGCTCACCGAGGGGCTCGTTCGGGTCAGCTCCCTGGTGGACGACTACTACGTGTACGATGCGGATACGTTCTCGCTGACGGGCCGGCGCAGCAGACGCAGATTGCGACTTGGCGACAAGGTCAAGGTGCAGGTCGTGCGCGTCGACCCCGAGAGCCGGGAAGTCGATCTCGACCTGCTCGAGGGGCCGCTTGACCCGGGCCGAGAGGGCGGCTAGACTCGCGTCGAATCGGGGTCTTCCGCCGAGCGGAGGCCCCTGTTTCGTAGGTGTCCGAAACCGCGCAAGTCAGGACGGCCGAAACCCGGCCGAAGGACCTCCGTCGAAGGAGCAGCCGCAGAATGGCCGTAGCCGAAGCCAGTCACAACAGGCTCGAGAAGCAGCGCCAGAGGCTCGATGAGCTCAGGGGGTTCCTTTGACATTGTCGCGAAGGAGGCGGAACTCGAGACCCTCGACGCGAAGATGGCGAGCCCCGGGTTCTGGGACCGACAGGACGAGGCCCAGGCGGTCATCGCCCGATCGAAGGCACTGAAAGCCTGGACGGAGCCGTGGGCCCGGCTCTCAGGGCGGGTCGACGATCTTCTGGAAATGGCAGTGCTCCTGGCCGACTCGGGCGACCCGGAGCTTGAAAGCGAGGTCGAGAGCGAGGTCGAGCAGGTGGACGGCGAGCTCGACCGGCTGGAGTTCCGCAACATGCTCCGCGGTCCAGATGCTCACCGGAACGCGATCCTCACAATCCATCCCGGGGCGGGCGGAACCGAATCGCAGGACTGGGCGGCGATGCTGGTCCGAATGTACACGCGGTACGCAGAGGGTCGGGGGTGGACCGTGGATGCCCTCGACCTGATTCCGGGCGATGAGGCGGGGATCAAGTCCGCCTCGCTCGAGATCACGGGGGACCATGCGTTTGGCTACCTGACGGCCGAGAACGGGGTTCATCGGCTGGTGCGGATCTCCCCGTTCGACGCGCAGGGCAGACGTCATACTTCGTTCGCATCAGTATTCGTCTATCCGGTCGTCGAGGACGACGCGGAGATTGAGATCGATGAAGGCGACCTGCGGGTGGACACCTATCGTGCGTCCGGCGCCGGCGGGCAGCACGTGAACAAGACGGACTCCGCCGTGCGGATCACTCACCTTCCCACGAAAACCGTCGTTTCCTGTCAGCAGGAGCGCAGTCAGCACAAGAACCGCGCGAAAGCGATGAAGATGCTCAAGGCTGCACTGTATAAACGAGCGCAGGATGAAAAGGAAGCCGAGCGACAGAAGCTCGAGGAGTCGAAGGCCGAGATCGCCTGGGGCAACCAGATTCGCTCCTACGTGCTTCAACCGTATACGATGATCAAAGACCACCGCACCAGTGTCGAAGTGGGTAATGCCCAGGGCGTGCTCGATGGCGACATCGACGAGTTCATCGAAGCCTTCCTCAGGCAGAAGGGCGAGACCGGAGCATGACGGGCGATCGGGGCCCTGAGCGCCCCGCCACCGATATTGCGGGCTCCGAGGAGATCGGCCTTCGTGATCGCCTTCCGATCGAGGAATGGTACGCCTCTGAGGAGCGGCCCAAGCCGATCCGCGACCGCTGGGCGAAGCTCCTCCGTTTGAGGGAGCTGGGTGTCGAACCGTACGCCTACGGTTGGGAATCGACCCACGATCTCGAATCCGCTCTCGCGGCCTGGTCCGGCGAAGCGGATGGGCCAACAGTGAAAGTCGCGGGTCGAATCGAAGCTCTGCGCGACATGGGCAAGAGCGCGTTCCTGCACCTCGGGGATCGGACCGGACGGCTTCAGGCCTATTTCCGGCGTCAGGATCTATCCGAAGCAGATGTCGAGCTATTGGGCCTCATGGACCTCGGAGACTGGATCGGGATCGAGGGGCCCCTGTTCGAGACGCGCACAGGCGAAGTGACGGTGCGTGTGGAACACGTCACCCTTCTGTCGAAGTCCCTTCGACCGCTCCCGTTCGGAAAGGTGGAAGTGAACGAATCCGGTGAACGCGTGGTTCACAGCGGGTTCGCGGACACGGAATCGAGATACCGACAGCGGTACGCGGACCTCGCGGTCAACCCGGATGTGCGACAGGTATTCGTGACGCGTGCGCAGATCATTTCCTCGCTGCGTCGCCGGCTTGATGAAGCCGGCTTCGTAGAAGTCGAGACCCCGATTCTGCAACCGATGTACGGTGGTGCATTCGCCCGCCCATTCACAACGCATCACAACGCGCTGGACCGGAAGCTGTTCCTGCGCATCGCCGACGAACTGTATCTCAAGCGCCTGATCGTCGGATCCCTCGATCGCGTCTACGAGATCGGCAAGAATTTCCGCAACGAGGGGATCGACCGGACGCATAACCCCGAATTCACCATGCTGGAGCTGTACCAGGCTTTCGGGGACTACGAGACGATGATGGAACTGGCCGAGGTTCTCGTGTCAGAAACTGCGCGCGAGGTCGTGGGATCCCTTGAGCTGGAATGGGACGGACACCGGGTGGACCTCACGCCACCCTGGACGCGGCTCACGTTCTTCGATGCGATCGAGCGCCATGCCGGGATCGATGCACGGTCGGCTTCGACTGAAGATCTCAGGCGTCGGCTCGAGCAGGCGGGACGCGAGGATGTCTCGACGCTGGGACGAACCAGGCTCCTGGATGCGATCTTCTCCGAGTGGGTCGAACCGGAACTGGTCGATCCGACCATCGTATTCGACTACCCGATAGAGATGAGTCCGCTGGCCAAGCCGAAGCGGGGCGATCCGGAGCTGGCCGAGCGGTTCGAGGTGATCGTCGCGGGAACCGAGCTCGTGAATGCGTTCAGCGAGTTGAACGATCCGTTGGACCAGTGGAATCGTTTTTCCGAACAGGCCAGAGCGCGCGCCGCGGGCGACGCGGAAGCGCAGGGACTCGATCATGACTATGTCCAGGCGCTGGAGTACGGGCTCCCGCCGACGGGCGGAATGGGAATGGGAATCGATCGACTCGTAATGCTGCTGACGGGAAAGACGACGATCCGCGAGGTGATTCTGTATCCCATCCTGCGTGAAGCCGATGGCTAGCTCGCCTCCGTCGAGACAGGCGAAACGCCGCCTGTACGGCTACATCTCGCGCCGCTACCTGTCGAGTCGGCGCGGCCGGGGCTTTCTGTCCCTGATCACGTGGATCGCGATCGGCGGCGTAGCCGTGGGCGTGATGGCGCTCATCGTCGTGATCGCTGTCATGTCCGGGCTGCAGAAAGACCTGCGCGAGAAGATCCTCGGCGCGAATTCCCATGGGATGGTGCTGGAACTGGGAGAGGCCGTGCGCATGGAGGCCTGGGAGTCCGTCCTCGACCGCGTGCTCGAGGACGACGACGTAGTTGCGGCTGCGCCCTTCATCTACACGGCAGCGGGCCTCAGCGTCCCCGGCGGCAGTTACTCGGAGAGTGCGGTCCTCAGAGGAATCCTGGATGATTCGATCGCTCTGGCCGTGACTCAGATCGACGAGCACCTGGTCGCAGGTCACATGCCCTTCGGGAAGACGGAATCGGGGAGACCCGGGATCGTGCTCGGGGCGAGCCTCGCCGATCGACTGGGCCTGTTTCCCGGCCGGCAGGTTACGGTCGTGTCGTTCCAGGGCGCGGAACTCACACCTACGGGAATTCAGCCCCAGATGCGCCTGTACGAGGTAACGGGTCTGTTCGAGACCGGCCTGTACCAGTACGACACGAAGTTCGCCTACATCGACCTCGCCTCGGCCCAGAGCCTGCTCAAGATGGGCACGACGGTGACGGGGGTCGAGTTCAACGTCCGGGACCCATGGCGATCCGGAGAGGTGTCTGACCGCATCGAAGCCGCCCTCGGATTCCCGTATCGGGTAGACGACTGGCAGAAGCAGAACGCCAGCCTGTTCTCGGCGCTCAAACTGGAAAAGTTCGCCATGGGCGTGATTCTGCTTCTGATCGTGCTCGTGGCGTCGTTCAATATCGTGTCAACGCTGATCATGGTGGTGACGGACAAGATCCGGGAGATCGGAATCCTGCGCGCCATGGGACTCACGTCCAGAGACATTACGCGGATTTTCGTGCTCCAGGGGGTCGTGATCGGCTTTATCGGAACCGCCCTCGGTACGGCCTCGGGCCTGATCCTGTCGTTGCTGCTGAAGCGTTACAAGTTCATCACATTGCCGGGAGACGTGTATTTCGTCGACAAGCTTCCGGTCGACCTGAATTGGCCGGACGTGCTGACTATCGTCGTCGCGTCGCTGGTCATCTCCTTCATCGCCACTCTGTACCCGGCCCGTCGCGCGGCGGAATTCACTCCGGTCGAGGCGATCCGTCATGAGTGAGTCGATCGGCACGTCGGGTCACCCAGAGGCATCGCCGATCGTCGCGGAACAGGTCGAACGGACCTTCGAGGGCGCGACAGGCGATCCGATCCGCGTGCTCCGCGGTGTCGATCTCGTGGTCGAGCGAGGCGAGACGGTCGCGATCATCGGACCCAGTGGAGCGGGGAAATCGACGCTGCTTCACGTGCTCGGCGGCCTCGACCTTCCGACAGCCGGCCGCGTTTCTCTCGGCGGTCGGGACCTGTCGGAGATGAGCGACCAGGAACTAGCCCGGGTGCGCAACGAGTTCGTCGGGTTCGTGTTCCAGTTCCACCATCTGCTCCGCGACTTTACGGCGCTCGAGAACGTCATGATGCCGCAGATCATTGCAGGTGTGGACCGATCCCGTGCACGGGCACGCGCGATGAACCTGCTGGATCAGGTCGGACTGTCAGAGCGGGTCGAGCATCGGCCGGCGAAGTTGTCGGGTGGCGAGCAGCAGAGGGTCGCGGTGGCGCGTGCCCTCGTGAACGAGCCGCCCGCCTTGCTGGCCGATGAGCCGTCGGGTAACCTGGACCGGGAGACGAGCGAGCGGCTGCACGCGGTGTTGTTCGACCTCGTCAGACACCACGACACTGCACTCGTCGTCGTTACCCACAACATCTCCCTGGCAGAGCGCACGGACAGGGTGTTGGAGCTCCGGGATGGAATCCTTCGTCGAATCCACACATCCGAAGATGCGCCGAAGGCTGCAGGTGAGCGAGGCGATGACTGACGGCATGCTGTGCGATGAATGCGGCGAGCGACCTGCCGAGATTCAACTCACGACGATCGAGGAAAGCGAGATGAAGACGCACCATCTCTGCTCGGTCTGTGCGAGTGAGAAGGGAGTTTCATCTTCCACTTCGGCAAAGGCGCCGCTCGTTGATTTTCTCGCTCAATTGGGGAAAACCGAACCACAGGATTCCTCCCGGGAACAAGGTGAGCCCTGTCCGTACTGCGGTACGACAGCCGCTGACTTCAGGCGCACGGGACGTCTGGGATGCGCCGAGTGCTGGGCCCATTTCGACAGTCGCCTTCGTGGGCTGGTCCGCCGGCTCCAGGGCTCTGCTCAACATGTCGGCAAGCTGTACGTCCACTCCGGGTCCGAGCTCGGTGACCGGCTCGCGCAGCTGGCCGGAATGCGGCGCCGGTTGCAGCGGGCAATCGAGACCGAGGACTTCGAGACCGCGGCCGATCTGCGGGACGGGATCCAGGAGCTGGAGGCATCGGACTGATGCTCGATGGGGGAACGCTGGAAGGGAGGGGGATCGCCTGGCTCGCAGGAGGAGGTGACGAGGGCGAAATCGTACTGTCGACCAGGGTACGCCTGGCACGCAATCTCCAGGGCTTTCCGTTCCCGATCAGGGCCGGTTTCGAGGACTCCGGCAGGATTCTGGACCGCGCACGCGCCGCGATCGAGGCCTCTGACGCGATGCGTGAAGCAACCATCTGGACGATCGACAAGCTGGATCAGACTGAGCGCGACCTGCTGCTCGAGCGGCACCTGGTAAGTCGAGAACTGGTCGATCGGGCGGAGGGCGAACCGGCGTTCGCGGCACTCGCACTCGCGGAGAATGATGACCTGGCAGTCATGGTCAACGAAGAAGACCATTTCCGTCTTCAGGCATTCAGCCCGGGCTTCGCCCTCGACCAGACCTGGCGTCGAGTCGATCGGCTCGACGAAGAAATCGGGTCAGTCCTCCCTTATGCGTTTCATCATGAATTCGGATTCCTGACGTCGTGTCCGACAAACGTGGGCACGGGGCTGAGGGCATCGGTCCTGATCCACCTTCCGGGACTGGTATTGACGAAGGAGATCAACAAGGTACTCGAAGGCATTTCCCAGGTCGGCCTGACCTATCGAGGCTTCCACGGCGAAGGATCCGAAGTCGTGGGGAACCTGTTCCAGCTCTCGAACCAGACTACGCTCGGAAAGACCGAAGAGGAGCTGGTAGATCACCTCGCCCGTGTCACCGGAAAGGTGATCGAGTACGAGCGCAGCGCCAGGTCGGTGCTCATCAGGGAGGCACCGACGGTCCTGGAGGACAAAGTCTGGCGGGCCTATGGAATCCTCCGCACAGCGCGCAGCCTGTCCACCGGAGAGATGCTGAACCTGATGTCGGGGCTTCGCCTGGGCGTGTCTCTGAAACTCATCCGGACGGCCAGGGTACAGACGCTCAACGAAATCCTCGTACTGGGGCAGACCGCACACCGCAGTCGGGACGTCGGTGGCAGCCTCGACGCGACGGAGGCGGATGTTGCGCGAGCGGCGTACGTTAGAGACCGACTCGCAGTGGAAGCTGAATCGATGTCGGCCGGGGGCGACACTCCCGACGAGGAACCGAATTAAACCGCGGCGGTGAAGCCGTCGCCCGAGGTGTGGATGAACTACAACTTCACTGATCGAGTCCGGAAGGTCCTGGCGATGGCTCGCGAAGAGGCGGTCCGTCTGCAGCACGATTACGTCGGGACGGAGCATATCCTCCTCGGTCTGATTCGCGAGGGAGAAGGCGTCGCGGCAGAAGTGCTGCGGAACCTGGCAGCAGATCTGGACGATCTGCTGAGGCTCGTGGAAGAAAATATCCGGGCCGGCAAAGCGACGACGCCGATCGGAGAGCTCCCCTATACGACTCGAGCCAAGAAGGTGCTCGAGTATGCGATGGCCGAGTCCCGCGAGTTGAATCACAGCTACGTGGGTACGGAGCACCTCCTGCTCGGTCTGTTGCGCGAGGAGCGTGGCCTGGCTGCGAAGGTTCTCGGAGAACTGGGGATCGGTGTGGACGAGGCGCGAGCCGAAATGCTGAAGCTGCTGGGCACCGACATGCCGGCTGCACTCGAGGAGGCCGAGCCTCCGTCCGCGCCGGCACGGGGAGAGGGTAAATCGAAGACGCCCGCCCTCGACCACTTCTGCAGAGACCTCACGGAGCTCGCCGAAGAAGGCAAGCTCGATCCGACGATCGGACGGGAGGCTGAGATCGAGCGCGTGATGGAGGTGCTGTCGCGGCGCAAGAAGAATAACCCCGTGCTCATCGGTGAGCCGGGTGTCGGAAAGACCGCGATCGTCGAGGGGCTGGCACAGAAGATCGTTCGGGGGGACGTGCCGGAGAGTCTGAAGGAACATCGAGTCCTGGCGCTGGACATGGCGGCGGTTATCGCTGGCACGAAGTACCGGGGGCAGTTCGAGGAACGCCTCAAGGCGATCGTGACCGAGATCTCAGAGAACGACGGAATCATTCTGTTCATCGATGAGCTGCATACGCTCGTCGGTGCCGGGGCTGCGGAAGGCGCGATCGATGCGTCGAACATGCTGAAACCCGCCCTGGCCCGGGGCGAGCTCCAGTGCGTGGGCGCGTCGACGCTCAACGAGTACCGCAAGTACATCGAGAAGGACGGGGCCCTGGAGCGGCGATTCCAGACTGTCATTGTTGAGCCGCCATCGATCGATGAGACGTTTGAGATTCTCAAGGGGCTGCGGAAACACTACGAAGATCATCACAACGTGGAGCTTCCCGACGAGTCCCTGATCGCGGCTACCAAGCTCTCGGACCGTTACATCACCGATCGGTTCCTGCCGGACAAGGCGATCGACGTGCTGGACGAGGCCGGCGCCCGATCGCGTCTCGGCGCACAGGTTCCTCCACCTGAAGTTCAGCAGTTGCAGGACGAGATGGACGATCTGAGCAGCCGGAAGGACGAGGCGATTCGAGACCAGGACTTCGAAAAGGCGGCCTTGCTCCGCGATCGAGAAAAGGAGCTGCAGTCTGAGATTCGCCGGAGGAAGGAAGAGTGGGAACAGAAGCAGCGGGACTTCCGACCCGTCGTGGATGAGGAGGCGATCTCGTTCATCGTATCGAGAGCGACAGGCATCCCGGTAACCCGGCTGCGGGAAGAGGAGACTCGGCGGCTTCTACGGATGGAGGAAGAACTGCACGAAACGGTCGTCGGGCAGGACGAAGCGATCCAGGCTCTGAGCAGGGCGATCCGCCGTACGCGGGCCGGGCTCAAGGACCCGGACCGGCCGATCGGAAGCTTCATTTTCTGCGGGCCTACCGGCGTTGGAAAGACAGAGCTCGCCAGACAACTGGCCCGCTTCCTGTTCGCGGATGACAAGGCCCTGATCCGGGTCGACATGTCGGAGTACATGGAGAAATTCTCGATCAGCCGATTGATCGGTGCGCCCCCCGGATACGTGGGATACGAGGACAGCGGCGCGCTTACCAAAGCTGTTCGTAGACGGCCGTACAGTGTCGTCCTTCTCGACGAGATCGAGAAAGCACACCCGGACGTGTTCAACATCCTGCTCCAGGTTCTCGACGAAGGTCGCCTGACGGACAACTACGGTCGGGTGATTGACTTCAAGAACACAGTGCTGATCATGACGTCGAACGTCGGCGCCCGGGACATCGCGAACAGCAAGACACTCGGATTCGAGTCCGGCGAAGGGGCCGGGATCGACTATGACCGCATGGCCGAACGGATCCGGGATGAGATCGATCGCGTCTTCTCGCCGGAATTCCTCAACCGGATCGATGAAACGATCGTGTTCCACCCTCTGTCCAAGAAGGAAATCGGACAGATCGTCCATATCATGCTGCGTGACGTTCAGGACCGCCTTTCCGAGGAGGAGTTGACTCTCTCCCTCAGCGATGCGGCCGTGGATTTCCTGGTGGAGCATGGATATGATGATAAATTCGGTGCGCGTCCGCTGAAGAGGGTAATTCAGAGGCACATGGAGGACGCGCTGTCGGAGAAGATCCTCATGGGAGAATTCGCCAAAGGAGACGAGATCGCGGTCGACGTTGCGGATGACGGCGAGGCTCTTGTCTTTCAGGCGGTATCGCACAGTTCCGCGCAGTGAAATCGGGTCAGCTTGCTCGGGTTTGCGTAACCCTCGTCATGCTCGTGGTGGCGAGGGTCACGCCTTTGTGGGGACAGGACCAGACACTCTACCAGGTGCGAGTGGACAGCATCGTCGTATCGGGAGGCTTCCGATTCTCAGACGAGGGAGTGCGTCGAGTCGCCGGCCTCCGGGTGGACGAAATCGTGAATGGACCCGATGTCCAGGCGGCCATGCAGCGCCTGTTCGCGACGGGTGAATTCTCGGATGTGCTGATCAAGGTCACGCCGACAGAACCCAACATTTTCTACATCGAAGTGACCGAGCGTCCGCTCGTGGGTGAATTCCTGTTCGAGGGACTCGAGCACGTGAACGCGGGCACGATCCGTGATTCTGCTGGACTTCTGGGTGGAGTCGCCCTTGACCCGTCACGGGTTGCAACAGCTCTGGCACTTACTCGTCAGCTCCTGTCGGAGGCGGGCTTCCCGCAGGCGACCGTCGATACCAGCCTGCTGGCCGACCCGTCCGGGCTCGACCAGGTAAACCTCGTGTTCAAAGTAAACGAGGGACCGCGCCTGGCCCTCGCAAGGGTAGAGTTTGCCGGGAATCGGGCGTTTACCGACTCCCAGATTCGAGGCGCCATGGAGACCTCCGAGGAGGGGTTCTTCTGGTTCCGGACCGGTCAGTTGCACCGTGACCAGTACCGCAAGGATCTGAGTGAGAACATCCCGGGCTTCTACAGCAGGTTCGGCTACATTGATATGGAAATCCTCGGCGATACGCTCGTCGTCGACAGCCTGACAGGGAAGGGTCGGATCGAAATCGAGGTGAACGAGGGTCCGCAGTATGGGATCCGGTCGTTTGAGATCGAAGGAAACACTCGGTTCCCGTCGTCCCAGCTCGCCGAGTATTTTCCGGATGTTGTGGAGGGGCTGCTCGGAGGTGCGCGGACAGCAGAGGCGTTGAACGAACTCAGGCCCCCATTCGACAGCTCGGCGTTCGACGAAGCGACGCAGAAAATCGCGGATCTGTATCGCGACGCAGGTTATCTGTCGGTCAACATCATCCCCGAAGTCACCCGTGTGCCACCCGACGCCGAGGGTGAGTCGCCGTCGGTCGCGATGCGACTCATCATCCAGGAGGGTCAGCCCGCCTATGTCCGCTCGGTTCAGATCGTCGGGAACGACTATACGCACGATGCGGTGATCCGGAAGGTCCTGCTCACGCTGCCCGGTGACATCTATTCCCAGCAGCTCCTCATCCAGAGCATCCGAAATCTCCAGACGCTCGGTTTTTTCGAGACCCTTCCGCCTGACGAGGCGATCCAGATCAAGCCGAGGGACGACGGAGATATCGACCTTGTATACCGGGTCAGGGAAAAGCAGACAGGGAACGTAAACTTCGGCATCTCCGCGGCCGCGGCTACGGGTCTTGCCGGCTTTATCGGCTACGACCAGCCGAATCTGTTCGGGCAGGCGAAGATCGGACACGTCCGCTGGCTGTTCGGGCGCCGGTCGCAGGACATCGAGCTCAGCTACACCGATCCGGAGATCTTCGGTTCGCGAAACAGCCTGTCCATAGGTCTGCAGAGCTCGAGGGACCAGTTTCAGACCTTCAGCCTGGGCACCCGGCGCCAGACCGGTGGGTACTTCGAGTTCGGTATTCCAGTTCTTCGGCTGCGGTCCACCCGGTTCTATGCGGGTTACTCGCTGTTCAACGATGATATTTCGGACCTCGATAGTGGGTTCGGACAGGTGCCACCCGGTGACCTCAGCGACGGTACCCGGAGCACGATCAGCTTTCGACTCGTCCGCGACACCAGGTCCGGTGGTCTGTTTCCTGTCGCGGGAAATCGCAACTCGCTCGCGGCGCGGTTCACCGGAGGGATTCTCGGAGGGGATGGCGACTACAGCCGGTGGGATTTCACCAGTGAGTGGTTCGCTCCGGTGGGTCAGATCGGGGGAAGCGGTGGGGGCGTCCCGATCGAGCTGGTCCTGGGGCTCGCCTTCCGCGCCGGGATGATCTTCGGCGACAATCCGTTCTTCATCGAAAGATACTACGTCGGCGGGACGCAGGTGGGGCAGCAGGTCCGGGGGTACGAGGAGGCTACGATCACGCCGCGGGGACACGTTCCGAGGAACGCGCCCGTCAGCAGCTATGAACGGGTCGGGGAATCCTACTTCACGACCACGGCCCAGTTCGGAATCAAGCTGACGGACAACATCTTCGGCAGCGCGTTCATCGATGGCGGAAACGTCTGGGAATTCGCTAACGAATTCAATCCTTCGGATCTTCTTATCGGAGCAGGGTTAGGAGTTTCCCTCGTGACTCCGTTTGGTCCGATCGGAATCGACTATGCGTACGGATTCGATCGCAGGGACGTACTTGGAAGGGCGGACCCGGGCTGGCAGCTCCACTTCCGGTTTGGCCGCCTGTTCTGAAGGCAGGCAGGATAGCGGGATGCGTCGACTTGCGACGGGTCTCTTTCAATCAGGCCCTTTTCTGGAGAGCGTACCGATGTACCTGGTTCGAACAACCCTGGTGGCCTTCGCGGCCTTTGTCCTCGTGACCGTATCGCCGGCCCATGCTCAGACCGTTCCACCGAGCGGGACGACATTCGTATACCTTAATACAGCAGCGATTCTCCAGGCTGCCCCTGGATCCGCGGATGCGCAGCGGACTTTCGATCGCGAACTCGGGGAATGGCGATCGGAGCTGGAACTCCAGGCAGCTGCTGTAGACTCGCTGCTGCGGGATTATCAGCGACAGGAAGTCATGCTCAGCCCGCAGGCGAAGGAACAGAAGGGGACCGAGATCCAGACCCGCCAGCAGGAACTCCAGAACCGCCGACTCGAGCTGGAAAACCAGGCTCAGCAGCGTCAGCAGGAGTTGTTGCGTCCAATTCTGGAAAACGTGACAAGACTGATTGAACAGATTCGCGCCGAGAACAACTACTCCATGGTGTTCGACATATCGACCGATGGCGTGGTGGCGGCGGCGCCTGAGCTTGATATTACGGACATCGTATTGCAGCGTCTGGGCACGAGCGCTCCGGCAGCCGGCGGTACGCCGTAACCAGGCTCAGGTCGGCGCGCTCCGGACAGGTGGGCGGATCGCGTTTCTGAAGAACAGGTGGGGGAATGACGTTTACGGTCAGAGAGCTCGCTGAACGCGTAGCGGGAGTTGTACAGGGTGATCCGGACCGGCGCCTCGAGGGAATCGCCCCTGCAGGTAGCGCCGGTCCGGAGCATCTCACATACGTCGTAAACGAGAAATACGCCCGCCTCCTCGCCGATAACGATGCGGGGGCTGCTCTCGTACCACCGGACCTGGCTGTCGAGGCGAATGGTACGACCCTGATCCGGGTCGAAAATCCGGAGCTGGCGTTCAGCAAGCTGGTTGTCCTGTTCGTTCCTTATGAGGACAGACGTCCCGGGGTACATCAGACGGCGGTGCTGGAGTCGGGAGTGAATCTTGGCTCGGACGTGGCGATCGGTCCGTTCGTGACAATCGGCACGGATGCCGCGATCGGGGACCGAACGGAGATCGGTTCCGGAACAGTCATCGGTCCTGGCGTGATCGTCGGGACCGACTGCAGAATCGGACCATCCTGCACTCTTCTCAGGGGCGCCGTGCTGGGGGATCGTGTGCGGCTTCACGCCGGTGTGAGACTGGCGGTGGACGGATTCGGATACGCGTCAGGACCTGACGGCCCGGTCAAGATTCCACAGGTCGGCCGATGTGTGATCGGCAGCGACGTCGAGATCGGAGCCAACAGTACCGTTGATCGGGGATCGCTCGGCGATACAACGGTGGGAGCGGGCACCAGGCTCGACAACCTCGTCCATATCGGGCATAACTGTCGAATCGGAAGCAACTGCTTCATCGTGGCTCAGGTCGGTATCGCTGGCAGCAGCGTCGTCGAAGACGGCGTGCGCCTCGCCGGCCAGGTGGGTCTGGCCGGCCATCTCACGGTGGGCGCCGGAGCGGCCGTGGGTGCGCAGTCGGGAGTGATGACGGACATTCCGGCTGGGGAGTTCTGGTCCGGTTACCCGGCTCGACCCCACAGAATGTGGCTGCGCTCGACTTCTGTATTCTATAAGCTCCCCGAACTCGTCAAGCGTATCGGCGCATTCGAACGAGAGCGCGGCGAGGAGGGGTCGTGAGCGGAGATCCTGCCGTCGAGGCACCAAAGCAACAGACTATCGGGGCCTCTTTCACGCTCGAAGGCACGGGCCTGCATAGTGGTCAGCCCGCATATGCCGAGGTTCGGGGTGCCGACGCCGACACCGGAATCGTGTTCCGTCGGTTGGATATCCGTGGCGAGCCGGAAATCAAGGCAGACGTCGAGCTCGTGTCCGGCGTCGAGTGGGAAACCGTTTTGGGGCCGGACAGCTGCTCCGTCCGTACTGTCGAGCATCTTCTCGCGGCCCTCGCCGCCTACCAGGTCGACAACGTCGAGATCCTGCTCCGGGGATCCGAGCCGCCGGCACGCGATGGGAGCAGCGCTGACTGGTGTGAAGCGATCGAGCGCGCTGGAATCGTCGAGCAGGATTCTGAAGCATCTTCAATAGAAGTACGCAAGGCCTTCAGCGTAGAAGATGGCCCGTCGCGGTATACGGTGTCACCGTACGATGGCTACAGGGTGAGCGCAGGGATTGACTTTGATCATCCCGTGATCAGGCGGCAGTTCGCTTCGGCTGAGATCGACTCCGGGACCTTCTGCGCGGACGTCGCGCCGGCGCGGACGTTCGGGCTCCAGAGCTGGGCAAAGGCGCTGCACGCTCGGGGGCTCGCCCTCGGAGCCAGCTTGCAGAACACGATCGCCCTCACGGATGACGGGATCGCGGATGGAATCGAACTTCGATTCCCCGATGAATTCGTGCGACACAAGATCATTGACATCGTGGGCGATCTCGCCCTCGCAGGGGGCCGCATACGGGCGCACGTCGTGGCCGATCGCCCCAGCCACCGCGGAAACGTGATGGTTGCGCGTCGTCTGCGCAGGTTGCGGTTCAAGCCTGCCGACGGGACTCCGGTGCTGGAAGCGGAGCGCATCTTTGATTTCCTGCCACACAGGTATCCGTTCCTGCTTGTCGACCGGATTCTGGAATTCGAGCCGGGCCGCAGGATCCTCGGGCTGAAGAACGTCACGATCAACGAGCCGTTCTTCAACGGCCACTTTCCGGGTCACCCGATCATGCCCGGTGTGCTGATCGTGGAGGGGATGGCCCAGACGGGTGGACTCCTGATGATGAACGAAGTGTCCGACGCGTCCAGCAAGGTGGTCTACTTCATGTCGATGAACGACGTGAAATTCCGGCGTCCGGTGTATCCCGGAGATCAGCTTCTGCTGGAGGTGGAGATGCTCCAGTTCCGGGGTCGTGTGTGCAAGATTCGTGGCGTCGGCACGGTCGATGGGCTGGTCGTCGCCGAGGCGACCCTGATGGCCCAGATAATGGACCGATGAGCGGCACCGTTGATGTGACGGAAACGCCTGTGCGTGTGCATCAAACTGCAATCGTGCACCCCGATGCACGGCTGGACCCGAGCGTTTCGGTGGGCCCCTCGACGGTGATCGGACCCGGAGTCGAGATCGCAGCGGGCGCGCGGATCGGCGCGCACGTGGTCATCGATCGGGACACGCGGATCGGAGAGGGGTGTCGCGTGTTCAACGGCGCGAGTCTCGGCACCGATCCCCAGGATCTGAAGTACGCAGGCGAGTCCACGCGCCTCGAGATCGGGGAACGGACCACGATCCGGGAATTCTGTACGATCAACCGGGGAACGGCCTCGACCGGAGTCACTCGGATCGGGTCGGACAGCCTGCTCATGGCCTACACCCACGTCGGGCACGATTGCGTCATCGGGGATCGGGTAGTCCTGGCAAACCTCGCCCAGCTCGGCGGGCACGTGGACATAGGGGACTGGGCGATCTTCGGGGCTGCTGTCGGAGTGCACCAGTTCACGCGCATCGGAGCCCACGCATTCGTCGGGGGCATGTCCAGAGTGACGCAGGACGTGCCGCCGTTTCTCCTGGTGGTCGGCAATCCGTGTACGGCACGCAGCATCAATGTGGTCGGGTTGCAGAGACGTGGCTTTTCGAAGAGTTCGATCGATGGCCTGCGCGCCGCGTTTCGGGAGCTGTTCAAGAACCCGGAGCGCCATTTCGGCGACTCGCTCGACGAACTCGAATCGCAGGCTGATCTGGTGCCGGAAGTCGTGTCTCTCATCGCGTTCATCCGTGAGAGTGAGAGGGGAGTCACCACGTGACCGATCTGCGCTTCGGGGTGATCGGAGTCGGGCGGCTCGGTAGTGCGCATGCGAGAATCCTCGGGGAGATCCCCGACGTCGAGCTGGTCGGAGTGCACGACCGCGACCCGGATCGTGCCCTGGAAGTTGCGGAGACCGTTGGAACGAAGCAGTTCGAGCAGTCGGACGACCTGTTCTCCTGCGCCGATGCCGTGATCGTCGCCGTCACCACGTCAGCTCATCATTCCGTGACGAAAGCGGCGCTCGAGGCCGGCTGCCACGTCCTCGTAGAGAAGCCACTCACACCGTCTCTCGGGGAGGCGGACGAGCTTGTCGAACTGGCCGAGGCCAGAGGGCTGTTTCTGGGGGTCGGTCACGTCGAGCGCTTTAATCCTGCGATCAGGGCGTGTCGTCCCTATCTCAAGGACCCACGATTCCTCGCGTGCCAACGCCTCGCAATCTTTCAGCCGCGTGGCACAGACGTGCCGGTAATGCTCGACCTGATGATTCACGACATCGACCTGGTGCTTGGCCTGGTGGACAGCGAGGTCGAATCGGTTCACGCGATCGGAGTCTCGCTCCTCACCGATACCGTCGACATGGCCAACGCACGGATCGTATTCCGGAACGGGGCGGTGGCGGACATCAGCGCGAGCCGGGCGTCGGCGGAGAAAACGCGGCAGCTCAGGCTGTTTCAGCCATCAGGGTACTTCAGCCTCGACCTCGCTGCGGGGCAGGGGGAGTACCTTCGCCGCCGGGAGGATGTGGACGCAGCCGCCCTGTTCAGGGAGGGCGGCGGAAACAACCTGTCGCTCGCGAGCGTGGTGGAGCGGGTGCCTCTCCATGCGGACACTGGTGAGCCGCTGCGCCTGGAGCTCGAGGCGTTTCGAGATGTGCTGCTCGGGCTTCCAAGCGATGCGGCAACGGCAAGAGATGGTCGGGCCGCCCTCGAGGTGGCGCTGCGGATCGGACACGAGATCGAGCGATCCAGTCATGTCTCTGCGTGAAATCCGGGAAGAACGAAAGAAGTTGGGCTCGGGTGTAAAACACGGGCCCCGCACGATCATACTGATCCTCCTGTTGATCCTCGTCGTCATGCTGATCGGTTACCTCGACCGTGTCGGCTGAGCCGACGATCTTCCTCTCAGCCGGCGAGGCGTCGGGCGACCAGCACGGAGCGGCGCTGGCGAGGGCTCTGCGCCGACAGATTCCGGGTGTTCGGCTCGCCGGCCTCGGTGGAAGCGAGATGGCGGAGGCCGGCGTCGAGTTGCTCGCCGGGCTGGATCGGCTGGCGATCCTCGGCTTTGCCGAGGTCCTTCGTCACCTTCCCGACATCCTGCGTCTGAGGCGGGAAGTCAGGAAGTTCATCCTGCGTGAGAACATCGACCTCCTGGTCCCGATCGACTATCCCGGCTTCAACCTCCCTCTCGCGGAGTGGACGCATCGGCGGGAGATTCCAGTGGTTTACTACATCGCTCCACAGGTCTGGGCCTGGCACGAGTCCCGTGCCCGCCGACTGGCCCGGATCTCGGACGAGGTGTGTGTCGTCCTGCCGTTCGAGGCGGAGTTTCTCGAAGCGTACGGGACGAACGTCCGATTCGTCGGCCATCCGTTGCTCGATCGGAAGACCGCGGAAGGCGCTTCCCGCAGGGCGGGGGAGCGCACGGAAAGGTCACCGACCCTCGGCCTGTTTCCCGGGTCGCGCGAACAGGAAGTGCGGCGCATGCTGCCCGTCTTCCTTGACGCCGCCGGCCGGCTCGCAGCGACGATTCCGGGGCTGAGGATTCGCGTAGCCCGTTCGGCAGACCTTCCGGCATCGCTGTTCGAGTCCTGCCCGGAGGGTTCCGTCTCGACTCCGGAAATCGTGGCGTCCAACGCGACGGCGGCAATCACCAAGTCGGGGACGATCACGCTTCAACTCGCGATGGCTGGAGTGCCGATGGTCGTCGGATACCGGGTCAACGCTCTCACGGCCACGATCGCGCGACGGCTGATCCGGGTTCCGCACATCGCACTCGTGAATCTGGTGGCCGACCGAAGCGTCGTGCCTGAGCGAATCCAGGACGAAATGACCGACGAAGAGCTGGCGGCGTCCGTCGCCCCGCTGCTCGACCTCGGCTCGGAGGAGCGAGAATCCATGCTTGCCGGCCTGGCCGAGGTCCGGTCCCGGCTTGGCGGGCCCGGTGCCGCTGACCGTGTCGCGGACTCGTGCGTGCGGGCGCTGCACGCAAGGACAGTCCGGTGAGGGATTGGACGTCCGAACTGGCAGTGCGAATCAGTCCTCCGGCTCTGAGGGCGTTGGTCCGCTCGTGGCGATTCACCGATGTGAGTCCAACCGACGGCAGTCAGGGACCGCCGGTCCGTCGAGCAGTCCAGGAGCTATATGCCCTGTGGCACCAGCAACTCCTGATGCTGACGTTGCGACATCTCGAGGATAACGTCGCCGTGATGATCTCGCGTAGCAGAGATGGCGACGTCGCATCCCGCATCGTCGAACAGCTCGGGTTTCGCGTCGTCCGGGGGTCCAGCTCAAGGGGTGGCTCTTTTGGACTGCGCGAGATGATCGAGGCGACAGGGGATGGGCACCCGCTGGCATTGACGGTCGACGGACCCAGGGGCCCCGCTCGAAAGTGTAAGCCGGGCGCGGTCGCGATTGCAGCACGAGCGGACGTACCGATCGTTCCAACGGTGGCGATTCCCGTACGTGCAAGGGCGTTCAACAGCTGGGATCGATTCCTCGTGCCAGCGCCCCGGTCGAGAATTTTCGTTTCTTATGGAGAGCCGATCCGGGTCCGGACCGATGGATCTCCTGAGGACCTCTCCATGT
>CBDUVN010000023.1:0-25234 GCA_965370685.1 uncultured bacterium | reverse complement strand
GTATCCGCGGAACGCTCCGTGTCCCGCCATGACGAGCAGCACGGCCGGCCCGGCGAACGCCCGGATCCGCAGGTATGAGAGAGAGGCTTCCAGGAGCTCGCCGCGTGCGCCCATCGCCGTGGCGATCGGGACGGCGAATGCCTGGAGGATGCCGACCGCTACGATGCCCGCCAGCACCGCCACCACGAGTGCCTGGACGATCACGCGTCCGGCCGCCTCCCGGTCTCCCCGTCCCACGGCCCGGGCGACCATCGGGGTGGTTCCATACGCGAGGAAGTTGAACACCACGAATGCCATTGAGAAGATCGCGGTGTTCACGCCGAGCGCGGCGAGGGGGAGCACTCCGAGGCGGCCCACAAATACGGTGTCCACGATCGACACGAGCGGGTCCGCCGCCAGGGCGCCGAGCGCCGGCAGCGCGAGCCCGAGAATCTCGCGATCGAAACCGCGGCGAGTGGGTGAAACAGCTCTGGATGTCACGGCGACGAAGATGCTCGGCCCGGCTTCATGGCGAAATGCCCCCGGCGGGGCCAGATCGCGAGGACGGTGCCCTGCCATCCCGAACCGTGCCAGCGCGGCGGGAGATCCGATCTGCACTCATGGAGACAGGGATACTCCGCGAATCGAAGATCTGGCGGGATGCGCTACGGCCTGAAAATCCAGGCCGTAACGGATGATTCGAGGATCGTCGTCTGCGAGGTGCCGTCCGGCGCGAGCCTGGCCGAGAGCGTGGCCCGTGCCGGGTGGAGTGTGAATTGCCCTGTACCAGGCCGACGAGAGGACGCTCCGGGCAGCACGCGGGAGCATTATAACAAGCGAAAAGCCGGCCAGTGCTCCGGAGCGTCTTCCGTCACCACTTTCCCCGACAACTTAATTGCTGAGCAGCGCTCCGAATGCGATCGACATCAGTCGCGCTCCGGCCGTTTCCGACCGTGAGGGAATGAGGACCGGCGCCCGCGCACCGAGGATGCAATGCGCAGGCTCCAGCGGTGCGACGTACTCGACGGACTTCGCCGCCATGTTGGCCGACTCGAGATCGGGGAACAGCAGTACGTCTGCCGCTCCCGCCACGGGCGACTCGAACCCCTTCAGCCTGGCGGCCTCGTCGGACAGGGCCAGATCCACGGCCAGGGGCCCGTCCACCACGCAATCCGGGTAGTCTCCGTCGCGGAATCGCCGAGCGAGCTCGGCTGCTTCTGCCGTAGATGGGAACGCCTCCGATACAGATTCCACCGCCGCGAGCAGGGCGACCCCCGGCTTCTCAATGCCAAGAGCATGAAACGCCTCGACGGCATTCCGCAGAATCTGCTCCTTCTGCTCGAGCGTCGGCCGTGGGATCACGCCGCCGTCCGTGATCCCTACGATCCGGGCCTCCGGTCCGCTCGTGAAGTCGAAGATGAACACGTCGCTGAGCAGCCGGTCGGTTCGCAGGCCCAGCTCCGGATGGAGCACCGCCCGCATCAGGGAGGAGGTCGGGATTGCCCCCTTCATCAGGATGTCCGCCATTCCCTCGCGCACGAGCTCGATGCTCAGCGCCACTGCATTATCTGTGTCTTCGGCGGGGACGATGTCGAACGAATCGGGATCGGCGCCGAGGGTGGCGAGACCGGCCCGAATCTCGACCGGAGGACCCACGAGGATCGGGTGCGCGAGATCGCCGGTCCTCGCCAGCACCGCTGCCTTCAGGGTCTCGAGTCCGGTGGCCGCGGCGATCGCGACACGGCGGGTCGGTAGCGCTGCCGCGCGCTCACGCAGCGCTTCGAGGGAACGGATGGCGCCGCCCCCGGAGGGTATGGTCATGCGCCGGACGTGAGTTCGAGTCCGCGCCGGAACGCCGCCAGGTTCACCGGCCGCAGGTCGGGGCGGAAAGCGGACTCGATGATCTGTACCCAGACTTCCGGCTCGATCTCGGAAGTGATCGCCGCGAACGCTCCCAGCATGACCATGTTCGTCGCCCGGGGCTCTCCCAGCTCCGAAGCGACGTCGTGTGCCGGCACGACCCGGACGTCCGTTACCAGTTCCCGTAGACGCTCGACGGCATCTTCCGGGTACTCGACTGGACCGCTACCTGTCGGCGCGGGCGTGATCCGCTGGTCGTTCACCAGCAGCACGCCGTCGGGGCGGAGACGGTGCAGGTGACGGAGCGCTTCGAGCAACTCCAGCGACAGGAGCACGTTGGCGCCGCGGCCCGGAATCAACGGCGAGTGGACGACCTTTCCATACCGGACCTCGCTCACCACGCTTCCGCGGCGCTGCGACATGCCGTGGATCTCACTCTTTCGCACGTCGAAGCCAGCCGCGAGCGCTCCCTCGGCGACGATGCGGCTGAGGGACAGGACGCCATGGCCACCGAGGCCCACGAGGAGCACGTTGCGGATCGGAGACTGTTCCGCGCTCACACCGGCTCCAGCTCTTCGGGCCCCTCGATGTGCAGTCCGCAGAACGGACAGATCTGCACACACAGGCCGCAGCCGCAGCAGATCTCGGGATCGAACACCGCCGCTCCGTCCAGCTCTTCGATCGCCGGACACCCGAGTTCGAAGCAGGTACCGCAGCCCGGGCACTCGATATCCAGCTGTACCGACGGTGCGATCGGTGTCCTGTCCACCAGCCGGCACACGGCGCGGCAGACGATCACGGACGGCTCATCGGCCGCCAGTTCTTCTTCCAGGGCCGTCTCGAGCGCCTCGAGGTCGTACGGGTCCACGGTGCGCACACGTCGAATTCCGATCGCCCGGCACAGAGCCGAGATGTCCACCAGGCCGCCGGGCTCGCCCGACGCCGTGACGCCGGTGCCCGGGTGATCCTGACGACCGGTCATCGCCGTCGTCCCGTTGTCGAGCACCAGCACCGTGCTCGAGCCACCGTTGTACACGGTGTTGATCAAACCCGTGATTCCCGAGTGCATGAACGTCGAGTCACCGATTACGCCCACCACCCGGCGCTCGTCCCCCGCGGCCCGTAGCGCCGCCTCCATCCCGTGTGCCATTCCGATGCTGGCGCCCATGCACAGGCAGGTATCCATCGACTCGAGCGGTCGGAGGGCTCCGAGCGTGTAACAGCCGATGTCCCCGGTGACGATCAGGCCCAGCTTCGACAGAGTATAGAACACGCCGCGGTGGCCGCAGCCGGCGCACAGGACCGGCGGGCGAACGGGAAGTGTCGGCGAGGCTGGACCCTCCGCAGCCGGGGCATGGCCAGACGATACGTCGATGCCGGAAGAAACTCCGTTTCCCGACAGTTGGAATCCGCGTGCCACCAGGTCCGGGTTCAGCTCACCGGTGAGCGGGAAGATTTCCTTGCCGATCGCCGGGATCCCGAGTGCCCGGACCTGGAGCTCGATGAACGGATCCAGCTCTTCCACCACGTAGATCTCGTCCACGCCTTCGGCGAACTCTCGCACGAGTTCGCGGGGCAGGGGATGCGGCATTCCAAGCTTGAGGATCGATGCGTCGGGCATCGCCTCCCGGACGTACTGGTAGGCGACCCCGCCGGTGATCACGCCGACGGTGCGATCTCCCCACTCGATCCGGTTCAGGTCACGCTCGCTCGTCGCGTATTCCTCCAGTTCCTCCATGCGCCGCTCGACGAACGTGTGGCGGGGTCGTGCGTTTGCCGGGAGCAGCACGTACTTGCTGAAGTTGCGGTCGTAGTCGCGGATCGGCGCCTTCGGCCAGCTCCGGTCGCGCTCCGTCTCGACGGGCGACATCGAGTGGCAGATCCGCGTCGTTACCCGGAGCATCACCGGTGTGTCGAATCGCTCGGAGATCTCGAACGCCCGCACCGTGAAGTCCTTCGCCTCCTGGCTGTCCGCTGGCTCGAGGACAGGGATTTTCGCGGCGCGCGCGAGCTGCCGGTTGTCCTGCTCGTTCTGCGACGAGTGCATCGCGGGATCGTCGGCGGAGACCAGCACCAGTCCGCCGTTGACGCCCGAGTACGACGAGCTGAACAGCGGATCTGCGGCGACATTGACGCCGACGTGCTTCATCGACACGAGCGCCCGGAGCCCGCCGAGGCACGCGCCGTACGCCGCCTCGTAGGCGACCTTCTCGTTGGGCGCCCACTCGCTGCGGATGCCGCCGCGTCGCGCCAGCGTTTCGAGGATCTCGGTGCTCGGGGTGCCCGGGTAGGCGGAGGCGAAATGCGCCCCTGCTTCGAGGGCTCCCTCCGCTATCGCTTCGTTCCCCGACAACAGGATCTTGCTCGGCATGTATGTTTCTCGTCGCTTCATTTCAGTGCTGCAGCGCTACATCAATAGCGTCGTATCAGTAGTCCCGGATCGGCTCGTCGCCCCGCAGCGCGGCCAGGGCCCGATGAGCCAGAGCCGTCATCTCCTGCACCGGGAGTACCCGCACCGGGCCCAGGAACTCCACCCGCTCCGTGATCCACTCTACGAGGGGGCGCGATCGTGCCAGGCCGCCGGTGAGGACCACGGCGTCGAGCCGGCCGTCGAGCACGGTCGCCATCGCGCCGATCTCCTTTGCTACCTGGTAGGCCAGCCCGCGGAACACTGTCTCGGCGTGTTCGTCTCCGGACTCGATCCGACGCTCCACCTCGGTCGCGTCGTCCGTTCCGAGGTAGCTCATCAACCCGCCCTCGCCCACAGTCATCCTGCGGATCTCGTGCTCGTCGTACTGGCCCGAATATACGAGATCGAGCAACTCCTGGACCGGAAGTCCTCCCGTCCGCTGCGGCGAAAACGGACCTTCGCTGACGGCGTTGTTCGCGTCCACGATCCGTCCGGCCCGCACGGGGCAGACGGAGATTCCTCCTCCGAGGTGGGCCACCACAGCGCGCACATCGCGCCACGGTTTCCCCAGTTCCTCCGCCAGCGCCCGGACCGCGGCGTGAGCGCTGAGGGCGTGAGACAGGCTGCGTCGCTCGATCCCGGCGAGGCCCGAGAGCCGGGCCAGGTCGTCGAACTCGTCGACGCTCACCGGGTCCACGACAAGAGCTGGAGCGCCCGCATCGGCAGCGATCTCGTGCGCCAGGCGGGCGCCGAGGTTCGAGGGATGGCGGCCCTGGATGCCTGCGCCGGCGTCGCGCAGCATTCCCTCACTCACCCGGTAGACGCCACCCTCCAGCGGGCGGAGCAGGCCGCCACGGCCGACCACGGCGTCGAGCGAGGCCGGACGAACATCGTTTTCGTCGAGGAATCTGCGAATGGCGCCGAGTCGAGTCTGGAGATCGTCGTCGGATCGGCCTGCTTCCCTATCGTCCGGGCCGTGTCTGAGCTCCTCTTCCAGCTCCAGGTGCTCGTCACGGAACAGGGCGATGCGCGTGCTCGTCGATCCTGGGTTCAGAGCAAGAATCAGCAGCGGGCGGGTCATCTCGTCGCGACCGTCCCACCATCCGAGACGAACGAATCAATCGCGTCGGCCGCCCGGAAGCCATGGGCGACGGCGTCGACCACGAGCGCCGGTCCGAGGACGTTGTCGCCCGCCGCGTAAATTCCCTCCCGGCTGGTGGCCCCTGTCAGCGGATCAACGCGGATCCGGCCGTCCGGCTCCGTGTCGAGTCCCGCGATCCGGGCGACGAGATCAGAATCTGGCAGATAGCCGAGCGCCAGAACTACGGTGTCTGTCTCCACCGTGTGCTCGGAACCGGGGATCGGATTTGGACGGCGCCGACCCGACGCGTCGGGTTCGCCGAGTTCCATGCGGACGAGCCTCATCGCGCGGACCCGGCCGTGCTCGTCGCCTTCGAGACCAACGGGGGAAGCGAGCCACTCGAACCCGGCGCCCTCTTCTATCGCGAGCCTCCGGTCGCGGGGGTTTCCCGGCATTTCGGCCTCGGTCCTCCGGTACCAGACTGTCGCTCGTTCGGCTCCGAGCCGGAGGGCAGTGCGGACACAGTCCATCGCCGTGTCCCCGCCGCCGATCACGGCCACCCGCCGGCCCACTTCGGGACGGGAGCGCAGGCCGGGTGGGAGCGAGGTCGGGTCCGTATTGGCCCGCACGAGGAAGGGAGTCGCCTGGTACACTCCCTCGAGATCGGATCCCTCGATGTCCAGAGGTCGTCCGATGCCCGCACCGATGGCGAGCAGAATGGCGTCGAAGCCTTGGGCCACGAGCTCGTCTACGGACAGTTCATCCCCGAGTCGCGTGTCGAATCGACACTGGATCCCGAGCCGGGTGAGATCTTCGATCTTCCTGCGTACGATATCCGGCGCCAGCTTGAAGCGGGGGATCCCGTACAGGAGAAGGCCGCCGGCCTCCGGCCAGGCGTCAAACAGCGTCACCGCGTGGCCGCTCAGGGCGAGGCTCTCCGCCGCCGTGATCCCCGCCGGTCCGGCACCGACGATCGCTATCCGCCGGCCGCTGGGGCGCTCCGCCGCCGTCCGGACGGGAAGCCCCTCGCGAGCCACCCAGTCCGCGGCGTACGCCTCGAGTCGTCCGATCGGGACCGGAGGGCGGCCCTGCTTCGTGTAGGGGCATACCCCTTCGCAGAGCTCCGTCTGGGGACACACCCGCCCGCAGATGTCCGGCATCGAGCTGGTGCGCCGGAAGATCCGCGCTGCATCGTCCACCAGGCCGTGCTCGAGGTGCCACAGGGCATAGGGGATGTCGTTGCCGAGCGGGCACGCACGGACGCACGGCTCGGAGGGACACTGGATGCAGCGCCGCGCAGCGGCCTGTGCCCACTGCAGCGACACGGCCGCCCACGACTCCCCGAATCCGGCCACCCGATCAGCGGGTGGCCGGCGCGGAGGACTGGATCCCGGAAGGTCCAGTCTTTCCTTCCGGTTGACGGCCTTCGAGTTGGGCCTCGGGAGCATTCCTACCTCTGTCTGCGAGCTGTCAATCCGCCTCGTCGGCCACCTGCCATACGGTGTCGAGCACCGTCCCGTCCACCCACTTGATGACCGCCACGGGGACGTCCAGCAGTCGTGGCTTCTCGGGCGGACCTCCGACGATCCGCTCTACCTCCTGCTTGATCTCCTCGATCGGCCGGATGGGAAGGTCCGTGCCGTTTCGCTCCAGCGCTTCGAGCAGATCCGTACGCCTCGGATTCACAGCGATTCCGCGCTCAGTGACCACGACGTCGATCAGTTCGCCCGGTCCCGTGATCGTCGTCACCTCGTCCACGATCACCGGAATCCGATCGCGGAACGCCGGCACCGCCAGGATCGTGCAGCCGGAGGACAGACAGTTCTGCCAGCCGCCGATCCCGTGCAGCAGCATTCCATCGGAGTGGGTGACGACGTTGGCGTTGAATTCGACGTCGACCTCGGTTGCCCCGAGGATCACCGCGTCTACCATTGAGGCGAAGTTGCCCTTGCCGTGCCAGTTGTAAGAAGTGAACGGCGACGTCGGGACGTGCCTCGGATCGGATCCGATGGACTCGACCCCGGCGAGATCGAAGGTCTGTCCGTCGAGGATGTACTCCGTCAGGCCCTCGTTCAGCAGGTCCACCAGGTAGCTGGTCGAGCCGCCGCGGACGAAGCGAGCCGTCACCCCCTGTTCCCGCATGATCTCCTTGATGTATCCGACAAACGCGAGAGCGATTCCGCCGGCTCCGGCCTGGAAGGAAAATCCGTCCCGCACGATGCCCGCGTCGCGAAGAAACCGAGCCACGTACTCCGCGATCAGCAGGCGATCCGGGCTCTTCGTGATCTGTGTCGTTCCGGAGACGATTTTCGATGGATCGCCTATCGACTCGATCTCGACCACGAAGTCCACGTTGTTGCCCTGGATCTGCCACGGGATGCAGGGAAACGGGACGAGATTGTCGGTCACCACGATCACCCGGTCCGCGTACATCGAGTCGGCGAGAGCGAATCCGAGCGAGCCGCAGGCGGAGGGGCCGTGAGATCCATCCGCGTTTCCGAACGGGTCGGCCGTCGGCGCGGCGATCACCGCGATGTCGACGTGGACTTCGCCGTCCTGGATCGCCTGCCAGCGTCCCCCGTGCGACCTGAGAACACCGAGTCCCCGCATCCGCCCCTCTGAGCAGTAGGCGCCGAGCGGACCGTTCATCGATCCCTCGATGTGGTGCACGACCCCCTGCTCCATCAGCTCGATGACGGGTTCGTGGCAGGGAAACGATGCACTGGGGAACCACACCAGGTCCTTCACACCGAGCTCGGCCGCGGCGTTCAGCGCGGCCAGCGCCACCTGGTCGCCGTTCCGCAGGTGGTGGTGCGTCGAGATCGTCATCCCGTCACGCAGGCCGCAGCGCTCGAGCGCCGACTTCAGCTCCGAGACCCGCTTGTCGCCGTCCGCCGGATAGTCGGCGCAGGATCGGATCGGCGGTCCGTGTTTCGGACCGGCCGCCCGGTGGACTCCGACTCCTTCGAAGGGCAGGGAGACGTGCCCGTTCACATCGAGGGGTACCCGGCGTCCGACTGCATTCACATGGAATGCTTCAGGGCTTACAACGGGGCGGCGCGGCGATCGATCAGCCATCGGAATCCTCCTCCAGCAGGCCCGCTCGACGCGCGATCTGCACGGTTCGGAGCGCCCGCTTGACGACGGGCGGGTCGATCATCTTGCTGCCCAGGCTCACGACGCCCAGGCCCTTCGTCTCGGCCTCCTCGAACGCGGCAACGACTCTCAGGGCCTTCTCGACCTCGACCGCCGATGGCGCGAACGCCTCGTGGATCGGCCGGATCTGGCGCGGGTGTACGCAGCCCATGCCCTCGAATCCGAGTGCCCGGGACCGGGCCGCCCAGGAGCGGAGCCCGACCTCGTCACCCACGTCTCCGAACACGGAGTCGATCGGCTGGCAGCCGGCCGCGCGAGCCGCGTTCACCAGGCGGCTGCGAGCGTACAGCGACTCGGTGCCTTCAACAGTCTTGATGACACCGAGATCCGCCGTGTAGTCCTCCAGCCCGATCGTGAGCGCCACGACCCGGTCCACCGCGGAAGCGATGTCGAACGCCCGTTCGATCCCGAGAGCCGTCTCGAGGATCGGCATCAGCCACACCCTGCGTTCCGTGCGTTGCCGGATCCGCGCGTCGACCGCTCGAACGGTGTCGGCATCCTCGACCTTCGGGATCAGGATCACGTCCGGCTCTTCCGGGACCACCGCGTCGAGATCCTCCAGGCCCAGCGGGAGCGGATTGATTCGCACCATCCGCTCCGCGCCCATGAAGTCCGTCGTGCGCAGCAGGTTGCGTACGACGAGACGTGCAGAGTCCTTGTGGCCCGGGTGGACGGAGTCCTCCAGGTCGAGAATCACTCCATCCGGCCTGTGGAGCCCCGCGTTGACCGACAGCTTGGGCTGATCGCCCGGCAGATACAGCCGCGATCGACGAAGCCGGTCACGGCTCGTGGGCTCTCCCGGGGGGACAGTGCGCTCCGGTCGGGCATCGCCACCGGAGACACCCGCCCGGCGCAGTGCAGACTCGACCCGGGCGCTGATCACTGGATCGAGCGCGCCTCCATCCTCGACGCGCAACCTGGCATGCTGCACACCCAGCGCCTCGCATACCCGCCGCGCCTCGGCCTCGATCGCCTTCCCATACAGCCGGCCGACCCGGGATGCGATCTCGATCCGCACTCCGCCTGAGTCGGCGAGCTCCACCGTCGCAAACAGGTCCGAGCGGACGTCAGCGCCCGCCCGACCCGCCTCGCCACGGCCGACGGCGGGGGACCCGGCGCCGGTCGCCTGCTTGTTCACCACCGCCTCCTCAACCGAGGTGCTCCAGAATCGCGTCCGTGACCTGTGCCGTCGTGGCCGCACCCTTCGCGATCACATCGGGGCCGCCGGGCAGTTTCATCATGTCGTAGCTCTTGACCGATCCCTCCTGCACGACAGCGCCCACCGCGTCACGAATCCGGTCCGCGCGTCCGGTGTCACCGACGTGGTCGAGCATCATCGCGGCGGTGAGGATCATCGCGATCGGATTGACGATCGGCGGGTCGAGCGTTTCATATTTCGGAGCCGAGCCATGAGTCGGCTCGAACACGGCAACCTCGTCTCCGATGTTGGCCGAGCAGGCGAATCCAAGCCCGCCGACGAGGCCCGCGAAGGCGTCGGAGACGATGTCACCGAACATGTTTCCGGCCACGATCACCGAGTAGTTCTCAGGGCTCTTCGTGAGCCACATCATCTGGGCATCGATGTTCGTCGACCAGTGCTGAATGTCCGGGAATTCCTTCTGAATCGCGCGCGCCTCTTCTTCCATCATCCCCGAAGTCTCACGCAGCACGTTGGGCTTCTCGCACACGGTGACCGACCGATAGCCGTGCTTCGCCGCGTACTCGAACGCGGCGCGGACGATCCGGTGGCAGCCGTTGCGCGTGAAGATCCGGGTCGAAATCGCCAGATCGGGACCGGGCGTATCGGCGAACCGGGTGAACTTCGTGTGCGTTTCCAGTGCCTCGCGCACCTGCTTCGGCGGGTCCGTCCACTCGACGCCGCCGTACAGTCCCTCGGTGTTCTGCCGGAAAATCACGGCGTCCACCAGCGGCTCGTCGACACCACCGTCCGCGTCGCGGCGGATGAAATTGAGCGGGTTTCCGGCGAACGACCGACACGGCCGAATGCAGATGTCCAGGTCGAAGATCTGCCGCAGGCTGACGATCGGGCTGTAGTACACGAGGTCCTTGTCCTGCAGCTCCGGCCTCAACTCGACGTTCGCCTCGTTCTTGGGCTTGGAAGTGATCGCCCCGAACAGTCCCAGGCCATGTTGACGCAGGAGCTCCACGGTCCGTTCGGGAAGCGGATTTCCTTCGTTGACCCACGAATCCCAGCCAATGTCGGCATGAACGTAGTCGGCCTCGAAGCCCACGGCGTCCAGCACCCGCACCGCCTCGGGCAGCACTGTCTTTCCGATCCCGTCACCGGGCATGGAGACGACCGTCCGTCGAGCCATCGTCTATTCCTTTCGTATCAAGCTCCGAGGCCAAGCCTCGCGCGAACCTGTGATTCAATTCCTCCGGCAACGATCAGCCCCTGTGGTACCGAGCCGAGGGCCGGGAAGCGGAAGCTCTCACCCTCCCACACCAGCACGCCACGCGAGAAGTCCACATCGATCAGGGAGCCCGGAATCAAGGTCCTGGTACCGGCGCCGATCGCAGTTGCGTGGACCTCACGCAGTCGGTCCACGAGGGCCGGGCACTCGATACACAGCAGCCCGTTGTTGAACGCGTTCCGCAGATAGGTCTGTGAAAAACTGCCGGCGATCACGAGAGGGATCCCCGCTGCCTGGAGAGCCGTAGCCGCCTGCTCGCGGCTCGATCCGGTTCCGAAGTTGTAACCACCCACGAGCACATCGCCCGTCTCGATCCTGTCGGCAAACTCGGGATCGTAGTTCCGCATCACGACCGCGGCCATCTCACGTTCGGTCATCCCCTCCTTGTACGTCCAATCCTTCCCGTAAATGCCGTCGGTATTGAGGTTGTCCTGCGGTACGACCACCGCTCGACCGTGCACCCGATCGGGAAACCCGTCGAGGATCTGAACGGTCTCTTCCGGTTCCGGGGCATCGTCCAGACGATCGTAACGATACTCGGCGTGTCCGCCGTCCAGTCGTATCGGGCCTCTGATATACCCGGATGCCGCCGACTCCGCGACGACCTCGGGGCTCGCCAGGTAAGCCTTCGCGTCACGCGATCCCATTCGTCCCTTGAAGTTTCGATTGGTGGCCGAAATCCCGACTTCGCCCGCTTCGAGCAGGCCCGTCCCGAGTCCGATGCAGGGGCCGCACGCGGCGGGGAGTGGCCGCGCACCCGCTGCCAGCAGTGTCCCCCAGGCGCCCGACTTTTCGGCCGCCTGCTGAATCTCGGCGCTCGCCGCTGCCACGTACAACTCCACTCCGTCCGCCACGCGCCGACCGTCGAGGACAGCCGCCGCCGCCTCGAGGTCTTCCAGTCGACTGTTCACGCACGAGACGATGTATGCCTTGTCGACCCGAATGAACTCACGCTCGAGATCCGCCACCGAGTGCATCGTCTGCACGGTATCCGGTCCTGAGACGTGCGGGGTGACGGCGTCGAGATCGAGCTCGATCCGGGCTGCGTAGTGTGCGTCCTGGTCCGGAACCGGCGGGTTCGATTCCCAGTCGGCGATCTCCTGCTTGCTGAACCGGTCGAAACCGCCCTTCGAACCGAGAGCAGACATCCGGGTGCGGAGGTATTCGAGGGTAATCCCATCGACCGGGAACCAGCCGACCAGCGCTCCCCACTCTGTCGTCATGTTGGAGATCGTCATCCGCTCGGAGATGCCGAGCGATCCGACCCCTTCCCCGGCGAACTCGATCGCGGCATTCAGCACCTCGCCACGATTGTACAGGCCGCACAACGTGATGATGACGTCCTTTCCAGTCACCCCCGGCCTCAGCTTCCCGTGCAGCACGACCTGGATGCTGCGCGGAATCTGCCACCAGAACTCGCCGGTGGCCCAGATCGCTGCGGCGTCCGTCCGCACGACGGGCGTGCCCAGGGAACCGAGGGCGCCGTACATGTTCGCGTGCGAGTCGGATGCGACGACCAGGGCGCCCGGAGCCACGTAGCCGTGCGACATCATCACCTGGTGCCCGATGCCCGTGCCGGCCGGGTAGAAGTGAATCCCCTGGTCGGCGGCGAAGGCGCCGATCCTCTCGTACTTGGCCAGGTTTTCGGCGCTGTCGTTCTGGATGTCGTGATCCAGCACGAACACGGGCTGGCGTGCGTCCGCCACGCGATCCGCCCCGATCGCATCGAACTTCTTCATCACGGCGGCCGTGTTGTCGTGCGTCAGCACATGTCGCGGCCTGAGAGACACGACGTCCCCTGCTCGGAGAGGCCGTGCCGGTCCCTCCATCAGGTGACTCTTCGCAATCTTTTCGACGATCGTCTGTCCCATCAGCGATTCGCGCCGGACCCTGAAGTCCGGCACGCCTTCCTCATCGGTCCGATTTCGCGAGTGCCATGAGCTCCGTCACTGAACCCTGCTGTTCCAGGCTCCACACGGCCTCCTTCAGCCGGGCCATGGCACCGTCCGTGAGGACCGGCGCCGCCAGCGCGTCGAACTTCGCTTCGATCTCGGCGTCGGTGAGCGGGTTACGGGGATCTCCCTTCGGGTAATCCAGCCTGGCGGAAAACGTCCGGCCGTCCGCGGTGTCGATCTCGACGTCTACTCGCTGCAGAGCGGGGAACACCTTCTCGATCTCCGGGTCGGCGATCACCTCCACCTTGCGGAGCTGGGCCCGGATCGTCGGGTCCATGATCTTCTCCGGCGTGAGTTGCGCCGGCGTCATCTGTCGATCGACGATCGCCGCGGCGATCACGTACGGCAGGCTGTGATCGGCCGTCTCCTTCGATCGCGGATCATACTTGGATGGGTCCGCGAGAATGTCGGCCGCCCGGGCAAGCGACCGGATCCGCACCGTGGCCACATCATCCGGTGACAGATCGTTCTTGATCACGATGTCCAGCACGGCGGATATCGGCGTGTGGGTGAGCGCTTCCGTCGGGAACGCCTTCATGCCGCACCGCTCGATGCGCCACGACTCGCCGAGGCCCTCGGTCAGAACGTCGAGTTTCCACTCGGGTCCGAGGCAATGCACGATTCCTTCCTTGCCGTCGATCACGTGCTCGGGGCCGGTATAGCCCTTCTCAGCGAGCAGCGCGGCCAGCACGCCCGACTGCGTGGCCATCGGGTCGACGGTGTTCTTCATCATCGTCAGCTTGCCCGCCGTGACGGCGCCGAACGAGGCGTGGCGTGAGGCGGAGATCCCGATGGCGTGTTGAATCTGCTCCCACGGCAGATTCAGCATCCGGCCCGCGACGATCGGCGACACGAACGCGGTGAGCGTCGCGTGGTGCCAGCCACGCTCCCGAATTCCCGGGAACGCCGCCTCGCACAGGCGCATCTCGAATTCGTGCCCGAGCACGATCCCCACGATCAGCTCCCGACCGTCCTTGTCCATACGCTCTGCGCACGCCATGGCTGCCGGGATGATGTCGGATGGGTGGGAAGGATCCTGCTGCCAGTAAATGTCGTTGTAGTCCATCACCCTGACCATCAGCGCGTTGGCCAGGGAGGCCGAGACGACATCCACTCTCCGGCCCGTGCCGATCACGGTCCCCGGACCGTCACCCGCTACCTCGTCGAGCACTTCGAGCGCGATCTCCGCGTCCTCCTGCTGGAAGCCGCCGAGCGCGCAGCCCAACGTGTCCAACAGGTAGCGCCGCGCTTCGCGAATGGCGCTGTCCGGGATGTCTTCGAACCTCAGGTCGGCGGCCCAGCGAGCCATCTCCGCCGTGATCGTTTCGGCCGCCTGGCCGGGTTCGCTCTGTGCCATGGTCATCTTCCTCCCGCGATCGGGGGTCAGGCCCCGAGATTGAGAAACGGCAGATAGCTCATGAAGTCGGCATGGTGGACGATGATCGCCTCAGTACTGCGGCGGATCATGTCTCCCTCGCCGGCATGTGCCGCGATGATGTGACACACGTCGTCCGGAACGCCGCACTCGAGTGCGACCGCTACTCCGGTGAACGGGTGCCGAAGCGCCAGGCCGCGAGCGCTCTGGCGGATCGTTCCATCCGCCTTTTCGTACTCGAGCACCTTCCCGACGTCGGCGAGGATGGCTCCAGCGATCACCACGTCGAGATCGATGTCCAGAGATTCACCCAGGAACTCCTGCATCGCCCGGGCTCCATCACGCGCGATGTGGACGACGCAGCGCTTGTGCTGCATGAAGGTGGCGGGACAATCCGGGACCTTGAGAGTGAATGGTATCGTCTCGAGATCTTCGGGGGCGAGGGGGCTGCGCTCAAAGGCGAGGATCCAGGTCCGGGTCACGCTTTCGCGCAACTCCGGACTCTCGATCCACCCGAGCTCCGGCCAGAGCCGCTCGACGGCATCACGCATGGAAACGGGCCTCCGGGTCGGCCGCGACGAAGGCGGCGTCGGAACGTTGAGGAAAAACCAGCGAATAAATCTGCAGGAAGCGTACCGCAGGACCGCGATCTGGAGAGTCTGTCGAAGCGATCTGATCGTACGGACGGGTCATCTGGTTTCTCTGCGGAGTTATGCAGTTATCTGAGAAATGAGACAGGAAATCTGATGCCGGCCACGCGCAGTTCCATCCTCCCGCGGACCACCGAGGGGTCGAGCGGTCCCCGAACCCGGCCCCCGGAGGGAGACAAAGCGACTCAGCCGGGCTGGTCGAATCGTCGATACGTGCCCACGAGCTCCGCCTTCGCCAGCACGTGAGCGATCATCAACCGCTCCAGGTCGGGCTTGGTTATCGGCCCGGCTGGCTCAAGCAGACAATCCAGCGCGTACAGCTTGAAGAAATACCGGTGCCTGCCGATGGGCGGACACGGCCCGCGCCAGCCCTGCCCGTGGAAGTCGTTGACCCCTTCAACGGCGGGAGAAGGCAGAGTTCCAGACCCTCCTTCGGGCAGGGCTTCCGGCCCGGCAGGGAGATTGTACAGAACCCAGTGGACCCAGACCATCTGTGGTGCGGTCGGATCCGGCGCGTCCGGGTCATCGACGATGAGCGCGAGACTGAGCGTGCCGGGGGGAATCCCCCGCCAGGTGAGGGGCGGCGAAATATCTTCACCATCGCAGGTGTGCCGCTGCGGTATCTCGCCGTGGTTCCGGAACGAAGTAGATTCGAGCACGAAGTCCATGGCGCCCTCCCTGGTCGGAAGCTCACGCTGACCGACGGCTGTTCGTGGGGCCGTCGTCACCATCTCTAACATACAATATATATACTGTATCCAACTCGTGGATCGGCCGGCTGTCCCGGCTTCGATTCTCCCGTAACCGCGATCGGAAATCAGCTATGAGCCTGCGACCGCTTCCAGCACCCCGCCCCGACGGTCCGCTGTCCCTCGAGAAGGCGATCGCGACCCGCCGCACGCGACGCGAGTTCCTGCCGGAGCCGCTGTCCTCCGAGGAGATCGGCCAGCTCCTGTGGGCTGCCCAGGGGATAACCGGTCCCGACGGCCGGCTCCGTGCCGCCCCATCTGCGATGGAGGCCTATCCGCTCGAGCTGTACGTGGCGACCGGGCACGGACTGGCCTGGTACTCGCCGACAGAACACGGTCTCGAAACACTGTTCGAGCACGATCCGAGGGAGGCGCTGAGGTCCGCGTCGCACGACCAGGATTCCCTGACCTCGGCCCCGGTGGTGTTCGTGTTTGCCGCCGTTTATTCCCGGGCCTACGACAAGCTCGGTCCCGGTGCCGAGCCCTACGTCCACATGGATCTGGGTCATGCGGCACAGAATCTCCTGCTCCAGGCGGCGGCGCTCGGTCTGTCGGGTGTTCCAATCGCCTGGCTCGAGCCTGACGGCGTCCGCGCTGCGCTGGAGCTTCCGGCCGACCAGGTGCCGCTCTACCTCGTGCCTGTGGGTCGAAGCGACCCCTGAGCGAGAGGCCACCCCCGAGGTGAGCCATGCATCGTGTCCGTGGGCCGAACCGTCCCAATCTTCAGGGGGCAATCCGACGGCGTGACCCACTACGAGATCCCCAGCGTGAGCCCGGTATCGGTCCGAGACTTCCGCATTGGTGTCTGTAACTGACAATTCTACAACATGATACCACATATTATCTCCGGCGGCGGGCCGAGTCAGCCAGGGGGTCGGGAAGTTGGCATACGTGTTGCCTTTACACTGAATGTTGGAAGCTTTCCGGTGATTCCGCCCTGGAACTGCCGGACGAATGCCCGATCTGAATGGCCGGGATGAATGCCGGGGACGAATCCCAGGGGTCGCAGAGCCCCGGATGACGCTGTCCTCTGATAAGGACCGAGGTTACGGGTCACAGCGACCCCAGGGTCCGATAGCAGGATGACTTCGCAGAGTCCGCCCGGGCGGACGTCGGCAGTAAGCGGACCGCCCGGTTAGCCGATCTAGATCCTGAATCACAGGACGGGAGTATTGCTCCCGCGGCACACGGCTCCCAGCCTCCGGCCGCGAGGTCCTCGACCTGTTCGGGGGGTTCGCGCTGGTGAGCCGGCGACGTCGTGAAACCACCAGGAGGGCAGACATGGTGCTTCCCACACTCGACTCCTCGCCTTCAAGCCTGACGGGTTTCGATCGTCGGGACTTCGTGAAGGTGTGCAGCATGGCGGCAGCAGCCGTCGGGCTGCCTGCAGAGGCGGCGGCGAAGTTCGCCGAGAATGCCGCACAGGGTCTCAAGCCCTCGGTGATCTGGCTGGCGAACCAGGAGTGCACTGGCTGCACGGAGTCGTTGCTCAGGACATCGCACCCGGGGCTCGAGGAGCTGATACTCGACCTGATCAGTCTCGACTACCACGAGACGCTGATGGTTGCGGCCGGGCACCAGGCGGAGGAAGCGCGTAAGGCGGCGATGGAGAAGCACAAGGGCGCGTACATCTGCGTGATCGAGGGCGCTATTCCGCTGAAGGACGGCGGGATCTACTGCAAGATCGCCGGACAGACCTCGATGGATATGGTGCGTGAAGTGGCAGAGAATGCCGGGGCTATCATCGCGATCGGGTCGTGCGCGTCGTGGGGGGGGATCCCCTCGGCCGCCCCGAACCCGACCGGAGCGGTCGGCGCGCCTGAATTACTCAAAGGAAAGACGGTCGTCACGATTCCCGGCTGTCCGTCGAATCCCTACAACTTCCTGGGCGTCGTACTTCAGTATGCCACGTTCGGGACGTTGCCGGATCTGGACGCGCTCGGACGGCCGAAATTCGCCTACGGACGAGTCATCCACGAGCACTGCCCGCGCAGGGCGCACTTCGACGCCGGCCGGTTCGTCAAGCAATTCGGTGACGATGGGCATCGAAAGGGCTGGTGCCTGTACGAGATGGGCTGCAAGGGGCCGGTCACGCACGCCAACTGCTCGACGCTGCACTTCGGCGAGGTGAACGACGCATGGCCGATCGGCCTCGGGCACCCCTGCTACGGCTGCACGGAGGAGGGAGTGGCCTTTACGCTCGCCATGCACGAGACCGTTGAGATCACCGAAGCGACACCGCCTTCCACCTATCCGCCGATCTTCACGCAGAGAGAGGGCCCGAATCCGTGGGCCACGATGGCGCTCGGTGGGATCATCGGCGGCGCGATCGGCGGCGGGATCATCGCGGCCAAGAAGGTGAGCCAGCCCAGCGAAGACGAAATCGGTCTGGGGGGGATGTGACGATGAATATCTCGCGGCGGGGTGCGTTCAAGGTCGCCGCGTTCGGCGCGGCGACTGCGGCGGGCGCCAGGAAAGCCGAGGCCAGGGAGAAGAAGGTAGCTCCGGCCGATGCCACCGGAATGCTGTACGACGCGACCCTGTGCATCGGCTGCAAGGCGTGCGTGGCCGCATGTCGGAGGGCGAACGACCTGGAGCTCGAGAAGCACAGTCGATTGTACGACGATCCGATCGATCTCACGGCCAACACCTGCAATATCATCAAGTTCTATGATGGCGAGGACGGAAACTCATTCGTCAAGCAGCAGTGCATGCACTGCATCGATCCCGCCTGCGCCTCCGCGTGCATGATGGGTTCGTTCCAGAAGCGGCAGAATGGAATCGTGACCTGGAAGCCGGAACGGTGCATCGGCTGTCGTTACTGCCAGGTCGCGTGCCCGTTCGGTATCCCCAAGTTCGAATGGGATTCCGCTACCCCGGCGATGGTCAAGTGTCAGATGTGCCTCGCCAAGGCGGGCACGACAGACGAAGGCCAGCTGAACGAGGTCGGGCAACCCGCGTGCACCGAGGTCTGCCCGCGGCAGGCCGTGATCTACGGCCCCTACACGGAGCTGGTGGAGGAAGCGAAACGACGGATCGCGGAGAATCCGGAGCGCTACGAGGACCACGTGTACGGGCTCGAGGAGGTCGGTGGAACCCAGGTCCTCTACCTGACCGCGAAAGGGATTCCGTTCTCTGCGCTCGGTCTGCCCGAGCTCGGTCCTGAGTCGGTACCGGCCCTGCCGGTCGGGCTCCAGCACCGGATCTACAAGGGGTTCATCGCGCCGGTGGCTGTGTACGGCGTTCTGGCCGGACTCGTCTGGAGGTCGCGGCGGCAGCAAGACCAGGCCGGTGAGGAGGTGGGCTCGTGAACGACCAGCACGGGACCCCCACTCCGATCGGCGGGCCGATCATGACGCCGGTGATGAAACTCATGCTGTGGCTCGCGGGGATCAGCGCGGTCATGCTGGTCTTCCGGTTCATCGTCGGCCTCGGTCCGGTCACGAACCTGACCGACGGGCAGCCATGGGGTCTGTGGATCGCGTTCGACGTGGTCACCGGAACGGCCCTGGCGTGCGGAGGCTATGCGATCGCGCTGCTGATCTACGTATTCAACAAGGGGAAATACCACCCGCTGATCCGGGCCGCGATTCTGACGAGCGCGCTCGGGTATACGCTCGGAGCGATCGGCGTCATGATCGACCTGGGTCGGCCCTGGCTGACCTGGAAGCTGCCGCTGTACTTCTGGACCTGGAATCTCGATTCCGTCCAGCTCGAAGTGGCGCTGTGCATCATGCTGTACACGGCGGTGCTGTGGCTCGAACTGGCTCCCGTGTTCCTCGAGCGCTGGGAAAAGGAGAACGAGAAGCCGAAGCTGCAGGAGTTCGCGAAGAAGTGGACGCCGGTCCTGAACAAGGCGATGCCCTGGTTGATCGCGCTGGGTCTGCTTCTCCCCACCATGCACCAGTCCAGCCTCGGATCGATGATTCTGCTCGCGGGCCCGAAGCTGCACCCGTTGTGGCTCACCGGCTGGCTGCCGTTCTTCTTCCTCATCTCGTGCATCGCGATGGGGTACGGGATGGTAGTGCTCGAGACGATGTGGTCCCGCACGGTCTACTCACGTTACCGGGAGACGTCGATCCTCACCGCTCTGTCACCGGCGATGGTCGTCGTACTCTGGGTCTGGATCGGCGTCCGGCTGTTCGACGTCATCGGGTCCGGTAAGCTGGACTACGCTCTCGCGCTCAATCTCTACAGCGTCCTGTTCTGGGCCGAGATCCTCCTGTTCGCGATCCCGGCAGTCCTCCTGATGATGAAGCCGAGGCGCACGGACCAGGACAGGTACCGGCTGTTCATGGCGGCCGGGATGATGATCACGGGGGGCGTGCTGCACCGGTTCTCCGCCTACTGGTTCGCTTTCCGGCCCGGTGAGCACTGGAATTATTACTTCCCGTCGATCTTCGAGATTTTCGTGACGGTTGGACTCGTCGCTGCCGAGATCGCGGCGTTCCTGTACATCATCAAGCGATTCCCGATTCTGACCGGCCGGCCGTCCTCGGCCCTGCCCTCGTGAGGAGTTAGAGATGACACGCATCGTCGTAGACCCGGTCACCCGTATCGAAGGACACCTCCGCATCGATGTGGAGGTGAACGGCGGCACGGTCCAGAAATCCTGGGCGTCGGGCCAGATGTGGAGGGGAATCGAGGTCATCCTGCAGGGACGGGATCCGCGTGACGCGTGGCTGTTCACGCAGCGGATCTGCGGGGTGTGTACCACGGTGCACGCGATCACTTCGGTCCGCGCGGTCGAGAACGCGCTCGGCCTCGAAATTCCGATGAACGCCCAGTACATCCGCAACCTGATCCTCATCGCGCACGCGATGCACGATCACATCGTGCACTTCTACCATCTGTCGGCGCTCGACTGGGTCGATATCACCTCCGCCCTGAAGGCGGACCCGGTGGCGACCTCCCGCCTCGCGGAGAGCCTGTCGCCGTGGCCGTACAACAGCGTGCAGTCGATGCGAGCGACCAAGGCCAAGCTCGAGAGGATCGTAGCGAGCGGACAGCTCGGGATCTTCGCCAACGGATACTGGGGCCACCCGGCGATGAAGCTGCCGCCGGAAGTGAATCTGCTTGCCGTGAATCACTACTTGCAGGCGCTCGAGTACCAGAGGAAAGCGAACCAGATTGTCGCGATCCTCGGTTCGAAGACGCCCAACATCCAGAACCTGGCCGTGGGCGGCGTCGCGAACGCGATCAACCTGGACAACCAGGCGACGCTGAACATGACGAAGCTGTATCAGATCAAGGACCTGTTCGACGAGGTCCTGGCCTTCGTGCAGCAGGTCTACATTCCGGACATCCTCGCCATCGGGTCGCTGTATCCCGAGTGGTTCGGATACGGCGCCGGGGTGAAGAACTACCTCGCGGTGCCCGATCTGCCGCTGGACGCGGCGGGCACCCAGTTCGACCTGCCCGGCGGTACGTTGATGAACGGCGACGTCTCCACGGTGAAGCCGATCTCGCGGTTCGGCGACGAGTACTTCCGGGACAGCATCGAAGAGTCGATCGCCCATTCGTGGTACGATGGTGACTGGTCGAGACACCCCTACGAAGAGGACACCGTCCCGAACTACACGGACTTCCAGGACGATGGAAAGTACAGCTGGGTGAAGTCGCCGAGGTTCAACGGCGATCCGATGCAGGTCGGGCCGTTGGCCCCGGTTCTCGTGGGCTACGCACAGGGCCACGAGCTCACCGTGAAGTGGGTCGACACCGCACTGTCCGCGCTTCGCAGCTCAACCGGAATCAACGTCGGGATCGCGCACCTGCAATCGACACTCGGGCGGCACGCGGCCCGGGCGCTGCGGACGGCGATCATCGGCGATGTGGCCTTGAAGCATTGGGGTCTGCTGGTCGAGAACATCGGCAGCGGCGACACCGATATCTTCAACGCGCCGGTGTTCCCGAAGGGCGAGCAGCGCGGCTTCGGATTCCACGAAGCTCCGCGCGGCGCGCTGTCGCACTGGGTGGTGATCGAGAACGGGAAGATCAAGAACTACCAGACAGTCGTTCCGACGACCTGGAACGCGAGCCCACGGGATGCATCCGGACAGATCGGGCCCTACGAAGCCTCCCTGCTCGGAAACCCGGTGGCGGACGCCGAAAAGCCGCTGGAAGTGCTCCGGACCATTCACTCGTTCGATCCGTGCCTCGCGTGCGCGATCCATACCCTCGACGTGGACGGGAACGAGATCGCGAAAGTGCGGGCGCTCTGATACCCCCGCACCCCGGGGTGACGCCCGGTAGTCTCACGGGCGCCGCCGACCACCGCCGGCCCGGAGGGGAGGTCCTACCGTGCCGGCGGTGACCGTTTTCGGCCTTGGGAACATCCTGATGGCCGACGATGGTCTGGGTCCGTACGTCATCAAGGTGCTGGAAGCCGGGTATGATTTCCCGCCGGAAGTGGAGGTTCTGGATGCGGGCACGCCAGGCCTGGAGCTGAGCACGATCCTCGAGAACTCCGGAGCCCTGATCATAGTGGATACCGTTCGCTCCGAGGGTGGTGGAGGCGAGCTGCGGACCTACCGGCGGGACGAGATCCTGAAACACCCGCCCGCCCAGAGGATCACGCCCCACGATCCGGGCCTGAAGGAGACCCTGCTCGTCCTGGAGCTGCAGGGAGAAACGCCTCCCGAGGTGTTCGTGATCGGAGTGATTCCGGAGCGTGTCGCCCACGGCGTGGGGCTGACCGACGTCGTGCGTGAAGCGGTTCCCGGTGCCGTGGCCGAGATCATCGGAGAACTCGAACGGTTGGGGTACCCGGCCAGTCCGCGAACACCTCCCGCCGAGCCCGATATCTGGTGGGAGAGACAGCCGGGAAGTTGATCCCGGCTGTCGTCAGCGCAGCACGTATCGGGCGAGCTTCTCGCGAGCGATCGGGTCGGCCAGCTTCAGAGGTCCCATTCCCTCACCGTACAGGGCCCGCAGCTCCGACAGCCGCGGGTCTGCCGATGCCACGCTGTCCGGATTCCTGAAGTATACGAGCAATCGGTCCTCGTCCCAGTTCTTCTTCACGCCCTTGAGTGTCGGGCCGGACGTCGGAGTCCCCCGCAAATTGTCGCCGTGACATTCGACACAGCCGGCTTCGACGTAGATCTCGTGGCCTTCGCCGCTGCAAGCTGTGACCGCGAGTACCGCGAGTACGGTCGCCGCGAGGATGATTGGAATCGTTCTGGAGTGCTTCACAGGTCTCATCGGTGTCGGTGTCCCGGGTTTCGAATGCCCGCGATTCGGGCAGTTGTCGGCCCGAATGTAGGCCAGGCGCTCGTCGTCCGCGAGACCATAAGTCCGCGTGCGCCGTCCGCATGCAACGCTGTATAATGTCCCGACCTTTACCGGAGTTGAACATGCTACATCACCTGGCCGCATTCGCCAGCCGCAGCAACACATATCGCCGGCTCAGCCGCGCAATCCTGGCACTGTGTGTTCTCGCCCTGTCCTTCCCGCTCAATGCCCCGGCCCAGTCAGTGGACTGGGACAGGATTGATGCCGGGATCGAGGCCATGCTCGCCGACTGGACGACCCCCGGCGTGGCCGTGGCCGTGGTGCAGGGCGACTCGATCGTATTCGCTCGCGGCTATGGCGTTCGGAGACTCGGGGAGCCGGGTCGTGTGGGGCCCGAGACGCGATTCGCCGTTGCGTCGAATACGAAGGCGTTCACCGCGGCGTTGCTCGCGCAACTACAGGAGCAGGGAGAGTTGTCGGGTGACGATCGGGTTATCGATCACCTGCCCGATTTCCGCATGCACGATCCATGGATCACGCAGGAGATTCAGATCCAGGATCTGCTCACGCACCGGAACGGGCTGCCGACGTTCGGCGGCGATCACCTGTGGATCGGCCAGAACCTGCCACGCGCCGAAGTCGTGCGGAGGATCCGCTGGCTCGAGCCCGCCGGTTCGTTCCGGGCTTCGTTTCACTACCAGAATCTGATGTATCTCGTCGCCGGCCAGGTCGCGGCGGCGGCGGCCGGACAGAACTGGGACCTGTTGATGCAGGAGCGCATCCTCGGCCCCCTCGGGATGACCGGCAGCAGCACTACGCTCGCGGCACTCGAGGGCATCGAGGACGTAGCGTCGGCCCACGAGACGGTCGATGGCGAGCTCATGCCGGTAGAGTACGACGACGTTCGGGGAGTGGCGCCCGCTGCCGCGCTCAACTCGAACGTGCTGGATATGTCGCAGTGGATGCGGGCGAACCTCAACGGGGGAGAGGTGGACGGGACGCGCATCTTCTCCGAGCGAGCTGCCCGCGCGATGCAGGCGGTTCAATATCCGCTCGGTGTCTCGCCGTGGAACGAGGCCAACCTCGGTCAGAGATTCAGCGGCTACGGCTTCGGCTGGTTCATCGGAGAGTACAGGGGACGGAAGGTCGTGACGCACAGCGGCGGCCTCACGGGAATGATCTCCCTGCAGACGCTGCTCCCGGAGGAGGGGATCGGTATCGTGGTTCTGACCAACTACGCTCCGTCTGCTCCCACGAGGGCCATCACCTACACGATTCTGGACGCGCTGCTCGGTGAGCCGGCCCGAGACTGGAATTCGGTGTATCGCGGATTCGTCGAACAGGGCGAGCAGCGCAGAGCCCGCGCGGAGGAGGAGCTCCAGGCCAGCCGGATTCCGGACACTACGCCGTCGCTCCCACTCGAGTCGTACGTCGGTTCATATGAAGACGAGCTGTCCGGGCCGGCGCAGGTCCGGGTGGAAGACGGTCATCTCGTATTCGACTACAACCCGAGGCACCTGGGTGATCTCGAGCACTGGAACCACGATGTGTTCCGAGTCCACTGGCGCCACCCGATCTTCGATATGCAGCCGATGACGTTCCTGCAGTTCGAGCTCGACCGGGATGGGGCCGTCGAGTCCCTGACCGTGACGTTCTACGACCCGATCGAGTTTGATCGCGCCGAGTAGTAATCCGCAATGCTTTCTGGCGTTCGGGCACCCGCCCGGGCGCCACGACACAGGCTCTTGATCGCTCGATGTCTTCGTAAGTTGTTAACGGATATGATGTTGTGCGGTCCCTGCACGGGTGTGGTCCGCCCGGTACCGGTCTTGCTTGAGTCGTAAGAGTCTGACCTCGCCCGCAAATGGCGCGGGCGGGGCAAACTTCTGATACGGGGGACTCGAGATGAAGAAGACACTGGTCATGGCGGCCGTGATGCTCTGTCTGGTCGGCGTCGAATCGGCGACGGCCCAGGGTTTCCGCTGGGGACCCGAGCTCAGCCTTGCAACCGACACGGATCTCGGACTCGGCGCCCGGGTCGAGTTTGACCTCGGGGGACCGCCCCTGACGATCATCGGCTCATTCGATTATTACTTTCCTGGTGGGTCGGTCGACTACTTCGAGTTCAACGGAAACCTCGTGTACAACTTCAACATTCCCAGCGCACCCACGATCACGCCGTATGCCGGTGGTGGTCTGAACCTCGCCCACGCGTCGTGGGACACGAACGATGGCGAGGATCGCAGTGACACGGATCCCGGTCTGAACATTCTCGGGGGAGCCCGGTTCGATGTCGGCTCGGTGATCCTGTTCGGCGAGATGAAGTTCACGATCGAGGGAGGCGACCAGTTCGT
>CBDUVN010000022.1:0-25333 GCA_965370685.1 uncultured bacterium | reverse complement strand
CTGGCGATCGAACTCGGCGTCGAGGCGTTCGCAGAGCACACCGAGGACGAACAGCTCGTGAACTCGGGGAGATTCAGCGGACTTCCCGCCGTCGAAGGCGCCGCGCAGATCGTGGAGTGGCTCGACGGTCAGGGGCTCGGAGAGCCGCAGGTAAATTACCGGCTCCACGACTGGTGCATCTCACGCCAGCGTTACTGGGGTCCGCCGATCCCGATCATTTACTGCGACGAGTGCGGGACCGTGCCGGTGCCGGAGAAGGACCTGCCCGTGCTCCTGCCACACGTGGAGCAGTTCAAGCCGGGCGATGACGGAATCGCACCGCTGGCCAAGGCGGAGTCGTTCTACCGGACGACCTGCCCGAGTTGCGGAGGCGAGGCCCGCCGCGAGACCGACGTGTCGGATACGTTCCTCGACAGCGCCTGGTATTTCCTGCGCTACCCGAGCACGGACTTGGACGATCGCCCGATGGACACGGAGCGGACCGGTCGCTGGCTGCCCGTCGACATGTACATCGGCGGTGAGGAGCACGCGGTGCTCCACCTCCTGTATTCGCGGTTCATCACGATGGCGCTGCACGACCTCGGGCACGTTCCGTTCGAAGAGCCCTACAAGCGCTTCCGCAAGCACGGACTGATCATCCGCGACGGCGCGAAGATGTCGAAAACGAAGGGCAACGTGGTGAATCCGGACGAGTACATCGATCGCTACGGGGCGGACACCTTCCGCACCTACCTGATGTTCCTGGGGCCGTATCAGGAGGGCGGAGACTTCCGCGAGGCCGGAATCACGGGTCCGCAGCGCTTCCTGTCGCGGACGTTCGATGCCGTGGAAGCCGCCGTGGACGGCGGCGAGACCGGGTTCCCGGATCCGGACATCGAACGCGCCGTGCATCAGACGATCCGCCAGGTCACGGAGGACTTCGAGAGCCTGTCGTTCAATACGGCCATCGCCGCGCTGATGGAGCTGCTCAACGTTCTGAGGGCGGCCGGCCGCGTGCCCACGCGCGACGAAGTGCTCCCGCTGGTGGTGATGCTCGGCCCGATCGCACCTCACCTGGCCGAGGAGTTGTGGGAACTGCTCGGGCAGGAGTCGAGCTTGTTCGAGCATGCCACGTGGCCGGAGTACGACGAGTCGAAGCTCGAGACGGACATGGTCGAGGTGCCGGTCCAGGTGAACGGGAAGTTGCGCGGCACGATCACAGTGGCTCGAGGAGCAGATGAGACGGCGGTGAGCAAGGCGGCGCTGGCGGACGAAGGAGTCCAGCGTCACGTGGGCGACGCCGAAATCGTCAAGACGATCTACGTGCCGGACCGGCTCCTGAATCTGGTGGTGCGTTCGTAGGCGTGTGTGAGAGGGTGTGCTCCTTACGCGGACCGGCACGCGCGGCGTGCAATGTCCGCTCCAGGAGCACACCCTCCCAGCATCCGTTCGACGAAGTCCGTTTCAGAAATCCTGGCTCATGTCACCGATCGAGCAAGCCGCCTCTTATCATGGACTCGCAGCCTGTCGTGCCACCTCGGCGGCCTCCTTTGTCGCGACGGCGGCGGCAGCGACCACATCGACCGATGGATTGAGGGAGCACACGGTCACATCACACGGAGGTCCTCCCGGCCGGATGCTCACGACCCGCAGGTCGGCAGCACACCCGACTTCGATGAGCGCAGGTTGGATCAGAAGACCGGTGCCCAGCGCCTTTGCACAGGCTTCCTTGCGAGTCCAGCATTCAAGGAATCGGCGATCGCGGTGCTCCGGGCCCGCACGTTGCCACTCCACCCGCTCGACATCCGTGAAGTGATCCTTCGCCAGACCCTCAGCATCGGGAACGGGGTGGATCAGCTCTACATCCACTCCTACCTCCAGCTCGCGACTGACACCGACGAGCCCGTAACGGCCACTGCGGCTGAGACTGAACCGCACCGTGCTGTCCAGGAGTCGCGATTTGCCGAATCTGTCGGCCACGATCCTCAGTTTCCGGGCTGACCTGCCTACCGTCCCGGCGACGAGAGATCGAACGACGTGGCGGCCGGCCAGGAGCCGCCGGGCGTCCTGCTGGAACGCCATCCGTTCTGCCTGCTCGTAGTCCGAGGCCTCCAGTCCCGCGAGCGGATCGGAGACGGCGTACGCGTCCAGGTCGATCCACCACAGACGCAGGTCGGCAGGAATCTGATGCGGAATACGCTTGATCCCGCTGGACTCGTGCTGGACTCGTTCGCTCACGACCGCCATCCTCAAGCGGAAGGGGTGGCATGGATGTTGACCGGAATCGGGCTTTTACATTCGCCGCCAGGCGTCAACTAAACAGGCCGACACGAGTATGGATCTGCACAACCCGGACTTCCTGCTCCACGAGCAGTTCGATCAGCAGGCCCGCCGGACGCCCGAGCGGGTCGCTGTTCGATCCGGAGGCGATTCCGTCTCTTACGCAGATCTTCGAGCCCGGGTGGAACGTACCGCAAGTGCGCTCCGGGCCCACGGCGTAGGCAGCGGCAGCTCCGTCGGGCTTCATCTCGAGCGGTCGATCGGCTCGGTGGTCGCATTCCTCGCGATCCTCAAGTCGAATGCGGCCGTGGTTCCGTTGCCGCCATCCTTTCCGGTGGGCCGGCTTCGGGGCATTCTCGAATTCGCCGGGCTCGACGTGATCATAGACGATCGTGAAACCCCGCTGCCTCCATCGCTCCCCGGACGGGCCCTGAACCTGTCCGAGCTGAGATCATTCACTGGCGCACTCCAGGAGATGGGAACCGGAGACCCGGACCAGGCGGCATTCGTGCTCTGCTCCTCGGGGTCGACCGGTAAGCCCAAGATGATCGTGCGGAGTCACCGGTCTTTCTTCCACCGCCTCACCTGGACCTGGAACCGGCATCCGTACGGGGATTCCGAAGTGTGCTGCCAGAAGGCGCACATGACCACGACGCACGGCATCTACGAGCTGTTCGAGCCGCTGCTGCGGGGCACCCCGGTCGTGATCATTCCGGACGAGGAGACCCGAAACCTGGAGCAGTTCTGGGACTCGATCCGGACCCGGGGGATCTCTCGGCTGCTCATCGTACCATCGGTGCTCCGGGCCAGCCTGGACATGCCTGGGTTCGAGGCGCCTCGCCTCAAGGTGGTCGTACTCATGGGGGAATACGTGCACCCGGGGCTGGCCGAGAGGGCCATAGAGGCCTTTCCCGCCGACACCTACCTGTGCTCGATCTACGGGAGCACGGAGGCGAGTTCCACGCTGCTGTGTGATCTCCGCGAGTCGTTCCGTCCGGGCGAGGAGCTACCGCTCGGAAAGCCGATCACTCCGGATGTGCAGGCGCTGGTGCTGGGATCCGACCTCCAACCGGTGGCCGGGGGTGAAATCGGGCGCCTCCACATGATGGGCACACCGCTGTTCAGCGGGTACTTCGACGACCCGGAGCTGACCGCTGCGGCATTCGTCGACGCTCCCGGACAGCCGGGGCGGGTGTTCGATACGCGCGACCAGGTGAAGAGCCTGCCGGGCGGCAGCCTCGAGTATCTCGGCCGGGTGGACGAGACCGTCAAAATCCGGGGTTTCCGGGTCGATCTGGCTGAAGTGGAGCGCGCGGCACAGAGGCACCCCGGCGTGAAGCAGGCCGCCGTCGTCGTGAGTGGCGCCGACGCCGGGAACGCGAGTCTGCTGGCCTTCTACGTTCCCGCCAGCATAGATCGAGCCGAGGTATTGGGGACCCTGCGGGAGCAGTTGCCGGAATACATGATCCCTTCGGTCGTCGTGGGCCTCGACGAGTTTCCGCTCACGGCCAGCGCGAAGGTCGATCGAGTGCGCTTGCTGGAAGACCACTCCAGTTCGGTAACGGTCGACGACGCCGACCGGGACCTGTCCGCCACCGAGCGACTCGTGTGGGACGCATGGGGTGGCCTCCTCGGCCACGGCAGATTCGGGCTGTCCAGCAGCTTCTTCGAAGTCGGCGGGACGTCACTCACCGTATTCGCTCTCGTCCACCGGCTGCGGGAGGCGTTCGACCTCGATCGAGGCCAGCTCCCGGAGCAGGCTGTCTACCGGGCACCGACGATCGAGGGACTGGCAACTCGCATCGACGCCGCCCGGAGCGGTGGTCCGCGCCAGCCCGAGGCGCACACGCCGCTCCTGGTCACGCTTCGGAAGGGAAGCGAGCCGAGCCGGCCTCCGTTCTTCCTGATAGCATCGGCGGGTGGCACACTCGGCGCCTACGAAAAGCTGGCCGGCGAGTTGACGACTACGCGAGACATCCTGGGCGTGCGCGATCCGTTCATCTGGGGAGAGCGGGACCCGACGGAGGGATTCCAGCGCTGGGTGACCCGGTACGTCGACGCCATCCGCGAGCGACAGACCGAGGGCCCCTACTACATCGGTGCCTATTCATCGGCCGGGGCGTGTGGATACGAAGTCGCGTGGCAACTTCGGCAGCTGGGCGAGGAGGTGGCGCTCCTGGCATTGATCGACCCCCTGGCCCTGGGTCGTCACGGTCGGAAGAGTTACGGGTGGTGGGCGCTTCGGGCGACGTACTTGCGACCTCCGCTTCGGCAGCTGGTGCGCCTCGCCGGCTGGCTCAGAGTGCCGGCGTTGGCGGTGCTCAGGAGAGTCCGACCGACCGAGGTCCGGAACGACCACTCCCTGTCGGACGAAGAGTTCGCGGTGGTCGCCAAACACAACACCCGAACCAGGGCACATCTCCTGAGTGTGTCGTCGCTGTTCGAGCTCAACACGGGTCTGCCGTTCACCCTGACCGAAGCCGACTTTGCGGACACCGCCCCGGAAGAGTACCTGGATATTTTCCAATCCCGGGTGCGCAGTCTGATGCCCGAGGTGGATCCCGACAGCATCGAGCGTATCCTGATCCAGTATGGTCTTCAGATCGGGGCTCAACACGCGTTCCAGCTGCAGCCCTACGATAGCCCGGTGCTCCTGGTGGAGCCGGCGACACGCTACTCTGGGCTCGTGAAGATTCTGCTTCGCCCGTACGTCGGAGATCTTCGGGCACGGACCGTCAGGCTCGGATCACCGGCGGAAAGAACGCGGGCCATTTCAGAGCGGTTCGGGGCCCTGGAGGCCCACTACCGCAGTATGCGGGACGCCACCTTCGTTCAGGGCCTGGCGAGGGAGCTGGATCCGCTGCTGCAGTGAATCGGTGTGCCGGCGAGGTATGAGAGGGGGCGCCCGGGTCCGTCCTGGAGCGGGCCTGGCACGCGTTGCGTGCGGAGTAGCAGCGGCCTGCGTGTTTGGGTTCTCCGCCTTAGCCGGTCTCCCATCACTTTCTACTAATCTGTTACTAATTGATTCAGAATTAGTAGTGGTTTGATCTGCGGACTTTCGGAGTAAGCTCTGGTGGTTATATACTAATTAATGATAAATTAGTAAAAACCTACTATCCACTGGTGTCATATGAGGATTCCGTTATCTCCACCCACAATCGCGGAGCTTCTTTCCCGCACCCGAGAGGAGAAGAATCTGTACAGGGTTCTCGAGATCGGGCCTGTAGTGGACGGGCGCTACCTCCACTGGGACGAAGTCCGTCATCGCCCGCCGCCAGATGATCTCACCCCGGAGGAGTGGTGGCTCGGCATTAAGCTCGCCAGGAGCCAATTGCTCAAGCCGATTCCTCTCGAAGACCGCGAGGGACGGTCCTTCAGCTTCGGAACACCGGACCACGTTCTGCGGCTCCTTCATGAGACGGATCGTGATGCCAGTGGGAAGATCGGGATGGGCGAAGAGATCACGAATCCAGCAACCCGCGACCGCTACATCGTAAGCTCACTCATCGCCGAGTCGATCACGTCGAGTCAACTCGAAGGAGCCTCCACGACGACGGAAGTGGCGAAAGGGCTCCTGCGTTCCGGTCGCAAGCCGGTCGACCGGAATGAGCAGATGATCCTCAACAACTACAACGCGATGGTGTTCGTTCGCGAGCACTCGGGCAGACCACTGACTCCCGAGCTGGTGCTCGAATTGCACCGGATCGTGACGACCGACACCCTGGACGATCCACTGAAGGCTGGACGGTTTCGTGACGCATCCGACGACATCAAGGTCGTGGCCGGAACCGGGGAGATACTGCATGTTCCGCCGCCCCCGGACCAACTGCCAGGTAGGCTCGAGGCCATGTGCCTGTTCGCCAACGAGCTGGATCAGGGCACCTTCATCCACCCGGTCGTTCGGGCGATTCTCCTCCACTTCTGGCTCGCATACGACCATCCTTTCGTCGACGGGAACGGACGAACCGCAAGGGCTCTATTCTACTGGTCGATGATCTCGCAGGGGTACTGGCTGGCTGAGTATATTTCGATTTCTACGATTCTACGGGGCGCCCCTGCCCGATATGCACGATCGTTCCTGTACTCCGAAACGGACGAGAACGACATCACATATTTTCTGGACTATCAGCTTAAGGTGATACGCCGGGCGATCGATGAGCTACAGAGGTTCCTGACAAAGAAAGTTTCCGAGCTACGGAGGGTGGAGGCCCTACTGCGCGAATCCGTCCAGCTCAACCACCGCCAGTTCGCAGTTCTGGGGCACGCGCTTCGACATCCGGGTCACCAGTACACCATCGATTCGCACCGACGCAGCCACAGCGTAGTATATCAAACGGCGCGGGTAGACTTGCTGGACCTGGCACAGCGGGGCCTGCTGATCCAGTCGCGGTCGGGGAAAGTGTACGTGTTCCGGGCTCCGTCGGACCTCGGTGACAGGTTGGAGGCGATGGGAAGAGAGCATGGGTAAGCCAGCGTAACGGCTGACGAGTTCCGAAAACTCGCATCATAGAGTGAGCCCGCCCCCCCCTCTACCACTCGACCGACCCCTCCTGAGTCGAGTCGATTTCCGCCTCGCCATCTCCTTCGGCGAACAGATAGCTCCGCAGGTTGGCGATCAGGAATTCGCGTGCCTTCGGCTCACGTACGTTCAGGCCGTAATGGTTGATGATCACCATCTGGCGCCGTTTCCACTCTTCCCAACACTCGGTGCAGATGGATCCGGCGATCCGCTCGCCGAGCTCGTTCGGAAAGGGTGCCGCTCCCATCGGAGCCCGGCCGGCGGCCCCGCAACGGCTGCAGTCGAATCCGGCGTCCGATGTACTCACGACCCGTCCCACATCAGACCGGGACCGTAAGTACTGAGCAATTCGCGTTCTGAATAATGGCCGATGTGATTCCACCCAGGAGCACCCGTGCCACGAGCCCCGGGGCGTGGTACTTGCCGATCACGATCAGGTCTGCGGATTCCGTTTCGGCCGTGTTCAGGATGTGGCTTACGACCGGTCGTCCTCGCACGATCGCGACCTGGGTCTGGATCTGGTCGCGCAGCTCGTCCGGGATCCGCGCCAGCGCGTCGCGTCGCGCCTCGTTTTCCAGGTCCCGCATCGCCTCTTCGACCTTGGGCGCCGTGCTGACGGCGCGCAGATATCCGTGCAGTGTGCTTGGGATCGCGTGCAGCAACAGCAGCCGGGCACCGAAGTAGTCGGCGTAGCGAGCGGCGGTCGCCGCGACCGGCGCACTGCCCTCCCGCAGATCCAGTGCGGCGAGGATCGTCTTGTCGCTTTCGTTGATCACCGGACGCCACACCAGCACCGGTACGTGCGTCTTTCTCACGATCGCCGAGCAGGTGTTTCCCAGCTCATCGGTCGGGTTGACCCGCTTCCGATGAGCGCCCACAACGACCAGCTCGGCTCCGATCTCCTCCGCGGTGATCGCCAGGGCCTCGGGGGCCCAGCCGAGGCAAACCTCGAGCCTGGCTTCGATCCCGATCCCCTCGACGAGGTGCTCCAGGTTGGTGCGGGCATCGAGCTCCTTTTCACGCATCAGTTCCAGGCCGCCGCCGAGCGCCCGGGAGAGATAACCGGGGATCGACAACGGCTCGATCGCGTGAAACAGGACGATGTCGGCGGTCGGGAACCGGGATACGGCCCAGCGTACGGTCTCCACGGAGGAGTCCGAAAAGTCTATGCCAATGAGGATCCGCTCGTACATGACGTGTGCTCGCTAACGCCTGGTGGAAATCGTACCCGCTGAAAACCGGCTGTGACGAAGCTAGTCGCCGTCGACGACACTCGCACGGGGCAGGCCGGCGGTCTGCTCGAGCAGCGCGTCGAGCGCCTCCCACGGATCGCCGCTCCCGGCCTCTTCGATCAAGGCAGCCACCGTCGATCGCAGGTCCGGGTACCTCTCGTACAGGGTCTCGAAGTCGTCGAGTCTCGTGTAGTACAGGATCCGTGATAGCAGCCAGGCGTTGTCCAGCTGGTCCGGGTCGAGCGCGTGGTAGCGGCCTGACAGAAGCTGAGGCCGCACATCGTCGTCGAACCGGATCGCCGCATCGTCGAGTATCCGTCGCTTCCCGGCACGAAGTTCCGATTCCGGCTCGCCACTGGCGTACAGCTCCTGCAGCGGTTCGACGATGCTGTTGAAGAATCGTCCGAACAGCCGCATGTCATGCCAGCGGGACTCGGCGGCATCGCAGCGATCGACGTCGGCGAGCGCGTCACAGAAGAACTCGATCGAGCCGCGCCATCCGACGAAGTTCGCAAAGCTCTCATTGAACCTCGCCTGCCCCTTCGGGAAGTACGTCGTGTGCGTGATCTCATGGATGACGGTCTCGACCAGGCCGATGCTGTCTTCACGCAGGCTCGGCGACAGGATGGGGTCCGGCAGCCAGCCGAGCGTGCTGAAGGCGGAGCTTGGCCGGACGTATACGTCGTACCCGTCCGATGCGAGCTTGGCGGCCTCTTCGATGGCCTTGTCGAAGTGGAAATACCCCTTGTATGGAAGTCGCCCCACGATCGGGAACCACCATGTCTTCCAGCGCAGCTCCAGTTCCGGGGCGGCCGATACCACGAGCACCAGCGTGTCACTGTCCAGCCGGGCGTAGCTGGTGAAGCTCTTCCCGGGGTCGAGGCCCAGCTGCCGCTGCGCATACACCCGGGCGTCTCTCACGAGCAGGAGCTTCTCACGGACCTCCGGCTCGGTCGACGGGTCGGCAACGACCTCCTCGATCGGCCGGCTGTCCGACAGGATGTTCGCTTCCTCCCAGCCGCCACGAAGCACGTACTCGGGAGAGCAACTGGCGAGACAGGCGCAGGACAATGCAACGAGGGCGCTGCGCAGAGCGAAATCGGCAAACATGCGGTGTGGTACCGGCCGGCGGCCGACACGGTCCCCGGGGACCGTCATCGACGGCGCACGTAGTGCAGCCATTCCCGGACCCGGTCTCTCCGATAGCGTCGGGATGGACCGTCAGAGTCGCTGCGATACCTGCGGTACCCCTGGCCGAGACGGCGATAGCTACCGGCCTCGCCGCTGTCTCGCAGGATCTCTTCGATCCGCGCCAGGGGAATGAGCCCTTCTTCGTTGTAGCTCAGAAGCACGTGGCGGGCGTCCGAGTGGTCGAGGACCGTACGGAGAGCCTGCTCGCAACGTCCCCGCCGACACCAGTCCGAGCGCAGCTCCTCGTCAGGGATGAGGCCGGTCTTTCCGCGCAGTTCTGGGGTCGGGTTCCAGCCGCGCGCGAGCAGCTCCGGGATGTGGTAGTAGCCCGGGTACTGGCGCTCGTTGTAGGGGGGGTCGAGGTACACGACATCGACGGCACCCGCACGGTCAAGCATCTTCGACGCCGGTCCGCAAAACGCCGTGCACCCTCGAGCCGACGGTGTCGGGGGCACCGCCGGCCGCACCGCCCGAAGCTCCAGTGGCTTGAGAGAATTCGGCTGCCAGCTCTTTACGAAAGAGGCGTAGACGCCCGTCGTGTTCGCCACCCGGTCGGCGGCCTGGATGAGCGATGCGAGCAGGAGTTGCGTCTGGTCGCGGTCCAGCAGGCCCTCCGAGGCCCACGAATCGATTCCCTCCCGGACGGCATCGATCACACCCGCGTTCTCGGAGGTGAAGTACATGCGTCCATGCAGTCGCGCGGAGTCACCGGCGGGGGAGTAATGCTCGCTGATGAACCCATGCGACGGGGGACGGGATTCGAGTTCCCGGACCACCGAGCGGAGACTCGTCCCATCCGGGTCGTGGCGTTCATCCGCCTCCAGGGAATCACCGTTCACCGCGAGCAACGACGAGGAGAACCCCGGCGTTCGATCCAGAGTGACGCGCGCTACCTGGAACGCGTAGGAAAGCGCCATCACGTCACCGCTGTGAACGCGCCAGCCCTTGAGCTTCAATGCGCGTCCGACGCTCGCCGTACCCGAAAATGGATCGCAGGCGACGGCGCCGGTCACTCCCAGCGTGTCCATTCCCTCGAGCAGGAAGGGGAGCAGCCGTGTCTTGTTCCCGATGTACCGCAATTGATTGCTCCTCACGGCGTGTGCCGGGTCGTCCGCGGACCGCTCCACGATCGGTGCATGGAATCTGTACCGGCATGCCTGCCGGTGGACAAGAGCGGCACTCGGACCGCAACGTGTTGGTTCGAGACCCGGACTCGAGGACCGGTCCGGCGGAATGGAACCCGACCTGGAGCGCGCGTGGACCCTGTCGAACGCGTGTACAGCCTGCTGCTCGGACTCATCCGGCCGCTTCTGCCGCTGGCGCGATCGCTGCCACCGAAAGTGGCGGACGCAATCGAGGGGAGAAGGGTCGCCAGTTCCCGGGCCCGTGACTGGGCGGTGCGCGAGCGGCGTCCCGAAGTCCCCCTGCTGTGGCTGCACGCGGCCTCGGCGGGCGAGCTGGCGGGAGCCTTGCCGGTGATCCGGCTCCTGAGGCTGCAATACCCGGAACTACAACTCGCGATCACGGTCTCCTCGCCGTCCGGGCTACCACTGGCCCGGTCCATCGAGCCGGACTTTGCCGGATACGCACCGCTGGATACGCCCGCCGAGTCCGCGGCGATGCTTGAGTCGCTTCGTCCGGATGCTCTCGTATTCGTGAAGCTGGATGTATGGCCGGGACTATCCCATTCGGCCACACAGGCCGGCGTGCCGCTCGGGATGATCAACGGCACCGTCAGACCCGACAGTTCGCGTCTGCGTAGCCCGACCCGGCATTTGCTCAGATCGACATACTCAAGGTTGGATTCCGTAGGCGTCGTGGGTGAGCCCGACGCCGCGGCACTGGAAGTCCTCGGCGTGGACCCGAAGCGAATCCGGATCACGGGGGACGCCGCGTTCGACCAGGCGCTGGCGACGGCGGACGCCGGCCGGAGTTCCGGTGTGGCGGTGCTTCCGGCGCGCTCTCCCGGAAGGGTTCGGCTGGTGGGAGGCTCGACCTGGCCACCCGACGAGGATGTCCTGCTGGAGGTGGCGCGGGAGATTGGGCCGCAACTCGATCTGGTGCTCGTCCCGCACGAACCGTCTCCCGAGGCCGTGGAACGAATCGCCGAACGTTGCCGGGCGGCGTGGGGGCTCGACCCCCTGATCCTGTCGGAGCTCTCAGCTGCACCGGATGGGAGCGAGCATCGGACGGCTTCCGCGCAGCGCGACGGCGATGTGCCCGTTCCGCTGGTGGTCGATTCGGTGGGGCTGCTGGCGGGTCTCTACCTCGAGGCCGACCTGGCCCTGGTGGGCGGAGCGTTCGATGCGACCGGCCTTCACTCCGTGATCGAACCGGCGGCGGCCGGAATTCCGGTGCTGTTCGGTCCCGTCTACGACCGACGCGAGGCCGAGGATCTTCTTGCCCGCAATGCAGCGGTGGTGGTAACGCCGCGAGACGCCGTCGACCGGATCCGGGAGTTGATCGACAATCCGGGCCGGATGGAGAAGATGGGTCTTGCCGCGCGAGCCTACGCGGAGGAAGCGGGGAACGCTGCCGCGGCGAGCGCCCGGCTCGTTTCGGAGCTGATCGAGATCGGCCTCAGCCGACGCCACCCGGACTCCGGGTGAGCGGTTTCGGACCCAGGGCATACCAGAACAGGCAGCCGATGATCGGGCAGAGGACCACGATCGCGCTCCACAACAGGCCTTCCCTCATCGTCGGTCGGGCCTTGACGATCATCGTTATCGCCCAGGCATCCAGCACCAGCAGGAACACGAGGAGCATCAGTCGCGTGTCCATCGCGACGATCAGGTCGATCAATCCGTTCATGCCGCCTCCGTGCCCGTGAACTGAAGCCGGTACAGCCTTGCATAGAGTCCGTCCAGCGCCAGCAGTTCCCGGTGAGTGCCGGTCTCACGGATCTCTCCGTGGTGGAGCACGACGATCCGGTCAGCACTCTGCACCGTGGACAACCTGTGCGCGATCACGATGCTGGTGCGGCCCGTCATCAACTCCTCCAGCGCCCGGTCGATCTGAGCTTCGATCTCGGAGTCCACCGAGCTGGTGGCCTCGTCCAGCAGCAGGATGCGGGGGCCACCGGCAAGAGCGCGCGCAAAACTGAGAAGCTGTCGCTCTCCCACGCTGAGATTGCTCCCGCGTTCGCCCAGGGCCTGGTCGTAGCCACCAGGTAGACGACGCATGTAGCGATCGGCTCCCACGCGCATGGCCGCCTGTCGGACGGCCTCCGCGTCGATCGGCTCGCGGCCCAGAGAGATGTTCTCACTTGCGCTCGCGGAGAACAGATAGACGTCCTGCAGCACCAGGCCCATGGAGCTGCGCAGAGTCTCCAGGGGGAGCTCCCGGATGTCGACTCCATCGAGCAGGATCCGACCCTGCTGCGGGTCGTAGAACCGCAACAGGAGATTGACGATCGTGGATTTCCCCGCACCGGTCGCACCGACGATCGCGAGACGCTCTCCGGGCTCGGCGCGAAACGAGATATCTTTGAGCACCCAGTCGTTCTGCGGCTCGGAAGAATCTGCCGGTGCTGTCTCTCCGGGCCCGGGATAGCGAAACCAGACACCATCGAATTCGATCCGACCGCGGATCTCGCCGGGGATGACCGGGTCCTCGGATTCCACGATCGCCGGCTCGCGGTCAAGGAGCTGGAACACCCTCTCGGAACTCGCCATCGCGTTCTGAAGAATGTTGTATTTTTCCGACAGGTCCTGGATTGGCCGGAAGAATCGCCGGACGTATTGCAGGAACGCGGCGATCACGCCGATCGACATCGTGCCCTCGAGGGCGCGCAGGCCGCCGTACCACAGGATCAGAGCTACGGCGACGGCCGTCAGAAACTCGATGACGGGGAAGAACAGCGCGTAGTACGTGATGGAACGCAGATGCGCCTTCAGATGGCTCTCGTTGATCTGCGCAAACCTCTCCGCGGTCGAGCTCTCCTGGCGGAACAGCTGGACGACTCCGACACCGGTGATCCGCTCCTGGAGGAACGCATTGATCCGGGCGAGTCTCGTCCGAATGTCCCGGTACGCATCGCGGACTTTGCGACGGAACAGAATCGCCGCGACGAATACGAACGGGAGGACGGCGAACGACACCAGTGCGAGCCGCCAGTCGAGCAGCAGCATGGCCGTAACGATGGCGCCGATCGTGAAAATGTCCCCGAAGATCGTCACGACGCCCGATGTGAACATCTCGTTGAGCACTTCGATGTCGCTCGTGACCCGGGTCATCAGGCGACCCACCGGATTCCGATCGAAGAACGCGAGATCGAGTCGCTGCAGGCGTGCGAACACCTGCCCCCTGAGGTCCAGCATCACGTGCTGGCCGATCCACGTGGTGAGAATCGTCCGCGCATACTCGAGGCCGGCGGCGGCTGTGAGCGAGGTGATGTAGATCGCGGCCAGGGAAACCAGCAGCTCAGTGTCGGCCGTGGGAACGGCCCGGTCGAGCGCGATCTTGGTCAGCCACGGCCCGACGAGCTCGAGGCCCGAAGCGGCCACCAGCATCAAGACGGCTGAGAGAACCTGGATCCGGTAGTTCTGAAGATAGGACAGGAGCCGGCGCATCAGGCGGGCATCATATGCCTTCCCCAGCGCTTCTTCTTCCCGGATCGGCCCCTCGGGCGTGTGGTGTGCCATGGAGAGCCATAATACCCGACCCCCCCGGACCGTTCCAGCCGGGCGCCAGTTTGACGGCCCCGCCCGGGGCCGTCCATCATCGGGCCATGGAACCGGCGATTCGCGTACGCGGCGCACGTCAGAACAACCTCCGGAGCATCGACGTGGACATCTTCCACGGCGATCTCACGGTGATCACCGGTCCGAGCGGCTCCGGGAAGTCGAGCCTCGCCTTCGATACCCTGTACGCCGAAGGTCAGCGTCGTTACGTGGAGTCGTTGTCGACCTACGCCAAGCAGTTTCTGGAGCGGATGCCGAAGCCCGATGTGGATCGGATCGACGGCATTCGACCGTCGGTCGCGATCGACCAGCGGAACTCCGTGCAGACGAGTCGCTCGACGATCGGGACGGTCACCGAGATCTGGGACTACCTGCGTCTGCTGTGGAGCCGTGTCGGGCACACGATCTGCCCTGAGTGCGGCGTGCGCGTCGTGCCGGATACCGTGACCTCCGCCACCGATTCGGTGATGGGTCTCGAACAGGGAAGTCGCATCTACATCACCTTTCCATGGGAAGTGCGGGAAGGACTCCCGGCATCTACGGCGGCCGATCACCTGCGGGCCCGCGGTTACGTGCGGGTCATCGTGGACGGAGAGGAACACCACCTCGATTCGGAACAGGATCCGATTTCGCTGACCGGGGCCGAGCGCATCCTGGTGGTGGTGGATCGTCTGGTGGTCGACGACGACATCCGGGAGCGCGCGTCCGAAGCTCTGGCGAGCGCGTTCGCCGAGAGCCACGGACATGCCAGGGTGCTCATCGTGGAGCGGGACGATCCCGGAGTGTTCGAGATTCTCCGCGACCTGCCGTTCAACGAAAGGTTTCGCTGCAGCCGCTGCGCGCGGGAGTTTCCCGAGCCGACGCCGTTGCTGTTCAGCTTCAACCATCCTGTCGGAGCCTGCGAGACATGCAACGGCTTCGGGGCGGTCCTGGAATACGATATCGATCTCATCGTTCCCGATTCCGAGCGTTCGCTCGCCGCCGGTGCGCTCGATCCGTGGACCAAGCCCCGGTATCGGAAGGAGAGGGCGGCGGTCCTTCGACTGGCCACGAGACGGGGCGTCAGCGTGGATGTGCCGTGGCGGGAGCTGGAGTCTGAGCTGCAGCGGGAATTGCTGCACGGGAGCGACGAGTTCGAGGGGATGCTGCCGTTCCTGCGCGGACGCGAGCGGAAGCGCTACAAGCAGTACATCCGGGTGTTCCTCCGCCAGTATCAGCGCCCGCGCAGCTGTCCCTCGTGCGGCGGCGCCCGGCTCAGGACCGAAGCGCTCAACGTACAGGTGGATGGACACACGATCGCCGAGGTGGCGGGGTTCACGTTCGACCGATTCGCGGAGTGGCTGGAAACGTTGGTTCTCACGCCGTTCGAGGCACAGGTCGCAGAGACGATCTTCGACGAAGTGCGAGACCGGATCGGTTTCCTGCACGAGGTAGGACTCGGTTATCTCACGCTCGGCCGCCAGGCCCGCACGCTCTCCGGCGGCGAGATGCAGCGGATCCGCCTTGCCAGCAGCCTCGGAAGCCGGCTCGTCGATACGCTCTATGTGCTGGATGAACCGACGATCGGGCTGCATGCACGCGACACCGACCGGTTCATCGCCGTGCTGCGACGGCTCCGTGACGCCGGCAATACCGTGCTGGTGGTCGAGCACGACGCCGCCGTCCTGCGGGTGGCCGACCGGATCGTGGAGTTGGGTCCCGGGGCAGGTGAGCTTGGAGGGGAGCTCGTGTTCAGCGGCGACTGGGTCGAGTTGCTCGATGCGGGGACGACGACCGGGACGGCGTTGACCAGACCGGCCGGGCCCGGGCCACGCAGCAGGCCGGCGGAGCAAGGATGGCTCGAGCTTCGCGGCGCCCGGCTTCATAACGTTCGAGGGATCGATCTGCGGATCCCCCTCGGCTTGCTCACGGTCGTGACCGGCGTGTCGGGATCCGGAAAGTCGACCGTTGTCCATGACCTGCTGTACCGAGCGCTCGAGAGGTCGCTGCGGGGTGGGACGACAGCACGCCTTCACCTGGGTGAGGCGGCCGGAGAGTGGGATTCGCTCACCGGGGCGCACGGATTCACCGATGTCATTCTCGTCGATCAGAGTCCGATCGGCCGGACCCCGCGTTCGAACCCGATCACCTACATCAAGGGCTGGGGGGAGATCCGAAAGGTGTTCGCCGCGCAGCCCGAGGCGAAGCGGAGGGGCTACGCTCCGCGACACTTCAGCTTCAACGTCGAGGGGGGACGGTGCGAAGCCTGTAAGGGCGCGGGTATGGAAGTCGTGGAGATGGTGTTCCTCGCAGACGTCTCCATTCCGTGCGAGGTGTGCGAGGGAGCCCGGTTCAAGCCCGAGGTGCTGGAGATTCGATACCGTGGTTTGAACATCCGGGAAGTCCTCGATCTCACGGTAGACGAAGCGATCCGCTTCTTCATCCGGCAGGACCGGCTTGGAGAGTCGCTGTGGCAGTTGCAGCGAGTCGGGCTCGGCTACCTGAGACTCGGTCAGTCGGCGACCACGCTGTCCGGCGGAGAGGCCCAGCGACTCAAGATCGCCCGTGAGCTGGCGCGGGGCCCGGGCGGCAGGAAACGGATCTACATTCTCGACGAGCCGACGACCGGACTCGGTGCGGGCGAGGTGGACCGCCTGGCAGGCGTCCTGGAGCAGCTCACGGAGGCGGGCCACACGGTCGTGGTGGTCGAGCACAATCTGGACGTGATCGCGCGAGCCGACTGGATCGTGGATCTGGGGCCCGAAGCCGCCGAGGATGGCGGTCGAATCGTAGCGGAAGGCCCGCCGTCGTCGATCATGGCTGCGCCCGAGTCGCACACCGGACGGTTCCTTCACCAGCATCTGAACGCGCGGAGCGCGCTCGAGCCCGATCTGTCGAGCGTCGGTACCGTTTCCAGATGAGCGGGAGCCGCGCTGTACGTCCTGCGGTCTCGGTCCTGCTGCCCTGCCGGGACGCGGCGCAGTGGCTGGGGGAGTGTCTCGATAGCCTGTTCGTCCAGAGCCTGTCCAACTTCGAGGTGATCGCGGTAGACGACGGATCGACCGATGACACCCTCGCACTACTGCGGAGCAGGGCCCGGCTGGAGCGCAGGCTGCTGGTGCTGGATGGGGAGGGGCAGGGGCTCGTGCGCGCCCTGAACCGGGCGGCGTCTGAGGCGGCGGCCCCGCTGCTTGCCCGAATGGATGCGGATGATGTGATGCATCCGGATCGGCTTCTGGCCCAGAGCGCGTTCCTGGCCGGTCACACGGCGGTCGCGGCGTGCGGAACGGCAGTCCGGCTGTTTCCCGACGCGAGCCTGGGCTCCGGGTATCGTCGCTACGAGGCTTGGCTGAACGGCCTGGTGGATGAGGAAGCGGTGCTGGCAGATCTGTTCGTCGAATGTCCGATCGCCCACCCGACACTCGTAGTCCGCAAGTCGGTGTTCCACGCCCTTGGCGGCTATCGGGACCTGGACTGGCCGGAGGACTACGATCTGGTCCTGCGACTCCACGCCGCTGGAATGCGGGCCGCGAATCTGCCCCGGAAACTGCTCGACTGGCGTGTCCATCCGGATCGGCACTCCCTGCGCTCGGAGCGCTACACGCCGCAGGCTTTCCGACGTTGCAAGGTTCATTTTCTCCGGACGGCATTCCTTCCATCCGGCCGGCAGATCGTCGTGTGGGGAGCCGGAAAGGTGGGGAAGCCCCTCGCGCGAGAACTTCAGCGGCAGGGGATTCCCGTCGCGGCATTCGTGGATCTGGACCCCCGTAAGATCGGCCAGGAGATCCACGGTGCGCCCGTTCTGGCCCCGCGGGGAGTCGAGCATCTGATGCGTGACTCCGATCCGTACGTGCTGGCCGCAGTCGGGTCTCCAGGGGCCCGTGAAGAGATTCGCGGGGCCCTGGATGCCATGGGTCGCCACGAGATCGACGATTACCGGGTCTGCGCCTGAATTGAACCCCTTCCCGGCCTTCGAATAGCCCGAATTTCGACCTCCATTGGACGGGGCTCTCCCGCCCCGACGCGATCATAGTCGAACGGTCGCGGAACAGGCCTGTTTCGGCTATGTTTCGCCGGTTATTCCAGCCCTGAATCGGAGGTTCGGCGCCCCGTCCGCAGGACGGAGCCCGGTACCCCGTGAACCGATTGCGAAGCGGAGTTCATGGAGACCGAAGAGCGCACGGAGCGGATCGAGCAGCGTCTGCTCGAAGACGAGATGCGGGAGTCGTTCCTCGACTACTCGATGAGCGTCATCGTACAGCGGGCGTTACCCGACGTGCGGGACGGTCTCAAGCCCGTCCACAGGCGCATCCTGTACGCGATGCACGAGCTCGGGCTGGCACCGAATCGACCGTACAAGAAGTGCGCGACGGTCGTGGGTGACGTGCTCGGGAAGTACCATCCGCACGGCGACTCGGCCGTGTACGATTCGCTCGTCCGGATGGTGCAGGAATTCTCGCTTCGGTATCCGCTGGTGGACGGCCAGGGGAATTTCGGCTCGATCGATGGCGACAGTGCTGCGGCATATCGGTACACCGAGGCGCGGCTGGCATCGGTCGCGACGGAAATGCTGTCCGACATCGACCGGTCCACGGTCGACTGGACGCCGAACTTCGATGACCAGCTCGAAGAACCGGTCGTTCTGCCCTCGCTTCCTCCCAACCTGCTGATCAACGGTTCGTCGGGAATCGCCGTAGGAATGGCCACGAACATTCCACCGCACAATCTCCGGGAAGTCGTCGGGGCGTGTGATCTGTTGATCCAGAATCCCGACGCCACGATCGAAGAACTGATGGAACACGTGCAGGGCCCGGACTTTCCGACCGCCGGTCTCGTGTACGGGCTGGATGGAATCCGCGACGCCTACACGTTGGGTCGCGGGCGGGTGGTGATCCGGGCCCGGGCGCATTACGAGGAGCGGCCGAACGTCGGCGAGCGGATCGTGGTGACCGAGATCCCGTTCATGGTCAACAAGAGCCGGCTGATCGAGCAGATCGCGCAACTCGTCCGGGACCGGCGAACCGAGGACATCGCGGATCTCAGGGACGAGTCCGATCGCGATGGGATCCGGATCGTTATCGACCTGAAGCGGGACGCGATTCCGCAGATCGTCCTCAACCAGCTGTTCAAGCACACCCAGATGCAGTCCACCTTCGGAGTCATCATGCTCGCGCTGGTGGACGGCGTTCCGAAAGTGATGGACCTGAAGGAAATCCTCCAGCACTTCATCAACCACCGCCACGAGGTGGTCGTGCGGAGGAGCGAGCACGACCTGGCGGCCGCGAAAGCTCGTGAGCACATCCTCGAGGGGCTCAAGATCGCTGTCGACAATATCGACGAGATCGTCGCGATCATCCGTGCCTCGAAGGACTCCCCGGATGCTTCGGAGAATCTCCGGGCCCGATTCGAATTGAGTCAGGAGCAGGCGGCTGCGATCCTCGCGATGCGCCTGTCGCGGCTCACGGGTCTCGAGATCGGGAAGCTCGAAGATGAGCTGAGGGAGGTCCGGGCGCTGATCGAGGAACTCGAAACCCTTCTCGATTCGCGTGATCTGCGAATGGCAGTAATCCGTGAGGAGCTTCAGCAGTTCACGGACCGTTATGGAGACGACAGGCGGACGGAGATCGTGGGCACGGTGGCGAGCTTCCGGGCGGAGGACCTGATCGCCGACGAGGAGATGGTGATCACCGTCAGCCACGAGGGCTACATCAAGCGGATTCCGCCGGCGGCCTACAGGCAGCAGCGGCGCGGGGGACGGGGGATCGCGGGGATGAGCACGAAGGAAGAGGACTGGGTGGAGCACCTGTTCCTCGCTTCGACCCACGACTACCTGCTGGTGATCACCGCACGTGGTCAGCTGTACTGGCTGAAGGTGCACCAGATTCCGCCGGCCTCCCGCATGTCGAGGGGAAAGCCGATCGTGAATCTGCTGAACATCGAGAAAAACGAGCAGATCGCGTCGATCGTTCGCGTGCGCGAGTTCCCGGACGACCAGTACCTGTTCTTCGCGACGCAGAACGGGCAGGTGAAGAAGACGAGCCTCGCAGCCTACTCGAACGTACGCAGCGTAGGAATCAATGCGATCAACATCGTCGAAGGCGATCGCCTGATCGACGTCCAGCTGACGAGCGGCGACAACGACGTGCTCCTCGCGACCCGACTTGGAAAATCGATCCGGTTCGCGGAATCGGATGCGCGGGAGATGGGTCGGGCGACACGTGGTGTGCGTGGAATTCGCCTGGCGAAGGACGATGCCGTGGTCGGCCTCGTCGTCGTCCGCCGGGACGCCTCAGTCCTCACGGTGACCCGGCTCGGGATGGGCAAACGGACCTCGGTGGACGAGTACCGGTCACAACGGCGAGGAGGGAAAGGGCTGATCAATCTCCGCCTGACACCGAAGACGGGCGAGGTGATAGCGGTCAAGGAAGTCACGGACGACGACGAGCTGATGCTCATCACCCGCGCCGGCGTGATCAACCGCCAGCCGGCGTCGCAGATCCGGGTGATTGGCCGAAACACGCAGGGTGTCAGGCTCGTGTCTCTCGACAAGCGCGACACGGTGATGGACGTGGCCAGGATCATGTCCGACCTGGATGGTGCAGACCTGGATGATGCCGATCAGGACGATGAGAACGACCAGGACGGCCAGGGCGGACTGGACGAGGAGCAGGGCCGGGAACAGGGCCGGGAACAGGGCGGGGATGAGATGCAGGCGGCAGAGGTCGCAGAGGTCGATCGCCCGGCCACAGAGTCTCCAGAGTCTTCAGAATTTCCAGAGTCTCCAGAGTCTTCAGAGTCTCCGGAGTCGTGAGTTGAGTCAGCTGCCCGCGAGCCTGGTCGGTCTCGATGCGATCCGGCGTGCTGCCGAGCGGATCCGGCCGGTCGCGCGGCGGACTCCGTTGCTCGATGCACCGTTCGATCGCGCTGCGACGGGAAATGAAACCACGGGCAGCGGATTCCCCGGTCGGCTGTGGCTGAAGGCCGAGAACCTGCAGCACGTCGGCGCCTTCAAACTTCGGGGAGCGTACAACTTTCTGTCAGCCCGGGACCCGAAACAGCTGTCTGACGGAGTCGTCACCTATTCCTCGGGAAACCACGCTCAGGCGGTCGCCTGGTGCGCGCGGGAATTCGGCATCCCGGCAACGGTCGTGATGCCCACCGATGCGCCCCCGGTGAAGCGCGCCGCGACACTCGCCTATGGTGCTCGGGTCGTGGAAGCGGGTACCACAACGGTCGAACGCAAAGCGCGCGCCGAAGCGATCCTGGCGGAGGATGGTGGGGTGATGGTCCCGCCTTTCGATCATCCCGAGATCATCGCCGGCCAGGGGACGACCGGACTCGAGATCCATGAGCAGATCGCCGAGGAACGGGCGAGGCGGGTCGAGGCCAGGCCGGAAGTCGGTCCGCTGGCACTGGTGCTGGTCCCGATCGGCGGAGGTGGTCTGATCGCGGGCGTTTCGGCGGCGATCCGTGCGCTGTCTCCCGGGACGCGGATCGTGGGCGTCGAGCCGGAAGGCGCCGCGAAGATGAGGCGCTCGCTGGATGTCGGGTTCCCGATCACGCTGGAAGAAGTAAATACGATCGCGGACGGTCTGAAACCGGTTCGCCCCGGCGACCTCACGTTCGCGCACGTTCGGGAACACGTGGACGATGTAGTCCTCGTGGACGACGAGAGCATCCGTCGCGCGGTCGTATGGTGCTACGGGCAGCGGCTGGTGGTGGAGCCGAGCGGGGCCGCGACGGTTGCCGCGCTTCTGTCGGGCCGCGTCGCGATGGTGCCAGGCGGTGAGACCTGCGCGGTCCTGTCGGGCGGCAACCTCGATCCGGCCCTGTTCCGCGCCTGGCTGGGCGCGGCGTGATGACCGGGCCGTTCGTGGCTCTCACCGTGCCGGTGCTCGACAGCGACATAGGGATGCCTCGCGTCATGGTCGAAGTCGGATACCTGCGTGCTCTCGGTGCGACCGGCCTCCTGCCACTGGCCCTCTCGCCGCTCGATGATCCCGGAGCTCGTGACCGGCTGTTCGATCTCTCCTCGGGCCTGGTCCTTTCCGGGGGAGAGGATGTCGACCCGGCGCGGTACGGCGCCGCGCCGGACGGTGCCAGGACCGTGTCTCCGGAGCGGGATGCGCTGGAGCTCGAACTTCTGCGGCGGGCCCTCGAGCGCCGGCTCCCGGTTCTCGCGATCTGCCGGGGCGTTCAGTTGCTCAACGTGGCCCTCGGGGGCACCCTGTATCAGGATCTCGAGACCCTGATGGGCACGGAGATCGATCACGATCGGTATCGGGAATTCGATGGGCACATCCACTCGATCCGTTCGAGCGGGGTGCGACTTCTGTCCGGCGTGCTTCCATCTGCCGATTTTGTGCAGAACTCGGCCCATCACCAGGGAATATTCGAACTCGCAGACGGGTTGACTGCTGTGGCCTGGGCGCCCGATGGGTTGATCGAAGCCGTCGAATATCGGGCGCCGGATGCCGGGTGGACGATTGGCGTCCAGTGGCATCCGGAGCGCAAGCTCGACGATCCGACCGGAACGAACCTCCGGCTGTTCGAGCGATTTGCATCCGAGGTCCGGAATCGGTCGACGGAAGGGACGGACTGATGTGACGCGGCTGCTCCTGTTCGACATCGATGGGACCCTCATCGACACTCTCGGTGCCGGCCGGGCAGCCCTGACCCGGGCCATGATCCAGGTCTACGGAGAGACGGGCCCGATCGAAGGATTCGATTTTCACGGGCGGACGGACCCGTCGATCGTGCGAGACCTGCTCCGTGCGCGCGGCAGGACGGATCCGTGGATCGAAGCGCGATTCCCCACGCTGTGGCGGACTTACTATGAATGCCTCGACCGGGAGCTCGCGGAGCGCGATGGCCAGGTGGCACTGTTCGCCGGTGTGCGACAGCTGCTCGACAGGTTGATCGCCGATGAGCGATTCGTGCTCGGGCTGGTGACGGGGAACATGGAAGAAGGTGCGTGGAAAAAGCTCCGGGCAGCGGGCATTTCCGAGGTGTTCGACTTCGGCGCATTCGGGTCTGACTCCGAGCGACGGGCCGACCTGCCTCCCCTCGCCGTGGCTCGAGCGTCGGAGCACTTTGGTGAGCGATTCCGAGTCGTGGATTCCATCGTGATCGGAGACACACCGGAAGACATCAAGTGTGCTCGGGCGAGCAGCGCGCGCGTGCTCGCAGTGGCGACCGGTCGGCACGAGCCTGCCGAGCTCCGATCCCACAGACCGGACGCCGTGGTGGAAGATCTCTCGGATACGGAAGCAATCGTGCGGATTCTGGCCGAATGATCAACGACGCTCTGACGCTCGATGTGCTCGTCGAGGGGCGAGGTGTTCAGCGCGCCGCCCACGTTGCGCCGACCGTGGACGGTCTGAGTTGCGGGGACTTGTTCATTCGCTGGGCGGAAGTGTTCTTCGTGTCGCGAAGAGCCGGCATGATCCTGCTGTTCGGGACGTTCGGTGCGGTGGTGATAAAAGGAAGCGGCGAAGCCCTCGATCGTCTCGATGCCTGGGTCGGGCAGGCGGTCGATCTTACGGAGGTTCGCCGGCGCCTGGTGCGTCAGCTCGGCCACGAGGTCGTGTTGTTCACCGCCGCGTGTGCAGCGAGCGGGCGCCTGGATGGCCGGCGGTTGAACGGTCTGTTCGTAGCCGCGGCGACACGCCGCGCACTGTACCTGATCTCGGGTCGGGAGCAGTGGTCGCTGGTCTGGCCGATCGAGCGAGTGAAGAGGCAGCTCGCGAAGCCTGGTGAGCCGGGCGGGGATGTACTCATCCTCATGCGGGGAGACGACACGCACGTGAACCTGCGCTATCTGCTGCCGGAAGAGGTGATCTCGCTGGCGACGACGGCCCGCAAGTCGCGTCCTAGCCCGGTCGAAAGTCCGCCTGCCCTGGAGTTGTTCGCCCGCAAGGAAGTGACCCCGCCGCATGCAGCTGAGCTTCCCGAGTTTTCGCTCGCAGCGGGTTCACTTCAGGCGGTGGCGGAGCGTGCAGCCGCCAATGTTCCGGGAGAACTCCAGTCGCGTGCCCTGCTACCGACCGATTTCTTCGAGCTGCATTTCCTGGAACTCGGAGAGATCGCCCTCGGGCCGCTGCTGCTGCGCAAGTCAGCTGCGGGAAGTGCCGACAGCCTGCGGCGCGCCGTGATCGCGATGGATGCGATGGGCCTGCAGGAAGACACGCGGGCCGCCGTGGCGAATGCTGCCGACCGTACGCTGAGCGTGTACGATGAGCAGGTCGGCAGGTTGATGTCGATGAGGGCCGGTGTGAGTCGGGCGGACCGGGACTTCCGGATCAATCCGCCGGAGCGCGACGCCATGGTACAGCGAATGAGAGCTCCGTTCGAACGACTATGGGTCCGATTCGCGGGGCTCGAGGAGGAGCAGGAAAAGCTGCTTGGCCGGCTCGAGGAGTTCGAGGAAGGACCGCCGGGCGAGGACGATGCCGAGGTCAGGGAGGCCGCGGAGGACTGGCGGGCGACGCTCAGCCGGCTCGACAGCGGCTACGAAGGAGCGTGGCGGGAGCTGGTCGAAGAGATCGAGAAGAGCTGGTCGACAACGCTGCTCCCCAGGCTATCGAGAGTGACGGAACTCCAGTCGGCGGGGCTGCCCGAGTGGGTCAGGCTCGCCGGAATCGGCTTCGTCACCCTGGTGGTGGCAGTGGCGATCATCGCGTTGCTGGTGACGTGACCCGAGGCGTACTCGCGGAAAACAGCCCGAACCGTATCTTATCGGCCGGCCGTCTGGCAGGTCGGCTGGTGACGGATGTCCTTTGACTTCGATTGACCAAGGAGTGGGTGGTGGCAACACAGAAGAATCAGGGTGGCGGGAGCAAGTGGTTTTACGTGACGCTCGGGGTGATAGTCCTGATCGGCGTCGGGTGGCTTCTCACGGCCGGCAGGTCCGGAGGAGAGGCGGGTGAGCTGCCGCCGCTCGGCCTCGCACAGACAACGGGCATCGAGGCGGATGCCAATGCGGGGATCTCCATTGGCCCGGACGACGCGGTCGTGACAATCTATGATTTCTCGGACTATCTGTGTCCGCACTGCCGGGAATTCAATTCGATGGTCGGCAAGCTCCTGCGGCGGAACTACGCGGTCCCTGGCGGTCCGCTTCGGTGGGTGTCCTTCGACTTTCCGCTCAACGACCAGTCATTCAAGGGTAATGTCGCCTCACTGTGTGCAGAGGAGCAGGGGAGATTCTGGGAGATGCACGACATGCTGTTCGCGCGCGTCGAGACCTGGGCGACCGAGACGAACCCGAGCGGCGCGTTCGTTGACCTGGCGAAAGACATCGGGCTGGATACGGGTGACTTTAAGCGTTGCCTCAGCGAGCGCGAGAATGTCAGACGAATACTCGAGTCGAAGGAGTATGGAGTCGAACTCGGCGTGACCGGCACGCCCACGGTTTTCATCAACGGACAGGCCGTTGCCCGGACGAACCAGTTCTACTCGTACAAGGGTCT
>CBDUVN010000021.1:0-25820 GCA_965370685.1 uncultured bacterium | reverse complement strand
GTGTTCGTGCTGGCGCTCATGCAGCAGGCGGGAAGAGCAGAGTCGAGCGTGGCCGGCCGGCTGCTGGCGGTCGCGTCACTCGGAGGCCTGGGATTTTCGATCTATCTCACGGCCATAGAGTTGTTCGTCCTCCATGCGATCTGTCTGTGGTGTGTGCTGAGCGCGATCCTGGCGGTGTGTATTTTTCTGCTTGTGGCTCCGTGGAGAGCCCTGGGTTCCACACAGAGAGAGTCGGTCGCCTGACCACCTGACCCGCCGTCGGGCGGACACCCGTTTCGGGGCGAGCCGGTATCAGCTGGCGGAGATACGCGAAGGGGCGACGGATCGAGAGAACCGTCGCCCCTTCGGCTGATCGTGGACCAGCGGGCCAGATCGTGAGGGTCAGGCGGTGGCCCGCCAGAATCCTTCCAGTGCGTTTCCGTGTATCGAGCCGCGTAGCTTGTCGAACGCCCGGTTCCGGATCTGGCGGATCCGTTCCCGCGTAACGCCTAGAAGCTCGCCGATCTGTTCCAGCGTCATCTCCTCGCCGTCGTCCAGCCCGTAATACAGTACGAGGATCTTCCGCTCACGCTCGGTGAGATATTTTTCGAACATCTTCTCGAGAAACTCCCGCCGCGCCTGTGCCTCGACATCCTGTTCGATGTCCGTCTCGTCCGCGCCCGAGAACCGCTCGCCGAACGACGCGCTGTCACGATCGGACTTGTCGAGCGGAGCGTCGAGGCTGAGTTCGGCGGAAGCCACGCGCCGCAGGGCGCGCACCGTTTCCACCGGCTCCTTCATCTCCTCCGCGATCTCCCGATCCGTCGGAGTGCGCCCGTACTTCTGCGTCAGGGCCGTCTCGGTACGTGAGAGCTTCACCAGGTTGGAATTCTGGTTCAGCGGGATCCGGACCGAGCGGGTCTGCTCAGCCAACGCCTGGAGAACCGTCTGCCGGATCCACCACACGGCGTAGGAGATGAACTTCACCCCCTTGTCCGGATCGAATTTTTTGACCGCCTTGAGCAGTCCTTCGTTTCCGATGCAGACGAGCTCGGCGAGGTTCAGTCCCCGCCCCTGGTACTTCTTCACGTACGAGATGACGAACCTCAGGTTCGCCGTTACCAGCCGCTCAGCTGCCTCACGGTCACCAGCGCGTGCGCGCCGGGCGATTTCCCGTTCCTTCTCCGGGTTCTCGATGAGGGGATAGCGCTCAACGTCCTGGAGATACTGGTCAAATGAGTCAAGAGCACGTGCGTCGAAGAACATATTCCTCCCGTCGCTGTTCAGACGAGACGAAGAGAGCGGCGATTGGCGGCCCATCCGGGGTCGCCGGCGCTCGAATCCTCACCTCCAAACCGACTTGATACCGAGGGAGCCCGGCCGTGTTCCGTCCGCCGGAACCGGGTCAACCGTCGCGCAGAGCCTCCTGCAGCCAGCGCTCGTTTTCGGGCGTCAGCGCGACCGCGGCCGGCTCATCGGCGGAATCGTCGTCGGGGGTCGAAGCCGCCCACCGGCGAAGCAGCGTAACGGCGAGCACGCCGCCGAGCACCAGCACGACGAACGGCAGGCCCCAGACGATCCAGTTGATCCCTCTGCGCTGGGGCTCGAGCAGGATCCACTCCCCGTACCTGCTCACGAAATAGGCCTTCACCTCCTCCGGCGTGTCCCCGGCCACGAGCCGCTCGCGGACGAGAGCCTGCATCTCGCGCGACAGGTCCGCGTTGGATTCGACCACCGACTGATTGCGGCACACGGGACAGCGCAGCTCCGCAGCGATCTCGGCGGCGCGCGCGTCCAGCTTTTCGGCATCCCGGTCCATCAGGGAGGGGTCTGCTATCGGAGGAGGAGGCCTGGGTTGAGACACCTGGGCCGACAGGGTCGTGGCTGTCATCACGCCGCCGAACGCCGCCAGCATCAGCAGCACCGCGACCTTCCGCGCAGACTCCCGGCGGTTCACGGGGAACCCCCGATCGTGGCGGCCGCCGGAGTACCGGCCGCGATAAGGGAGTCGAGCATCGGTTTCACCAGATCCCATGAAACCGGGCCGACCTGCTTGTGCGCGATCTGCCCGTCGGGACTGATGAAGAAGGTCTCGGGCACTCCGTACACCCCGTAGTCAATCGCCGTGCGCTGCGTCGGATCGAGGAGTTGGATCCAGTCGCCCCCGAGTGCCGCCAGGAATCGCCTTGCGTTGGCCTCCGTGTCCTGGTAGACCACGCCGAGGACGAGTGCCTGCTCGGGGTCGTACGTCGCTTCCGTCAGCTTGAGCACTTCGTGTTCCTGGCGGCACGGGATGCACCAGGACGCCCAGAAATTCAGGACGACCGCCTTTCCGCGCAGCTCCGCGAGATCGATCGTGTCGCCGTCCATCGTCTGCAGCTGGAAGTTCGGGGCGGCATTCCCCTCGAGGGGCGATGGGAGCGTGTACTTGTCCACTCCCATGCCTCGACACAACAGCACGAGGAACGGAATTGACGCCAATGGCAGAATCCAGGTCAGATGCTTCCTCATGATCTTGGTTCCGTCAGACCGTCGCCGGCTCTTCGACCGGCGGCGCGGCCGCCAATTCGTCAAGGCTGGTGGACACGACCGGTCGTCCGGCCCCGCGCTGGGGCGCCACGGCGAGAATGCCGCCGAGGGCCACGATCATTCCGCCGATCCACAACCACGGAACTGCCGGGTTGACGATCGCGCGAACCGTGGCGTACGCACCGCGCTCCTGGTCGAACGCCATGAGGGTGAGATACAGGTCCTCTTTCAGGCTGGAACGGACCGCGGGCGTTGCGATCGGCTGCTGCGAGCCCGTGTAGTAGTTCATCTTGGGCTGGAGGGTACCGATCTCCTTCCCCTCGCGGAACACGGTGAACTTGCTTTCAACCACGAAACGCTGCGGCTGCTGCTCACCCCAGACCTCGTCGAACTGCACGACGTAATCTCCCAGAACCATGTGCTCGCCCTGGTTCAGGGTCACTTCCCGTTCGGTGCGCCACGTGCCGGAGATCGCCAGAGCGACGACGATCACCACGATGCCTGCATGGACGACGTAACCGCCATATCGACGGTTGTTACGCGTGAGGATCTGCCAGAGAGCCACCGGAGTCGAGACGCCGCCGATGCGCTTCCTGGCGCTGATTCCCTTGCGGAACTCCTCCACGATCGTGGTCATTACGAATCCGGCGAGGCCGATCGTGATCACAGGCCACACTTCACGCATTCCGAGCGCGAACACCACGGCCGCGCAGGCAAACCCGACGAGGGTCGGCACGATGAAAGTGCGTCGCAGCTTCTCGGGGGAGGTCCGACGCCACGGAAGAGCCGGGCCCACGCCCATCAGGAACAGGAGAAGCAGGCCGATCGGAATCGAGACCTTGTTGAAGTACGGCGGTCCCACGCTCACCCGATTCTGATTGATCGCCTCGACGATGAGCGGGAACGTCGTGCCGAGCAGTACCGTGAAGGTGAAGGCCACGAGGAGCAGGTTGTTGAAAATGAACGCGCTCTCACGCGAGACGAGGCCATCAAGGTGACCGGGTGCGTGCAGCCGATCCGACCGCCATCCGATGAGCGCCAGTGACCCGATCGCGATGATCGCGATGAATCCCAGGAACAGCGGGCCGATGATCCCCTCGGTGAACGCGTGGACGGACTCGAGCACGCCGGAACGCGTGAGAAACGTCCCGAACAGGACGAGCAGGAACGTGCTGATGATCAGGGTCAGGTTCCAGGTCTTCAGCATCCCTCGTCGCTCCTGCACCATCACCGAGTGCAGGAAGGCGGTCGCCGTGAGCCAGGGGAGGAAAGAAGCATTCTCCACAGGATCCCACGCCCAGTAACCTCCCCAGCCCAGCACCTCGTACGACCACCAGGCGCCCCCCACGATCCCCACGGCCAGGAAGGCCCATGGTGCGACCGTCCAGCGGCGTGTCGTGCGGATCCACTCCTCGTCGAGCTTACCTGAGAGCAGCGCGGCGATCGCGTATGCGAACGGCACCGTGAGCCCGACGAACCCGAAATAGAGCATCGGGGGGTGCAGGCCCATCAGCGGGTGGTTCTGCAGCAGCGGGTTCGGACCCGGGCCGTTGGCCGGAACCGGAAACACGGTCCCGAACGGACTCGCCGGACCCGCGAGCAACCCAAAGAAGAAAATGGATACGAATCCCATCACGCCCATGGCGAAAGGGGTGAGGCGCGAATGAGAGTCCCTCTGCACGAATGCAATGAGGGCCGAGTAGGCCGACAGGATCCAGCCCCAGAACAGGATCGACCCGTCCAGGCTGCTCCACAGAGAAATGGCTGTGTAGTAGGGCGGTGTTTCGCGGCTTCCGACCTTCGACACGTATTCGACGCTGAAGTCGTGCGACAGGAGGGCGACCTCCATGGTGACGAAGGCGACGGTCATCGCCGCGAACATCAGGTAGGAACCCCACCTTGCGACGTCGATGAGCGTCTCGTTCCTGCGGAACCCTCCCACGATTCCCGCCACCGTGACCACAATGGCGGCGAGAAGCGCGACGATGACTGAAATCGACCCGATCATGCTCAGCATTCAGGCGCCCCGCTACTCGTCGCCGGGCTTGATCAGCGATTCGTACATCTTCTCTGGAGATTCTCCCTCGTGCGGAGCCTCGTACTCGTTGGAGTGCTTGACCATGACGTTCGTCGACTCGAACGTGCCGTCCGCGCGGTAGTGGCCCTCCATGATCACGCCCGCCCCTTCCTGGAACATCGAGGGCGGAGCGCCAGTGCTCCTGACCTGCACTTCCGTCAGGCTGTCCTGGACCACGAAGCGCAGGTCCAGGGCTTCCGCGTCCCACTGCAGAGACCCTGGCTTGACCTGCCCGCCCAGCCGCAGAGGCTGGTCCACCACCTCCGAACCCCGCGCGAGCAACTCGCTCGGCGTGAGGAAGTAGACCACGTTCTCTTTCAGACCTCCTGCAATCAGGAAGGCCAGGGAGCCCAGGATGGCGAGAATTCCCAATCCCGCCCAGATCTTCTTTGAACTGCTCATCTCTTCTATCTCTCCAGAGTTCAGGCGGATGGGGCGTCGGCCGCGTGGCCTTCCGTGCCCCCATCGCTCGATTCAGTCCACTCGGACAATGTATGAGCCGCCGCACCAAGGCGCCGGTTCGTTCGCCAGGAGTACCAGAGCAGGGTGGCCCACGTAAGCGAGTACCCTGTCACGATGAATCCGAGGTTATCCATGATACGCCATTCGCTGTTCGAGTTCCCCTTCGAGCTTCGCCAGACGGATGCGACGCATCATCAGATAGATGTAAACCAGGGTGAATGCTGCAAGATTAAACATCAGCGTCCACAGGATCTCGGGCGACACCGAGCGCGGGCTCGACGGCGGCTGGTGAAGCGTGCGCCACCAGATCACGGACAGGTACACGATCGGCACGTTGGCGAACCCGATGATTCCCACGATCGCCGCCCACCGGGCCCGTTTGTCCGGATCTTCGGCGAAGCTCCGGATCGCCAGGTAGCCCACGTAGATCGCCAGCATGATCGCCGTCGTCGTCAGCCGTGGGTCCCAGGTCCACCAGACGCCCCACGTGGGCTTCCCCCACATTGAGCCGAGTGCGAGGGTGAGAGCCGTGAACACGACCCCGATCTCGGCTGAGCTCTGTGCCACCCGGTCCCAGCGCAGGTCCCGTTGAATGAGGTACAGGACGCTCATCAGGAACACGACGAAGAATGACAGGAACGCGAGCCAGGCCGCCGGTACGTGAACGTACATGAGGCGCTGGATGTCTCCCTGCATACTGTCCGCCGGCACAACGAACAACCCGACGAAGCTCCCGACCAGGAGCATCGCGAGTGCGACAATTCCCAGCACGTTCGCCAGGCCCGATTTACTTGTCACGATCATTCCTCCAGGGCGATCGGAAATACCCAGATACTGATAACGAAGAAGATAATATCGAACGCCACGAGCAGACGGATCCAGATCCCGGAGTCCAGCATCGGATCTCCTGTGACGATCAGGGTCGTAGCGTTCACAGCCCCGAGCAACATCGGAATGATGGCGGGGAAAAGCAGGAGCGGAAGCATTACCTCGCGCGCCCTGAGATTCACGGTGAGCGCAGCGTAAAACGTGCCCACGATCGAGAATCCGATCGTGCCGAGCAACGCGACTCCCGCGAGTTCGAGCGCATGGGGCATGAGTTGCATCTGAAACAGGACCGCCGCGGCGGGAAACAGGACCATCTCGACCGCCAGCAGTATGATGATGTTCCCGAACAGCTTTCCCAGGTAGATCGCCCGTGGGTCACCCGGATACACCCTGAGACCCTCAATCCCGCCGCTGATTTCCTCGCTCTGATACGTCCGGTTCAAAGACAGGGTTCCGGTGAACGCGATTCCGACCCACAGGAGCCCCCCGGAAACCTGCCGGAGCAACTCGGTGTCGGGTCCGAGAGCAAAGCTGAAGATGAACAGCACGAGGGCGGCGAAGAACACCATCGCGTTGAACGCCTGCTTGGTCCGCGCCTCGATAAGCAGGTCCTTCCAGACGATCGTCCAGGCCCGACTGAGAAGCTCCACTCAGTCCTCGCGTGCGCCGAGGCTCTGGAGCGACAGATGGGACCGCGCGGCTTCCTCGTGGTCCATCGGTTCCACTTTCCCATTCTCCAGGATCAGCGTCTGCTCCGCCCCCCGCGTCGCCTCTCCGGCCTGGTGAGACGCGATGATCACTGTCGTTCCTTCCTCGCGAAACTCCCGGACGAACTCGTCTACCAGCGCCATTCCCTGCGTATCGAGCCCCGCATAGGGTTCATCCAGGAGCGCCAGCTCGAGGGGTCGGATCCGGAGTTGAGCCAGGACGACGCGCTTCCTCATTCCGGTCGAAAACGTCCGGACCCGCTGATCCGCCACTCGCTCGAGGCCGACCCGGGCCAGGGCCGCCCGATACACATCGGGTCCGAGTTTCAAACCTGACATGCGGGCGGAAAAACGGAGGTTCTCCTCGGCGGTGAGATCGTCGTACACATAGCCACGCACGGTGACGAGGCCGACCCGCTCGCGGATCGAACTCCCTTCCGTACGGAGGTCGAAACCGCAGACCGTTCCGCCGCCGTCCGACGGCTGCAGCAGGGTAGCAAGGCACTTGAGCAGGGTCGTCTTACCGGCGCCGTTCGGGCCGACCAGCGCGAGAGTGGTCCCACGATCCACGCGCAGATCGATGCCACGCAGTACACGATTCCACCCGAACCGCTTCGAGAATCCGACCAGCTCGACGGCAGGGCCTGTGTTGGACGAGGGCGTTATGGCCGCCTCCTGCGCCCGGCTACTGTTCCATCCGACGTGCCAGTTGCTCAGCCGTATACTGGACATACTGCCACGCCGGATGCGCCGACGGCAGCGTGCGCGTTCTCGCCCAGTTGGTCGGTTCTGTCGGCAAATCGGTCGGATCGTAGATAGGCTCTATGTACAGGACCGTGCCGCCTCGGAACGGCTTGGCCCAGAACAACATCTTGATATACTTCTCTGACTCCGGCAGCGATCCCAGGGGCGCTATCGGATACACGTTCGGCACGTAGATCCACTCGCTCTCCATCGACGCCACGTTCGCGGTGTCACCCGTCGTGCGCTGGAATGAGCGCGGCGTGACTCCATCGGCTCGCAGCGTCTCCCATGCCCGTGTGATGACGGTGTCGGGCGGCGCCGCGACTCTCGCCTCGAGGGCCTGATCCGAAGGTCCCCTCGCGATACCGGAGGACTGACCGCCGCTCGAGCACGCGCCGATGATCAACGTGGGGATGAGCAGCGTCGTGAGCACCGGTACTCGCGAAAGCCTGGCTTGCATATGACCGCCTCCTCGGATCGTCGACGACTCAGGATCGGGTCGCCGGCCAGCTGTGCGTCGTCCGCTCCCGGCGAAACGGAACCCGCTCCGTGCAGGCCCCGGACCGCCCGGTGCGAAATCCGGCCGGGAAGATACGAGGACGGAAGCCTTGCTGCCACTTTATTCACGCAGCCTTCCGGGACGCCTGTCCCGCTTCGGAAGAACTGGCCACGCGTGAGACAATCCGGCTCTCCAGGGCGGTCGGAACCGGTCTCGATCACCACTCGCACGCTGGCGTCCGGGCTCGGGCGGAATCCCGGGTGCGTGCTCGCGTACGGGCTGTCCCGTCAGTATGTTCGCGGGCCTCAGCAGCGGTCCCGCCGGGCCGCGTTTGACGATTCTCCGCCCGCGATCGGGCGTTCCGGTGGAGGTGCCGGTTGGATCTCCGGGATGTACAGGAGTTGTCGCAGCCCGCCGACTCGAAGGCCCTTCTTCTCGTGCTGGATGGGTTGGGCGGCCTGCCACGCGAGGTGGGCGGTCCGACGGAGCTCGAGGCTGCGCGGACACCCAACCTCGATGCCCTGGCAGCTCGTGGAGACCTGGGCCTCCAGGTTCCGGTGGCGGTCGGGGTAACGCCCGGAAGCGGACCCGGGCACCTGGCCCTGTTCGGCTACGACCCTCTGGTGTACCGGATCGGGCGGGGGGTGCTCGAAGCACTGGGCGTCGGATTCGATCTTCGGCCGGGGGACGTGGCTGTGCGGGGGAACCTGTGCACGGTCGACTCCGCTGGACGCATAGTTGATCGTCGGGCGGGCCGGATCTCCACCGAAGACGCGATTCCGATCGTCGAAGCGATGGATGGTATCGAGGTCCCGGGTGGCGAGGTGCTCGTCCGTCCGGTAAAGGAACACCGGTTTCTGCTCGTGGTCCGACCCGACGAGCCCTCGACGGCCGAGATCGGCGATACCGATCCCGGTCGCACGGGTGTCGAGCCGCTGGGAATCGAAGTGAAAGCCGCCGCGTCCGAGCCTGCTGCCCGACTGGTCCGGGCCTGGCTGGAGAGGGTCCCCGATGTACTGGCCGGTCACGACCGCGCCGATATCGGTCTGTTGCGCGGCTTTGCTCAGCTGCCGGAGTGGCCGCGTTTCCCCGAAGTGTTCGGCTGGCGCTCCCTGGCCATCGCGGCCTATCCGATGTACAGGGGCGTCGCGAGGCTGGTCGGGATGGATGCGGTGGAGGTGCCGGACTCGCCGGATGCCCTCGCTCCGGCCCTGGAGGCCGCGCGGGACGACTACGATTTCTTCTTTCTGCACGTGAAGGGCACGGACAAGGCTGGAGAGGACGGCGACTTCGACTTGAAGGTAGCGACGATCGAGCAGGTCGACGCGGTGCTTCCGCAGATCCTGGAGGCAGGGCCGGACGTAGTCCTGGTGACCGGCGACCATTCGACACCGGCCGTGATGCGGAGCCATTCATGGCACCCCGTCCCGTTCCTCATGGCCGGCGGGCCGGGCAGGGGTGAGCCGGACTTCCCCTCGTTCGGTGAGACGGCGTGCAGGTCCGGCTCGATCGGACTGATCCGGGGGTGCGAGTTGATGTCGTTACTCGCTGCCCGTGCCGGCCGCCTGATGAAATTCGGGGCCTGACCCGACGCCTTCGGTGGTAACATGAAGCCCTGCGGGTTCCCCCGGGACCCGCTTCTGCGAGCGAACAGGAGTGGAGATGCGTTGTCCGAAGTGTGGTAGCGACGAGACCGGGAAATTCTGTGGACGGTGCGGTTCGGAGGTCAAGATCTCGGGACCAAAATGTGGGAAATGCGGCGCCGGCCTCGACAAGGACTCGGTGTTCTGCGCCGAATGTGGGACTCCCACCGGCCATAAGTCCGCGAAGCCCGCCTCGGCGTATCTGCCGTGGGTTTTCTCGGCTCTCGCGCTGGTCGCGTTCGCCGTGGCCATCGCGTTCTTCATCCGCGGGCAGGCCGAGCCACGCATCGGAGACATGGGAATGACGGGCGGGCTTCCCCAGGCAGAGCCGGGAACGGCGATCGGCGGCAACACGGGCGCGCCGTCCGGCGGGATGGCCGACCTGTCCCAGATGTCGGCGCGCCAGGCCGCGGACAGACTGTTCGAGCGAGCCATGCGCGAGGAGGATGGGGGGGATGTCGAACGAGCGAAATTCTTCGCCAGCATGGCGGTGCAGGCGTACGCCACGGTTCCGCCGGCGGAGATCGACCTCGACGCCCACTTCCATCTCGGACTGCTCGAGCTGCTGCAGGAAAACGAACTTGGCGCGGCGGAGGAATCCCGGATGATCCTCTCCGTCCGCCCGAACCACCTGCTCGGCCTGGTCCTGGCTGCCAGGGTGGCGGAAGCGAGCGGAAATCCGGAGGCGCAGGCAGGAGTGTACGAGCAGTTGCTGTCGTCGCTCGACTCCGAGCAGAGCGCGGGACTTCCGGAGTACCAGATGCACAGTTCGTTGATCGATGCAGAGACCGCTCGTGCGCGCGAGGTGACCGGCGCGAACTGATTTGCCGCCCCGGCAGCCGGCCCGGTCGGCTCAGTCGTCGATCCGGGCCCGCCTGAGGGAATTCGCGTTCGCCACCACGGTGATCGAGCTCCCGGCCATCGCGGCCTCCGCGAGAATCGGATGGAGAAGTCCGAGGATGGCCACCGGGATCGCGACCGTGTTGTAGAAGTATGCCCAGAACAGGTTCTGGCGGATCTTCCGGAACGTGGCGCGCGACAGGCGCACGGCCTTCACGACTCCCATCAGGCTCCCCTGGACCACGATCATGTCGGCCGACTCGATCGCGATGTCGGTTCCGGTGCCGATCGCGATTCCGACGTCCGCCCGGATCAGGGAAGGCGCGTCGTTGATGCCGTCTCCAACCATGGCGACGGTTCGTCCGGAAGCCTGGAGCTCGCGGATCGCCTCGACCTTGTCCGCGGGGAGCAGGCCGGCACGCACGTCGTCGATCCCTGCCTCCTCCGCGACCGTGGCGGCTGTGCGCTCGTTGTCGCCCGTCAGCATCATCGTCTCGAGCCCGAGCTCGTGAAGCAGACGGATCGCTTCGCGACTGTCGGCCTTGATCCGATCCGCGACGGCGAGCAGTCCAGCCGCCTGTCCGTCCACCGCCACGAACATCACCGTCCGGCCCCTGGACTCCAGTTCCACTGCTTCCGCCTCGAACTCCTCGCACCGAATCTCCTCCCGGGCAAGAAGCCTCCGGCTTCCGACGAGCACCTGCCGGTCGTCCACCCGGCCAACGACGCCCAGACCGGGAATCGCCTCGAACTCCGCTACGGTCGGCAGCGGGATCCCACGTTGTTTCGCGGCGGCGGCCAGGGCTGCACCGAGGGGATGTTCAGACATTTCCTCGACCGCCGCCGCGAGACGCAGGAGCTCCGGCTCACCGATTCCGGTGGCGAGCCTGATCTCTGTCAACTCCGGGGCGCCACGCGTCACGGTGCCCGTCTTGTCGAACACGATGATGTCGGCGGATTCGAGTGTCTGGATGGCAGCTCCATCACGGATCAGGACCCCGTGCTCGGCACCCATTCCGGTGCCGACCATCAGGGCGGTCGGCGTCGCGAGCCCGAGGGCACACGGACAGGCGATGACCAGCACTGCGAGCCCGGCAAACACGGCCAGGGACACGCGCCCGAGATCCGGCTGGACCCACGGAAGAAACATCTCCGCCCGTGCGACGATGCCCTGGAACAGATCCGGCACGAGAAGCCAGGCGAGCAGGGTCGCCACGGCCACAGCGAGGACGATCGGAACGAATACCGCGGTAATCCGGTCCGCGAACTCCTGGATCGGGACCTTGCTGCCCTGGGCCTGCTCGACCATGCGCACGACGCCGGCGAGGAATGTGTCCTCTCCGACGCCCGTGGCACGAACCCGGAGAGCCCCCTGCCGGTTGATCGTGGCGCCGATCACAGGGTCTCCCGGTGACTTGTCTACCGGGAGGGACTCACCGGTGGCGATCGACTCGTCAACGGCGCTCAGACCATCGACCACGATCCCATCGGTCGGGATCTTCTCGCCAGGCCGGACCAGCATGATGTCTCCGACGCGGACCTCGGCGATCGGAAGCTCGACTTCGTCGCCATCCCTGAGAATCCGGGCCGTCCGGGCTTCGAGTGCCAGCAGTTGCTGGATCGCGGCCGAGGTCCTGCCTCGGGCCCGCGTCTCGACGAATCGGCCAGTGAGATGGATCGCCATGATCATCGCGCCGACGCCAGCGAAGTTCATGATCATCGGGCCGACGCCCAGACGGTGCCCCACTGCGAACAGACCCGTGACCACGGCTGCCCCGCTTCCGAGGGCGATGAGTGTATCCATGTTCGGGATGCGGTGCCGGAGGGCGGCAAGCCCGCTCCGCATGGTGTCCCGTCCTGGGCCAAGAAGAACCGGTATCGCCAACAGAACCAATCCGAGCTCGAACACGGTCGGACTCGGCCACAGTATGCCGAATCCCATTTCCGGGATCATCCACAGCATGATCGGGATCGTCAGGCCCCAGGCGACGATCATTCGACGACGGGCGAGCGCGACCTTCTCCTCGCCTCGCCGGAGCCGCTCCCTCTCTCTTTCCGCGCGGTCCCCCGAGATGTCCCGGCGCTCCAGTCGGAAGCCGGCCTCCTCCACCAGTCGGGCGAGTTGCTCGAACTCGACCGCGTCCTCGTCGAACCGGACCGTGGCGGTCTCGGCGGGAAGATTGACGCTCGCTTCGACGCCTTCGACCCGGTTGAGGCATCGCTCCACGGCTGAGCTGCACGCTCCACAGTGCATTCCCTCGACGCGGAACACCTCGACCTGTGTCGGCATGTGGCTGTCTCCAGGGCCTGGGACTACTGCGCGCGATCTTCCGATCACCTCTGTCCTACCCTGAGAGTTCCGAAAGGCGGACATTGACGCAACCGGCCCGGTCGACAGGAGCCCGAGTGTGGACTCATGCGGCGGGTGTCGATTAGAATGCTGCATGTTTCGGAAATTGAAGGCGAAGCTCGATCAGCTGCTGAGCTCCCTGGAGGACAAGGTGGCGACGCACCCCGGCGACGACATCACGCGTCTCCTGGCCGGCATGCGTGAAGAGCTGATCGAGGCGAAGGCGACGATTCCCGAACTCGAGAAACACATCGAGAGCTACGGAAAACTGCGACAGATGGAGTTGCAGCGCGCCGCCGATGCGGCGCGAAGAGGCCGACAGGCGGCGGAGATCGACGATGCCGAAACGGTCGAAGTCGCGAGCCGATTTGAGCTCAAACACCGTTCCCGGGCCGAGGTCTATGAGCAGAAGACCGAGGCGGCAGTGGCGGAGCTCGCCCTGCAGCGCCGGAACGTGAAGGAGATGACGACGCAGTTCAAGGCGGCCATGAAGAACCGGGATGCGCTCGTGGCCCAGGCGCGGCGTGCGCGTGCGACCCGGAATCTCAGGGGAGGGGCGGCGTCTTCGGTCGATGAATTCGATCGCATGGCGAGGGAGATCGAAGATGACGCACTGGAGGCATCCGCTACGCAGGATGTCGAGGACGCGCTGGGTGGCCCGGGAAACGCCGCCTACACTCCGGACCCCGAGGATCTCGCGGACGCACAGCTTGAAGAGCTGAAGCGGCGGATGGCGCGAGGAACCGACGACTCCTGACCGGCGGTCGGATGGATCGCGTCAGGGCTGTGCTTCCCTGTGCAGTCTCGCGATCTGGTCGATGTTACCCATGACGATCATCACGTCTCCGACTCTGACTTCTTCCTGCGGCCCTGGATTGTAGGACCACGGCCCCTCTCTCCCGCGCTGGTCGAGATGCCGAATGGCGATCACGATCAGTCCGGTCTTCTGGGGAATGTGGGCGTCGGACAGAGTCCTGCCGGCTATCGGTGAGCCTGCGTGGATTCGGATTTCCTCCAGGCGCAGGGTCAGACCGTCTCCACGAGTCACTACGTCGAGGAAGCTTACGACCTCGGGTCGCAACATCATCGCGGCCATGCGGATTCCACCGGTCAGGTTGGGGCTGACGACGTGATCGGCGCCGGCGATGTACAGCTTCTGCATCGCCTGTTCGTCATACGCGCGGGCCACGATGTTCAGATTGGGCTGCAGGTCCCTGGCGCTGAGACAGACGAACAGGTTGTCCGTGTCCTGGCTCAGGCATGCGACGAGCCCGCGGGCCGTGCCGATTCTCGCCACGACCAGCGTCTCGTCCTTAGTGGCGTCGTCCTCCAGCACCAGCGCATCGGGAAACTCATGGCGGAGAGACTCGGCTCGTTCCGCTGAGCGTTCTACAACCAGATACGGGGTGTCGGCCTCCGTGAGCTCGCGGATGACCTGTCTTCCGGTGCGACCCGCGCCGCAGACGACCACGTGGTTCTTGAGTTGCTCGATCTTGTTCATCGTGCGTCGAATCCTGAACACTTGGGCAAGGTCCATCTCCACGATCGCCGACGTCAGCACCGCGAACCACAGACCCATCGTAGTGATTCCGCCGATGAGCAGGACCGCGGCGATCACTTCCGCCGCCGGGCCCATCGGCCTGACTTCCTCGTATCCGACCGCGGTGACCGTGATAATGGTCATCCACAGGGATTGCCGGAAGGTCCAGCCGGCAATGAACTGAAACGCCGTGGTACCGGCAACCAGAAGCATCGCGGCAAAGCCGACCACCAGGGCGAAGCGAAGCGCGAATCGTCTCACGGAACGGTCAGGATTCCTCGAGTGCCTGGCGGCGCGCCAACGGACACCATATCGAGCGTGCTCAGCGATCCCGGTCCGGTCTGACTGGCACTTCCTGCCCGCGGATCGTCACTCCCGCGAGCTTCCGCACCACCTCGTCTACGACCTGCGAGTCGATCTCCACGAGAGTGAAGGCGCCCCGGATGTCGATCTTTCCGATCTGGCCTCCCACGACTCCCGTTTCCCCGGTGATCGCTCCTACCAGATCACCGGGCTTGATGTCGTCCCTCCGCCCGATCCCGAAGAAAAGCCTGGTCCAGGCAGTCCGCGCGCCGCGCGGAGGTTCCGCCGATCGGCGCGTCGATGGTGCTCTCCCTTCTGCAGGTATACCGGGCGACGACGACGGCATGGTGAGGGATGCGGCCTCAATATCGGGCCACGGAACGACGGCTCCCGGCGACTCGTCGCGCCGACGGAGCAGTCCCGACAGCGCCGCTGCGACACGCACGGCGCCGAACCGGTCGATCAGAGGCTCGAGGACGAGCAATTCGGGAACGAAGTCGACCGAGCGAACAGCTTCTTCAAGCCGTCTGCGATACAATGCGACCGCATCCAGGGGGTCGGTGAGCGGCGCTCCTCCGAACTGGTTGATCGCGAAGCCGGCCCGCCGGGCAAGGGCCTCGACGTGAGAGATGTGCTGCGGCTGGACGACCGCGTACAGCCGCTCGGCGTCCTCGAATACGGACTCGAAATCGGCGAGCCGGTCCGGGGCGCCGAACAGAATCGCCGCACCGGGCGAATGGTCCGGGTCCCCGCGCTCTACCCTGACGGTCGAGCCGTCCACCGAGACCTGTCGTCCGACCACGGCGAGCGCCGCGGCGCCTGCAGCGGATTCGGATCCGTCCGCGAAATGAACCAGGATCGGATTCGGCGAAGACTCCTCGGCCGCTGCCACGCACGATTCCAGCAGCGCGAGACTGTCGGCTCCCGCTCCGACGGCGATGTTCAGCACGGGACCGCCTGCGGCGGGAGTGTCTTCGGATCCACTGATCGGCAACAGATCTTCCGGCCACCGCCGGGCCCTCGGAAGCTGGCGTTCGATGAGTTGCCGAAATTCCGCGTCCGGCCGGCCGGTCGATACGATTTTTCGTACGTCCTGGCCCAGTGTGTCGAGGATCGGCTCTACCGAAGACCATTCATCCAGATGAGTCAACCCTGCAGCGCCATCCAGGACCAGGAGGCGAAGAGAACCCAGCCCGACCCGACCCGAACGGATCGCCGGAAGAATGCGGGACGGGCGTGAGACCACGACCTGAGTCACGGTCGGCACGCTATCCGATCCCTCCCATCCCTGGCTGGCCAGGAACACTTTGATCCCGTCCGGTCCGACCGCCGTCTGGAGCGCTCGGGCAACGCGGCCGGCTCGCTCATCCGTCGAGCACAGGACCAGGGCCTGGATCTCCTCGGTCTCCGAGTCGCAGGCCTGCAGGATGGCGAACGCGTAGACCGCCTCGACTCCCGAGCCCTCCGTCGCCACCAGAGCAAGGTGATGCCCGCGCCGCAACGTGGATTCGTTCGCCTCCAGGATCTCGAGCCCGGAATTCCAGCCGAGCCGGCTGGCGACCTTCGAGGCCTCCGCGCCGTGCTTCTCAGTCACATCCCGCTCCTTTTCAAATTCCGCATTCGCCGACCACAGGCCCCGATCGCGACACCTGGCTACCGGGCGCCACCAATCGCGGCCGACGGACCCGACTGGTGGCGTGTGCCGGGCGGCAGGCCCGGTCTCGGGTTCCGGCCCGCCGGGGCTTCAGCCTTCGAATCTTTTGTAATGCCCCAGGTCGTAAGCGCGGATCGCCAGGATCTCCCGCGGCCGGAAGCCGAGCTCTGCTAGCGATACGTCCTCGTCCCGCACTCTCCGCTCAGCGTACTCGACGTAAAAATCCGCCGGGTCATCCGACGATCGCTGGAGCATTGTCCGGAGACCGAGGACCTTCACGTCGCGCACCGAAGTCGTAACAGGGAGGTTGTCGACCTGCTCGAGCCAGCGATCCGGCATCACCATGCGGACGGTGACGGTATCCTGGCGTGTCGAACGGTCGGTCGATGCCGCCGGGCTGTCGTGGCTCATATGTGCCCCAGGGTATAGAGGAATCGCTTCGTCAGATCCGTGATGTCCAGACCAACCATGCGGTCCGTCTGCGCATGGACGTTCGTATGCCCGTGATGACGGTCGACCTGGATGTCGGCAGATCCAATGTCGCCGAACACACGAATCCCATCCGGCCCGGCCGACTCCACCTCTACCCGGGCATTCTCCGTGTAGAAGTCACGGGCACGTTGAAGGACGTCCTCCGGCGAGACTTCGGTCATCACGTGATAACGCATATTCAGGACCCGATCGCAGGATTCGGATCGCATACCGCCCCGGTTGGAACGGAAGCGGCCGCGGCCGGACCGGCACGCGGCAATCGTGCAAGTTTCCACGGAGGTGGGGTTCCGTCAACCTCGTACCGGGATCGAGTTCTCCGCGGGCCGGAGTCGATCGTGTGATCTCCCGCCAGTCGGGGCCGTCCGCTTGCCCCGATCCCGTGGAAACCGGATCTTGCCGCGGTTCACCTCGACCATGCGTGCTTCAACGGAAACCACGCCAATGAACCCCGACCTCGAATTCGGTCGCTTCTTTCTGCCGGGTCCGACGGAGGTCCGTCCGGAAGTCCTTTCCGCGATGCTCCACCCCGTGATCGGTCACCGGGGAGAGGCCATGCGCGCGCTTCTCGAACGCATGGAACCTGGCCTGCAGGAGTTGTTCGGCACCCGCAGACCGGTGATCATCTCGACGAGCTCCGCCACCGGGCTGATGGAGACGGCGATCAGCAACCTGTCCGATCGGAGGATCCTGGCGCTCGTTTGCGGAGCTTTCGGGGACCGGTTCCGGGCGATAGCCGAAGTATGCGGCCGACCGGTGGATGTGCTGGCGGTCGAGCCCGGCAGCCCGAACCTCCCGGAGAAGCTGGAGTCGGCGCTGTCGTCGGAGCCGGACCGTTGGGACCTGGTGACGGTCGTGCATTCCGAGACCTCCACCGGCGTGTTGAACCCGGTCGCCGAGATCGCGGCGGTCGTTCGGCGGTATGACGGGGTCCTGCTGGCCGTTGATGGCGTTACGTCCGTCGGCGGCATGCCGATCCGGTTCGACGACTGGGACGCCGACTTCCTGCTTACCGGGTCACAGAAGGCGCTGGCACTTCCGCCGGGGCTGGCACTCGGAGTGGCTTCGGAACGTGCCCTTGAACGGGCCGCGAGCATTCCGGCGCGAAGTTACTACTTCGACCTGCTCGCGTTCGATCGAAGGGCGCGTGAATACCAGACGACGAACACGCCGGCCGTCTCACTGTTCTACGCACTCGAGCGGCAGCTGGAGAGGATCACCGCCGAGGGTCTGGATCGACGGATCGGCAGGCACCGGGCTATGGCGGAACGGACCTGCGAGTGGGTGAAAGGCCTGCGATCATCCATCGGAGATGGGTACGGAATTCTCGCCGCCGAGGACTACCGGTCCCCGACCGTGACCGCCGTCACCCTGCCGGATTCCGTCAGCGGTTCGCGGGTCGTCGCTGCGGTGCGGCAGCGCGGATTCACCATCGCTACAGGGTACGGGGTGCTGAAGCAGCGCTGTATCCGGATCGGACACATGGGCGACCACACTATGGGAGAGCTGGACGTTCTCCTCGATGTGATCCATGACGAGCTGATCGTACTGACAGCCGCCGCGACCCCCGGCTCGGAAGGAGTCCGAGGATGACTGACGGGAAGCGCCTGGTCCTCGCCGATCCCCTGTCGACAGAAGGATTGCGAATCCTCGAAGAATCGACCGGAATCGTGGTCGAGGATCTGTCCCACCTGTCGCGGGAGGAGCTCAAACAGCGGGTGCCGGGCGCCGCGGGCCTGGTGGTCCGCAGTCGTACGCTGGTGGATCGTGAACTGATCGAGGCGGCGGAGGGGCTCGAAGTCATTGGTCGAGCTGGTGTGGGGACGGACAACATCGATCTCGAGGCGGCGACAAGGCGAGGCGTGGCCGTGCTCAACGCTCCTGCCGGGAACACGATCTCCACGGCTGAGTTGACCTTCGGTCTGCTGCTGGCCGCCGCTCGTGGGATCCCGACAGCAGATCGATCCATGCACGCGGGCAGGTGGGAGAGGAGCGCGGTCAGGGGCGCTCAGCTGAGCGGGAAGACGCTCGGCGTCGTCGGAGCCGGCCGGATCGGCACGGAAGTCGTGCACCGGGCGAAGGCATTCGGGATGAATGTCCTGGTGGCGGACCCGTATCTGTCCCCGGAGAGAGTCTCCGACCTGGGAGTCGAGTCGGTGAGTCTGGACGAGCTTCTCGAGCGGTCACACTACGTGACACTGCACGTTCCACTGACCGATGAGTCACGGATGCTGATGGACGCTCGACGGATCGCGAGCATGCGACCTGACGCCGTGTTGATCAACGCCGCGCGGGGAGGTCTGGTGGACGAGTCCGCGCTGGTCGACGCATTGCGGGAAGGAAAGCTGAGAGCGGCTGCGCTCGACGCCTACGAGATGGAGCCGCTTCCCGAGGATCACCCCCTTCGCTCGGCTCCAAACCTGGTCATGACCCCGCACATCGGTGCTGCCACACCGGAGGCACAGCGCGAGATCTCCATGGAGATCGCAGGCGCGATGCGGGACGCCCTGGTCGATGGAGATTTCCGCAACGCCGTGAATCTGCCGTCGTCAGGAACCAGGGACTTCGGCCGTCTGCGCCCGGTGATCGACCTGGGCAGCCGGCTCGGTTCCGTGGCGGCCGCGCTCACGGACAAAGGCCCGGATCGAGTGCGCGTCAGATTCGCGGGAGTGATGCAGAGGGGGCTGCGACTGGTGGCCTCGTCTGTCGTCGAAGGACTGCTTCGGAACACCCTGGCAGGACCGCTGAACCTGGTGAATTCGCTGTTACTGGCGGAAGATCGAGGAATCGAGGTCGTTCGGTCGCGTATCAAGCCGCTGGCAGGTCATCTCGCGTGGATTGAGGTCAGCGTTCGGTGCGGGCCGGAGGAGCGAACGATCGCCGGAGCGCTGCGAGCAGACGGAACCGCTACGCTGGTGAGGGTGGGTCCGTATCCGGTCAACGTGAGTCCGCGAGGTTCTTTGCTGTTCGTGTGGAACCGTGACGTCCCCGGTGTGATCGGGCAGGTCGGGACCTTGCTCGGAAACGCCGGAGTGAACATCGGAGAATTCCACCAGTCGAGGGATGCCGAGAGCGGTGAGTCTCTCTCCGTGATCGGACTCGACGTGGAGTTGTCCGCTGCTGTCCGGCGGGAGCTGAGTCAACTGGCCGATGTCCTGGACGTTCGCCAGGTGAGTCTGGATCCGTGATTTCGCCCGGGCCAGCGAGCGGGTGCGGCAGGCGATTCAGTATCGCGGCATGCCCGGATCGATCCGGGTGGCCCAGTCGTTGATTCCGCCTCTGAGGTTCACCGCGCGCACGAAATTGTGCGCTTGCAGGTACTTCACGGCCATCGCGCTCCGACTTCCGCTGCGGCAGTAAACCACGGTCTCCGCGTGTGGGTCCAGCTCGTCCAGTCGTTCGAACAGCTGACCCAGCGGCACCAGTTTCGCGCCGGCGAAGCCCAGGTTGCTGATCTCCCATTCGTGAGCCTCACGGACGTCCACGAGCTGCAGCTCTGCTCCTCGATCGAGCAGCTTCCGAAGCTGATCGACTCCGATCTCCGGCACGCCGCCGGAATCGAGGACGGCGTGATCCAGCACGCCGGTTCCATCAGGGTACGGGTCGCTCCCGTCCGCCGTCGGACCGGGCTCGACAGTGACGGGCGCCGACCCGCGGCCACAGAACTCCTCGTAGTCGATCAGCGCCGTGATCTCGGGATTCTCACCACACATCGGGCAGTCGGGATCGCGGCGTACCTCCATCTCCCGGAACTCCATTGATCCGGCATCGATGAGGAGCAGTCTTCCCACGAGGGACCGGCCGGTGCCGAGTAGCAGTTTCAGCGTTTCGGCCGCCTGGATCGTCCCGACGATGCCCGGGAGAACACCCAGGACGCCCGCTTCCTCACACCCCGGGACGAGCTCTGCTGGGGGAGGATCCCGGAACAGGCACCTGTAGCACGGCCCGCCCGGCGAACCGAATACCGAGGCCTGTCCCTCGTACCGGAAGATCGCGCCGTAGACGCAGGGAATTCCCAGCAGCACACAGGCGTCGTTCACGAGATATCGCGTCGGGAAGTTGTCGCTGCCGTCGACGACGACATCCCAGCCGGCGAGGATCTCGAGGGCGTTCCCGGCGTCGAGCCGGAGATCGTACGGCAGGATCTCGATGCCCGGATTCAAACGGGTGAGCATCGCCCGGGCCGATTCCACTTTGCGAGCTCCGACGGACGAAGTGTCGTGCAGGATCTGCCGATGGAGATTTGACAGGTCCACGGAATCGCTGTCGATGATGCCGATTCTGCCGACACCGGCCGCGGCCAGGTAAAGCGCCGCCGGGGATCCGAGACCTCCCGCCCCGACGAGAATCACGCTTGATGATCGGAGCAGGGCCTGCCCCTGGTCGCCGAATCCCGGCAGGATGATCTGCCGATGATAGCGGAACCGCTCCTCGGCGGTCGGAACGTCACCCGATTCGGGCCTCCCTCCGGCGATCGACGGGACGATGGTGAGCACCGAACCCGGTTTGATCTGCTGTTCCTCCGGGGAAATCGAGCGGATGTCCCGCCCGTCGAGAAACAGGTTCACGTATGAACGCAGGGATCCGTCGTCCGCCAGCAGCCGGCTCGCGAGCAACGGCTCGAGCTTTGCGAGGCTGACAAGAACCTCCGCCAGTGTATCCGCTTCGAGCCGTAGCTCGGTCGCTCCGCCGGCGTGGGCCGTCAGCGGCGCAGGAATTCGAACGATCAGCTCCGGCACACACCCTCCCGCGACGGACAGTCTGCGGCCGCAGGCACAGCGGGGCTCACGATCCATGCGACCCGGGCGCCGGCACGTCCTGAACGGACCGAGACGGTCACGTACAACAGTCCCGGCACTCCAGTCCTCAGGTCCCGCTCCGACGGCCTGGCGCTCCGGTCCGGGTGTGAGTGGTAGAAGCCCAGCAGTTGATCATTCCGGCTGCCGCAATCGGGATGCAGCTGTCGCAGTTCATCCACATCAATCCGATACCCGTCGCCGGCCATCGGTTCGGAATTCCGGAGCGGGATCGCGCTGGTCACGGTCGGGAGATCCGACATATCGGGAATTCCGAGCAGGGCCCCGCAGGCTTCGCCCGGATACGCGGTCTCCGCGTGTCGCGCGATCTGGTCACGCAGGCTGGCAGACAGCACGAGAGTCGCTTCGCGATAGTCCGGGCGTCCAGTCCCGACCGGTTCAGACACGGACCGCGAGGGATTTCTGAATTGCTTCGTAGTTCTCGCGGATCGTACCGGGACCACGGAAGATGGAAGATCCCGCCACGAGGACGTCGGCACCGGCGCGAGCCGCATGGGGGGCCGTATCCGGTCCGATCCCGCCGTCGACCTGTACGTGGAGGCCCGGGAGATTCCGCTCTCGTGCCATGGCTCGGACGCGTTCGACCTTTCGAAGCGCAGCGTGGATGAACGCCTGGCCCCCGAATCCCGGATTGACCGTCATGACCAGGACCAGGTCAACGAGCGGGAGAATTTCGACCAGAGTCTCGACGGGTGTGGACGGATTCACGGCTACACCGACCTTCGCCCCCAGGCGGCGGATCTCTTGCAGGTCCCGATGCAAATGTAACGAGACTTCCTGGTGAATCGTGATCAGATCAGCACCGGCCTGGGCGAACGGCTCGAGAAACACCTGCGGATTGTCGATCATCAGGTGCACGTCGAGAAACGAACTGGTCACGGCGCGCAGTGACTTCAGTACCGGGATTCCGATGCTGAGATTCGGCACGTAATGCCCGTCCATGACATCGAAATGGAACCAGCTGGCCCCGGCTTCCTCCGATTCAGCCACCTGCTCGCCGAGTCGGGCGAAGTCGGCCGCCAGAAGCGACGGTGCGACGATGTACTCGCTCATGAGTCTCCTGTTCTACAGTCGGATCAGAGAATACCGAGCTCTCGACCGACTCGGTCCAGGGCATCCAGTGCTCGATCCAGGTGCTCTCTCGTATGTGCGGCCGAAATCTGGGCCCGGATCCTCGCGCTGCCATGTGGAACGACGGGGAATCCGAATCCGATCACGAATACTCCTTCGTCCAGCAGTCTGGTGCTGAGCGCGATCGCGTCTGCGGTTTCACCGACGATTACAGGTACGATCGGGGTGTCGCCCTCGATCGGCCTGTACCCTAGTGCGGTGAGTTTCTCCCGGAAGTACGCTGTGTTCTCCCGCAGCCGGGTCACGAGTTCGGGGTGCGCTTCGAGGTGGTCGATGGCGGCAAGCGCCCCGGCGGCGGAATGTGGAGGGATCGCGTTGGTGAACAGCTGAGTGCGCGACCTCTGCACCAGGTACTCGATGACTTCCCGGCTGCTCGCCACGAAGCCGCCGGCCATTCCCCCGAGTGCCTTTCCGAGGGTCGAGCTGATGATGTCGATTTCGCCGTGCATGCCGAAGTGCTCCGGCGTTCCCCGTCCCGTGTCGCCAAGGACGCCCGTGGCGTGCGAATCGTCGATCGTCATGATTGCGTCGTAGCGGTCGCACAACTCGCGGATCTCGGGAAGCGGAGCGATCTCCCCTTCCATCGAGAATACACCGTCGGTCATCACCAGGCGGTGTCTCGCCGTCTGCGAGTTCTCGAGCGCTTCGCGCAACGAGTCCATGTCCATGTGCTTGTAGATGTGACGCTGCGCCTTGCACAGGCGGATCCCGTCGATGATCGATGCATGGTTGAGTTCATCACTGATCAGCGCGTCCTGCTCGTCCAGCAGCGGGGCGAACAGCCCTCCGTTCGCGTTCCAGCAGGAGGTGAAGGTGATCGACGCTTCCGTCTCCAGGAAATCCGCGATCCGGTCCTCCAGCTCCCGGTGCACGTCGAACGTCCCGCAGATGAATCGGACCGAGGAAGTTCCGGCCCCGTACCTGTCGGCTCCCTCGCGAACCCCCGCGACGACTTCGGGAACGTCGCACAGCCCCAGGTAATTGTTCGAGCAGAGATTGACCGTCTCGCCATATCCCTCGAGATCTACCACCGGTCCCTGTGGCCCGCAGATATGCTGCAGATGCTTGAACACCCCCTGCTCCCGCATCTCCTCGAGCTCACCCGCCAGACGCCTGTTCAGCCCTTCGTTTACCGGGCTCGTCGAGACATCCCCCTCCTCGTACAACGTCATGGTCACTCCTCCGTTCGTGCTGTCGACTGCAGGCTGCTGGTGGCTCGGCAACGGCCGCCGTCAGTCAGTCGTCGTTCTCGCCAGTGTAATACTGTGCGCCCATGCTGTCTGTCACGGTCGCCCGGCTTACACGGATCACTGGTCTCGAACCGAATGCACCACACAACGTGAAGCCCGCGAGATGTCCGTCTACGTATACGCGTCTGTCGGTCCCGGCGTACTGGTCGAGTCCTGCGGGTGCACCCCGCAGGGCGAACGGCCGCTGGTTGCCTATCCAGCCCGGTCCGAACAGCAGGCATCCCCCGGCCGAATGGAGCGTTCCCTCGCCGATTGTGCGCATGGGGGAGAACGAGCCAGAGTCGATCGCCACGATCGTGCCGAGGTCGCGCCCCTCCGCCGTCCGAATGCTCCAGTTGCCGGACCTCGGCAGTCGCATCGGCCTCGCCTCGTAGAAGCTGACCGGGCCGTTCGCGCACATCGTATCGTACACGCTCCGACGGCCGGTGAGCACCAGACTGGAATCCCCCATGACCACGATTACCGTGTCCAACCTGCCGCAGGCATCTGGAGAAACCGGTCCGGCGAATTCGAACGAGAACACCGATCCGGTGATGACAGTATCCGGGTACGCCGCCCAGGTTACCTGTGCGGAACTCTCTTCCGGCTCGCCGATCCGCCAGCAGGCGGTCAGGAGCGGCAGCAGGGCGAGCAGGCAGCTGCTCCGGGACCAGGTCAGTAATCGTCTGAACAGCAGGTGGAAATCCGCCTTCCCGCATTTCAATCCCGGTGGAGAATTCACGAATGCGGGAATCTGAGCGGGGCCACGATGGTCGGCAAGCGGAACCTGCGCACCGGAGGGGCGATACAAACACAACAGACTCGCGCACTCCGCGGTGGAGACGGCGTGGCGGCCCGGGACGGCGGGTGTCGAGACGGATGCCCGCCGCGAGGAAGTGGGTGTGGTGGATCGGCCAAGAACAACTGCGAGCAGGAACGACAGTCGGCACCGGCGTGCGATGCAGGTCGGTCTGGCCCTGTCTCTGTTGTTGCACGCCGTCGTGTTCCTGGCATGGCGATCGGAGCAGGTCGCCGCAGGAGCATCGATCGCGGCTGGCCTGCGTACCGGTGATGCGTCTGCCGCGGCGGGAGGCGGAGCGATGCAGGCGATCACACTGGCGGCCGCCCGCTCCACCGAGATCCCGCCTCCTCCGGCACCGCTGCCCAGCCTCGACGCCCCGGAGGTCGTGCCGGTCGAGGTCGAGACGCCTGTTCTCGCCAGCGGGCTGCTGGAACGGCCTGGATCGTCGCCCGGCCAGAACGCCGGCTTCGTACCCGGCGTGCCGGGTGGAACGGGCACCGGAGACGGGGGAACGGACGCCGAGGGTCTGTATCGGAATACGGTCCCCGAGCCGCGAGTGATCATTCCGGACTGGGATCCGCCGAAGGAAGTGAAGGGCATGCGAGTCCGGATGAGGGTTCTCGTCGATGAGCGGGGAAACCCTGTCGATGTGGAGCTGGAGCCACCCACGCCGAATGCTCGATTCAACCGCAAGTTGATCGAGACCGCGATGGAGATGGAGTTCAAGCCTGCGTTGCGAAACGGCCGCCCGGTGCGAGACTGGGCGGTGATCACGCGTGTGTTCTAGCTTGAGCACTCTGAAAGCGCACCGGCCGGTCGGTGCTGTGCCATCCTCGTTTCCGGCGGTCTGACCCCTCCCTATATTCTCGTTTCATGGCCGTGCTCCCGAGAGGCACCCGTTCCCAGAGTCCGGCGTCCGACCCTGATCGAGGCGTCCGTTCTCCCGATCCGGCCGGCTGCTTAATTCGCCCGTCGAGCGTCGGGGCGGTTTGACGACGCAGTTCCGCGCCTCGAGCGCCGGCATACCCCTGTACCTTTCCGCGATCCGCGCTGCGGTCAAGGCGTCACTCGTCCTGCTCCTGTTCTCCTGCTCATCTCTGTTGGCCCAGGTGCCAGGGGAGGGGAAGCCCGATTCCCCGCCAGCGGACACGGTCATCGCGCCCGGCCTGCCTGCCGCGATCGATTCGGCGATCGCAG
>CBDUVN010000020.1:0-29191 GCA_965370685.1 uncultured bacterium | reverse complement strand
GAGGAGTGAACAGCGCGCAGACCGCGCCGGCCGGGTCCCGGATCACGCAGAACCGTCCGCGGGCCAGGCCGCGGGGCCCGGCGACCACTTCGCCGCCGAGGACCTCGACCTTGCGGGCCGATTCGTCCGCGTCTTCCACCACGATGTAGATCAGCCACTGCGGGGGCAGGTCCGCGTTCGAGCCTACCGCGTGACAGATACCGGCGGTCGGGTTGGTGGCACCCGCGGGGATCATGCACCAGTCCTCGTAATCGCCCATCTCCACGCGCTCGGTCTGCCAGCCCGTGACTTCCTGGTAGAAGTCCCGGATCGACTCCGCGTGAGGCACCGTGAGGTCCGTCCAGGCGATCGTGCCGACCGCCGGTTTCGGGTCGTCGCTCATCTGTCGTCTCCCGTATCATGTGACTGGTTCGTTCCGCTCGGCTCGCCGCGATCTTCACGCAGGATCCCGTAGACCTCGGCGTCCAACAGTTCATCATCCTTGCAGATGCTCCCGCGCAGCGTTCCCTCGTGTCGCATCCCCATCTTCTCCAGCACGCGCGAGGAGGCCGGGTTCCGGACGAACGCCCGGGCCCAGAGCCGGCGCAGCGCCAGAGCCTCGAACCCGTAGTCCATCACAGAGTTGGCAGCCTCGGAAGCGTACCCCATGCCCCAGTACGGAACGCCGACCCAGTAGCCGAGTTCGGCGATGCCGGTGTCTCCCTCGAGATTCAGCCCGACCGCCCCGACGAGAGTTTCGTCATCGGTCGTCATCGCGAACGCGGCCATCTCTCCGCGGCGAAACGCCGGCTCGTGGCTGGCGATCCAGGCCTCCGCCTCTCCCTCTGGATAGGGGTGCGGGATCGTCAGAGTGCTCTCCGCTACTTCGCGCGCACCTGCGAGCTCGCGTACCCGGGGCGCATCGGAGAGCCGGAACGGCCGCAGGACAAGACGTTCGGTGCGGAGCGTCGGCTGGTCCACGTCGCCTACCGTGGACTCCCGCCCCCGCGCACTCGTGCCCTGCCCGTAGCTGGCGAATCGGTTCGCCACACGCTCGATCTCGTCAGGGGGGAGAATGACGGGATCACCCGCCTCCAGCGCCACAGAGTAGGTGTGCGACAGGTCCTCCACCTCCCGGGCCAACCCTGCCGCCTCCTGCAGCGAGGCTCCTATCGCCACCTGGCCATGATTCGCCAGCAGGCAGGCGCGCCGGTCTTCGAGCGCCTCGACAGCCGCGAGGGCCAGTTCGACCGTGCCGTACGTCTCGTAGCGCGCGCAACGAATCGTGTTTCCGCCCGCCACTGCAACCATGTAGTGAAATGCGGGAATCTCCTTGCGCAGGCAGGCGATTGCCGTCGCGTACGGAGAGTGCAGATGCACGATCGCGGCGGCATCCGGCCGGTCGGCATAGATCGCCGTGTGCAGCGGCCACTCGCTCGAAGGAAGCAGCCGATCTCCCGTCGGTTCTCCCCGAGAGCTGAGAAACACGGTATCGGCCGGATCCATGGACTCGTACGGCACGCCTGACGGAGTGATGACGAATCCGCCCGGCACCCGGACACTCAGATTCCCCGACGTGCCGGGCGACAGGCCGGAGCGCTGGACCTCGCGCGCAGCATCGACCAGGGTGCGGCGGTATCGGGTGTGCTTCACATTTCCTCCGCAAACAGGCCCAGCAGACCCTCCTCGCTCGCATCGCAGACGCCCCGCTCTGTGATCAGACCGGTGACGAGCGCGGCCGGCGTTACGTCGAATGCGGGGTTCCGGGCGGTCGTGCCGGGGGGCGCGATCCGCACGTGCCCTCCCGCACCGTGGATCTCGAGCACTTCTTCCGGTCCGCGTTCCTCGATCGGAATCTCCTGCACTCCATCCCGGAGCGTCCAGTCGATCGAGCGGGACGGGACAGCCGCGTAGAACGGGACATCGTGTGCCCGGGCGGCCAGCGCCTTCGCGTAGGTGCCGATCTTGTTGCACACATCACCGGTGCGCGTAGTCCGATCGGTGCCGACGAGCACGATGTCCACCTCTCCCCGCTGCACCAGGTGCGCCCCGGCCCCGTCGGCGATCACGGCGTGCGGAATTTCGCGGCCGTCCAGCTCCCACGCCGTGAGGGCGGCCCCCTGCAGCCGCGGGCGCGTCTCGCTCACCCACACGTGCACCGGGATGCCCGCTTCGTGAGCCCGGTAGATCGGGCTCGTGGCAGTGCCGTGCGCGACCGTGGCGAGCGCGCCGGCGTTGCAGTGCGTAAGGATCCGCACGGGCTCACCGGCCGGCCTGTCCCTCGCAGCCTTCTCGATCAGCAGCAGGCCGTGCCGCCCGATGTCCAGGTTGGTCTCGATGTCGAGCGAAGCCAGCGATTCCGCCCAGGTCCAGGCAGCCACCGCACGTACTGCGGCCGGCAGCAGCGCGAGTTCGACTACCAGGGCGTCCACGTCGCGGGCCAGGTTCACGGCCGTGGGACGGGCGGTCCGGAGGCGCGTGGCCGCGGTGACCAGCGCGGGTTCCGTCGGATCGGCCTGAACGGCGAGGCAAAGCCCGTACGCGCCGGTCACTCCGATCAGTGGAGCGCCCCGCACCCGCATCGTGCGGATCGCCTCTTCTGCCTCGTCCCAGCTGCGCAGAGTTCCGATGACGAGCTCGGCCGGCAATCGCGTCTGGTCGATGAACCGGACGACCGTCCCGCTCTCCTCCTGCTCCGTCCAGATGCTCCGGTCCGGGTGGTCGTCGGTCATCGGTCAGTCGCCGGTGACCCGCCGGGCCGCCTCGATCGCCCGGGCCCGGATCTCGTCGTAGCCCTCGATCTCCCTGCCTTCCATCAGCACCCGTCCATCGCAGATCGTCGTGTGCACGCAGCCGCCGTTCGCGGCGTACACGGCGTGGCTCGCGGGGTCATGCATCGGGCTGAGCGTCGGCTCCGTGAGATCGAGCAGAACGATGTCCGCCAGGGCTCCAACTTCGAGGCGACCGGTGTCGGTCCAGCCCATCCCGTCGGCGCCACCCCGGGTCGCGATCTCCACCGTCTCGGCGGCCGGCATGCACGTGGGGTCTCCGGAGGCGTGCTTCGCCATCAGCGAGGCGAACTTCATCTCCTCGAACATGTCGAGGTTCGTATTGGAGGCCGTGCCGTCGGTGGCGAGCGCCACGTTCACGCCTTCGGCCTTCGCCCCCACGTAGTCGAACCAGCCGCGTACATCACGGCCCTGGCCGCAGGCGAGCTTCAGATTGCTGACGGGGTTGTGGACGATCGTCGCCGGGTACTGCGAAATCATCGCGAGCTCAGCGCGGTCAAGCCATACGCCGTGCGCCAGCGTCGTCGGCCGGCCGAGGATGCCACAGCGCTCGAGATGGAATGCGGGCCGGACGCCGTACTGCTCTATGCACTCCTCGACCTCCCGCAGCGTCTCCGACACGTGAATCTGGATCGGCAGGTCGTGGTCCGACGCGAGCTGCGCGCACCATTCGAGGTCCTCGGGCGTGACCGTGTAGGGCGCGTGCGGCGCGATCGACAGGCGGACCCGGTCCGGGAACTCGCCCGCCTCGTACATCCCGATCAACTCGACGATCTCGCCCTTCAGGTCTCCGAGGAACCCGCCGCTGATCAGGCCGCCGCTCACCGTGGCCCGCAGCCCCGCGTCATCGATCGCCCGGATCGCGTTCGGAACCTTCCAATACATGTCGTTGAACAGCGTGGTGCCCGTGCGGATCATCTCGGCGCAGGCCAGCCGGGTTCCCCAGTACACATCCTCGTCGGTGAGCTTCGCCTCGGCCGGCCAGATCCGCTCTTCCAGCCACGGCATCAGCGGCATGTCGTCGCCGTAGCCCCGGAACAGGACCATCGCGGCATGTGTGTGCGCGTTCACCAGGCCGGGGAGCGCGAGTCGGTCCGAGCCGTCGATCGTGCGGGCGGCGTTGTCGGCCGGTGGCTCGGGGCCGATGTGGGAGATGCGGTCGCCTTCGATCCCGATGTGGCCGGTCGTACCATCGAGCAGGGTCACGTCGCGGATGAGCAGGTCCATGAGGTTCCCTCGAGGCGGTGGCGAAATGCCGTGTCGCGAGCCCGGGAATCGTACTCGCGGAGGGGCGCGGAGGCGAGAGCGGACGGCTGCAATGTGGGGTTCTCGACCGGATTTACACGCCAGAGTTCAAAAATCAGGCAGTGCGGCCGAGCAACGACGATGAGCGGGCTGAGGAATGCCTCGTGACGATGCGCGTCTACTGCCAACCCGGCGCTGCCGGCGCCGTCGTAAACTCACGCTAGGTTCCGGCCTGGCTCCTCAGCGCGTCCAGTTGCTCTATGAGTTCTTCCCGCCCCGGAAGGAGCGCGAATTCCCGGGTCCAGCGCCGCATGTACTGCCAGTCGAGCTCCTGTCCCTTGCGGCGAACCACGCCGCCGGCGTCCTCGATGTCACGCGGGCGACCCGCGAAGAGCTTGTGCAGGATGAGATCTTCCGCGGTGGCAAAAGAAACGTCTTCGCCTTCCAGGTCGACCGTCTGGGCGCGCTCGATTGCCTGCGTTTCATACGGCGTGGTGGAGAATATGAAGTCGACTCGAATCCCCGAGCTCGAGTCGGCACACGGAAGCACAAAGGTCTCGCGAACGAATGTCCTGATCTCTTCCGGCAGGAGGGTCCAGGTCCAGCGCTTCGGAGACGTTCAGGATGTCGTCGAGGCGCTCGGGCGTCACTCCCAGCGTCACGTCTATGTCCAGGGTGAGGCGTGGCTCACCGTGGAGGAGCACGGCCTGCCCGCCAATGAGCATGAAGGGGATGCCCTCGTTCCGCAGCTCGCGGGAGAGTCGCGCGATCAGGCGCCCGAAGTCAGGAATGGGGAGGGAGTCCATTCAGGACGCGCGCGATGGCCAGATCCGGCTCGATATCACTTCGCCAATCGGCAGCGAAGCACGGGTTGAGGTAACGCGCCTCGCTCCACAGCGCCGTAAAGAGACACAGGGCCTCCTGGTAACTGAGGTTCCCCAACTTCTCGCGGGAGTAGCGGCGTTCGACCGCATCCAGTCTTTCAGTGCGACGGATCACGGCAACCGCTCCCTCGGCATGTGAACCCTTCGGTGCGCCTCGTGCTACGACCCCCAAATCTACTCGTCCGTGCCTCCCGCATCACACCTGCGGTGGCCCGCGTCGTCGGTACCAGGCTGGAAGTCGGACCTGTCGCCGTCGCCCGACTCGTTACAGGTTGCGATATCGGATCACTCCCCGGTCAATCTCGGCCGGGAACACGACTCTCATTCGACGGTTGAGTATGGAAAGCGGAAGGATGCTCCGGTCTCTCCTGCCAACGCTGATGCTAAGCCTGCCGCTCGCGCCAGTGCCGGCCTCGGCCCAGCAGCCCCCCGCCCCCCTCGCCGAGTTCGACGACTACGTCAGACAGGCCGTTGCCGACTGGGATGTCCCGGGTCTCGCGATCGCGGTCGTGAAAGATGACTCCGTGGTGTTCGCCCGCGGCTACGGAATCAGGGAGAAGGGCCGCCCCGACCCCGTCACCACGCGCACTCTGTTCGCGAACGCCTCGACCACGAAGGCGTTCACCACGGCGGCGATCGCGATGCTGGTGGACGAGGAGCTGCTGGCCTGGGACGACCGGGTGGAAGACCTGCTGCCGGGCGCGGTGCTCGCCGATCCGTACGTGACCCGCGAGCTTCGGCTCCGTGACCTGCTGGTTCACAACCTCGGGTTCGGCGACCCGCAGGAGCTGTGGTACGGCATGGATCTCTCCTTCGAGGAGATCCTGCACCGCCTCCGGTTCCGGGAGCCGGTGACCAGCTTCCGGTCGCGCTTCGCATACAACAACGTCGGCTATGCGATGGCCGGCGAGATCGGCGCCGCGGCGAACGGAACGAGCTGGGACGAACTGATCCGCGGGAGGATCCTCGACCCGCTCGGGATGACGGCCACGGTCACACAGGGACGCTACCTGCCGCCGGACGCCGACGTGGCGATGCCGCACGACATGGTGGCCGACACCCTGACGGCGATCGTGGGGGAGATGGGCCTGGTGGATCCGATCCCGGCCGCCGGCTCCATGTACTCGAATGTCGAGGAGATGGGACGGTGGATCCGCTTCCTGCTCGCCGGCGGAGCATGGGACGGAACGCAGCTCATCTCCGACACTTCGTTCGCGGAGTTGCTGAAGCCGCAGGACATCCTGCCACCGGACGAGTTCTACCCGTCGATGCGGCTCACGGAGCCCTGGTTCACCGGTTACGGGATGGGCTGGTTCCTGCAGGACTATCGGGGCCGGAAGCTCGCCTTCCACACAGGCAGCATCGACGGGTTCGTGGCGATCATCGGCCTGATGCCGGAGGAAGATCTCGGGATCGTGGTGTTCGCGAACCGCGACCACGCGGAGTTGCGGCACGCCCTGATGTTCCGGGTGCTCGACCTGTACCTCGGCGAGCCGGTGCGCGACTGGAACTCCGAGTTCCTCGCGCTTTACGACTCGATCGGCACCGAGCGCGACCGCACGCGGGCGGAAGCCGAGGCGAACCGGGTCGAGGAGACGATCCCGTCGTTGTCCCTCGATGCCTATGCGGGCACCTACACGGACAGCCTGTTCGGACCCGTGGAAGTGCGCTACGAGCCCGGCGGCGGCGGAGGCGACGAACGCCTGGTTCTGTACCGTTCGGATTTCCTCACCGCCGACCTGGCGCACTGGCACTTCGACGTGTTCGAGGCAACGTGGCGGAAGAAGTGGCTGGGGCCGGATCGTGTGATCTTCCTGATCGGCACCAACGGGACGGCGATCGAGCTCCGCATGTGGGGACGCACACTGCGCAGGGTGGCGGAGCCGGAAGAATAGACTGTCACTTCGGACTGCATTGAGAGCGGCGCCGGGTTGCGGCAGCGCGTCATATCAAATATTCTTTATCTATGAACACGCACACGAGCACAGTTACGGGCGATCGGGCCCGGCTCGCCAGGTCTTTCCATGCCCTGGCGGACGACAAGCGCGTCCGGGTCCTGGAGCTGCTGGGAGAGGGGGAGCGCTGCGTGTGCGAACTGGCCGAGGCGATCGACATCACCCAGCCCCTGCTCTCGTTCCATCTCCGCACGCTGCGCGAGGCGGGCCTGGTGTCGGACCGGAGGAAGGGACGCTGGGTCTACTACTCACTGAACCGGGATGCACTGGAGGAGCTGGAACGGGCCGCGGGAGCGCTGGCCGCGGGAGCGTTCAACGGAACTCAGCAGTCGGACTCCACGCAGGGGAAGCGGTGCTGCCGACCGTTCCGCAGCGCGTAGCCGAGACATCAGTGTTTTTTTTCGCTGTACACATAAACTATTCTTGATCAACGGAGAGGACAGATGAGCACAGACATCAAGGAAGCAGTACGGGAACGATACGCGGAGGCGGCGAAGTCGAAGGGCTGCTGTTGCGGGGGATCGGACTGCGGTGACTCGGACCCGATCACCCGGGACCTGTACGACGCCGTGCAGCGTCAGGACGTTCCGGCGGCGGCGCTCGAGGCGTCACTCGGCTGCGGCAATCCCACGGCGCTGGCCGAGCTCGCAGAAGGCGAGGCGGTGCTGGACCTCGGCTCGGGCGGCGGGATCGACGTGATCCTCTCCGCGCGCCGGGTCGGTCCCACGGGCCGGGCAATCGGTGTGGACATGACGGACGAAATGCTCGCCCTGGCCCGGAAGAACGCCGCCGAAGCGCAGATGCCCAACGTCGAGTTCCGCAAAGGCGACATCGAAGAACTTCCGCTGGACGAGGCGGAGGTGGACGTCGTGATCTCGAACTGCGTGATCAACCTGTCGGTGGACAAGCCGAAGGTCCTGGCGGAGGCATTCCGGGTCCTCAAGCCCGGCGGCCGCTTTGCCGTGTCCGACGTAGTGGTGCGCGGGGAGATTCCGGGCGAGATTCGGCGGAGTCTTGAAATGTGGGCCGGCTGCGTAGCGGGCGCGCTGGAGGAGGAGGAGTACAGGCGCCTGCTCAGCGATGCCGGGTTCGAGGCGATCGAGATCGAGCCGACCCGGATCTACGCGGCGGACGACGTCAGGGCGGTCCTGTCCGACTACGGCATGGAGGCCGAGGCGGAAAGCGAAGCCCTGGACGGCCGCCTGATGTCCGCCTTCGTCCGGGCGCGCAAACCGATGAACTGATTCCGTCGCCCGTAGAGGGCCGCCCGGAGGACCGATGCAATTCACGACGCTCGACGTCGGAATATTTCTCGCGTACTTCGTGGCGGTCGCTGTCATCGCGGTTGTCGCTTCACGCCGGGAAACGGATGCGGCGGACTACTTCCTCGCGGGCAGGAATCTCCCCTGGTGGCTGATCGGGATCAGCCTGATCGCCAGCAACATCTCTACAGAGCACTTCGTGGGGATGGCAGGCGCGGGTGTGGACTTCGGGCTCGCCATCGCCTCGTACGAGTGGATGGCCGCGATCACGCTGGTCATCGTCGCGCGCTGGTTCCTGCCGAAGTACCTCGAGGGTCGGATCACCACGATGCCGGAATACCTCGAGCAGCGATTCGACTGGCGGGCACGCGGATTCCTCGCGGCGTACATGCTGCTCGCCTACGTGTTCGTCGCGATGGCGACCGTGCTGTACGCGGGCGGCCTCGCCCTGCAGACGATCTTCGACCTTCCGCTCGGCTGGGGAATCGTGATCCTCGCGGTGTTCGCCGGCGCCTACACCGCGTACGGCGGTCTCAAGGCCGTCGTGTGGTCAGACCTGCTGCAGGGAACGATCCTCGTGATCGGCGGAGCGCTGACGACGTTCTACGGGTTGAGGGCGATCGGCGGTTGGGACTCCCTGATGGAGCAGGCCGGCGACAAATTCCACACCGTCCTGCCGCTGGATCATCCCGAGCTTCCATGGTTCGCGATCTTCTTCGGGGGGCTATGGATCGCCAACATCTTCTACTGGGGCTGCAACCAATTCATCACCCAGCGCACGCTCGCCGCGCGGGACTTGAGACAGGGCCAGTACGGGATCATCTTCGCCGCCTATATCAAGCTGCTCATCCCGCTGATCGTAGTGGTCCCCGGGATCATCGCGTGGCTCCTGTACGCGCCGGAGCTGGAGCGATCGGACATGGCGTACCCGCTGCTGATCGAGCGACTGCTCCCGAGCGGTCTCACCGGGCTGATGTTCGCGGCGCTGCTGGCGGCGATCATGTCGAGTCTCGACTCGATGCTGAACTCGGCGGCGACGATCTTCACCATCGACCTGTACCAGCGTCATCTGAAGCCCGAGGCCTCGCAGCGGCACCTGATCGCCGTGGGTCGGATCAGTACCGGTGGATTCCTCGTGATCGCGGCGCTGTGGGCGCCCGTGCTGCTCAACTTCGAACGGGTGTTCAGTTACATCCAGGAGTTCTGGGGCCTGATCACGCCCGGCGTCACGGTCGTGTTCCTCGTCGGTCTGTTCTGGAAGCGGGCCACGGCGAGCGCCGCGGCGTGGGCGCTGGCGGCGACGCCGTTCGTGACGATCGGCCTGAAGCGGGCCATGCCGACCATGGCCTTCCTGAATCAGATGTGGATCGCCGCGATCATCCTGTTCGGGCTCGTGGCGTTCCTGTCGCTGCGGGAGTCAGCGCCGGTTCCGGTGGCGGTGGCGGGAGGCGCGGTCGGGGAAACGGTGACGGGAGAGTCTCTGGCCGCCGAACCCGAGCGCGACCTGCTGTTCGATGTGCTGTGCGCCGGCGTGGTGATGGCTGTGGTGGCGCTGTACATCGTGTTCTTCTAGCGGGGAGGCCGATTGCGGCGCCCCCGGGCCCGTTATTCGCTCACGCACGCCTCCGGCTCGAGCCCTCGCGGTTTTCCGTCGAGTCCCTGCGCCACGATCCCGAGGTGGGCGAGCGCCGTCGCCGCGACATCAACGATCTCCGGCGGGCAGTCGGTCCGGCCGGGGCTGACGGAGGGTCCCGACGCCAGGAAAAAGATCGTGGTCTCGGAGGGCGACTCGCCCCCGTGCCCCCCGGCGTCGTTTCGACCGTGGTCCGTGCTGACGAGAATCAGCCAGTCCTCGGTCGCATAGCCCGGTCGGGCGAGCAGGGCTTCCAGCAGCAGCGCCACCTGCGCATCGGCCCGTTCGATCGAGGCGCGGTATTCGTCCGAGAACGAGTCCGTGTCGTGCGACACGACGTCGGGGTCGCCGAGGTACACGAACCCCGCGTGCACGTCCGCCGTCCGCAGGTGCTCCACGGCCGCTTCAACGCTCTCCGCATCGGCCGGCCCGTAGCCGTCCGCTTCCCCGTCGAAATTCAGCTTCACATCGATCGCGTCGGAGAGCAGCGGTCCCCCGGAGTCGGAAGTGCCGAGCGGCGGCCAGTCCACGACCGCGAACGTGCCCAGCTCGGGTCGCTCCGATTCCAGGCGCGTGAGGAAATCCGGCCACTCCGAATAGCGGTTGCCGCTGAAGTTGTTCGAGTCCACGCCGTGTTTGTCGGTCCGGACGCCCGTCAGCATGCTGGACCAGCCGGGTCCGCTCACGGTTCGCACCCTGGTCTTCGCCTCGTCGGAGAAGAACCCGGCCTCGGCGAGGGAATCGAGGGTCGGAGTCTCGGCCCTGGCCAGTATGTCTACGCGCACGCCGTCGATCCCGATAACCAGCACACGCGGATCATGTCCTGTCTGCGCGGTGGCACTGGCCGGGAGGACGGCCAGCAGAAAAACGGGCAGCAGTGCGGCGGACAGCTTCAGGGTGCGAGCACTCGGGGAGCGAAGCATTCGGTTCCTCCGGACGACGGTGGTCTCACGGGGTCGACGGAACATCGCACCACGAGGCGCGGCGCGCGAGATTCGGCGCCGCGATCACCTGCCGGGGCGCCTCAAATCTTCATTCCATCACCAACGGTACGCCGACCAGTCGAATCCGCGCCGGTTCTCCGGGCTCGGTCCAGGCCAGCAAGACCTGGTCTCCGCGCAGTGCCAATCGTGGGAATCCCGTCGTCCTTCCCCCGTCCAGCTGTGGAACGACGGTAGTTCCCGAGCGAGATCCAGCCGGGTCGAGTGCGGCGAGCATCAACGCGGCAGTTCCCTCCCGCTCGTGCAACCACGAAACGAGCGCGATCCCGCCTGGTGTGAGCGCGAGGTCCACGCGCCCCAGTGACCGACCGATCTCGCCCGAGCCCGCCACCTGGATCGGATTCCCGAAGCTCTCCCCGCCATTTTCAGAGAACGCGAGCATCACCCGCGGGCTGTCGTTCGCGGCCGTGAACCAGGCCACGGCAACCAGGCTGCCGTTCGCACCGATCGCCGGCCCGTTCACGGGGCAGGCCGAGATCACCCATCCGTCATCGTGCACGACGGCCGGAGCCGTCCACCCCTCAGTCGTAGATCGCACGACCCGGATGTCGCGGATTTCGTCTCCCGTCCGGCCCCGGTATGCGACGACGATGCCACCGTCAGTTGCGGCGACCGAAGTCTGGCAGCAGTCGCAGGTGCGTGGGTCCAGTTCCCGTTCCTCCGACAGCGACCCATCGGCAGCGATTTCCGCGTACCGCAACGTCATGAACGGCGGGTCCGCATCGGGATCCGCGTAGTTCCGACCATCCAGCCACACGGCGCGCACGGATCCGTCCGAAAGTCCGGGGAGCAGGCTCACGAACCCGTGCTCCGTCGGCGTTCCGTCCGTGTGCGGAGTGACCGGGGTCGACCACGTCGCACCGCCGTCAGTGGAACGCGCCAGCCGGACCCCGTACGCGTACGTCCCGGGCCCCGATCGCTGGAGCCAGTGTGCGACGAGCGACCCGTCGGGGAGCCGACTCACCGACGGAAAGTCGGCCCAGTTCACGAACAGCTCTGCCCCGGAGGTCACGGTTCGCGGCGGGCTCCATGCATCACCGTCAAGCAGAGAGAAGCGGAGCGCCTGACCGTCTGCCGACGGCTCGAGCCAGCTCATCAGCACTCTTCCGTCCGGCTCAACGGACAGCCACGGCTCTCCCGCGCCGGGACCTGCGGGAGACTCGATCGCCCCTGCTGATCCAATCCGGGGCAGGGGTGCCGACGGTTTCGCAATTGGCTCGGGAGCCGGCTCGCAGCTGGAAAGCAGGGATACCAGCAGGATCAGTGTGCTCCAGGTCACCCGTGTGGATCTTGCCAATACTCCCCCTGTTTTTCCGCTCGTTCTCTTGCGCGTTGCCGTCCAACCCCACTGTATATGTCGACCTCGCTCGGAACGGAAGGGCGGCGCGATTCTCCCGCCGCCCGCGAACTGACGTCGACCGTTGCCCCGCGGACGCCGAGGTTGCAGAGTGTGAGTTGTCGTTCACGTCGCCGCCCCCACCCGGCGTCAGTTGAGTTATTGCATCAACAACCCGTGAGACCATGACCGATCCACGCTACACGAAACTCGCCGAGACGCTCATCCATTATTCCTGCGAGCTGAAGCCGGGCGAAAAGGTCCTGATCGAGGCGATCGACATCCCGCACGAATTCACCAACGAGCTCGTCCGGGTGGCACACGAGGCGGACGTGATTCCCAACGTGCTGCTCAAGAGCAACGAGGTGCTGCGGAGCCTCCTCGTGGGAGCCTCCGAGGAACAGCTCGAAGTGATGGCGCGCGGCGAGGAGACCGTGATGGACCTGATGGACGCCTACATCGGCGTCCGCGGCGCGGGCAACATCTCCGAGCTTTCCGATGTGCCCGCTGATCGGATGAACCTGTACGAGCAGATGATCTGGAAGCGTGTGCACACCGATATCCGCGTCGCCCGGACCCGGTGGGTGGTGCTGCGCTGGCCCAGCCCATCGATGGCACAGCTCGCCGAGACAAGCACGGAGGCATTCACCGATTTCTACTTCGCTGTCTGCACGATGGACTACGAGCGGATGGCCGAGGCACTGCGGCCGCTGCAGGCGCTGATGGAGACCGCCGACCGGGTCCGCCTCGTGTCACCCGGCACCGACTTGAGCTTCAGCATCGACGGGATTCCGGCGATGCCCTGCGACGGGAAGCGCAACATCCCCGACGGTGAAGTCTACACGGCGCCGGTGCGCGACAGCCTGAACGGGACGATTCGCTACAACACCCCCACCGTTTACCAGGGCGTGAGCCACGAGGACGTGTTCTTCCGGTTCGAGAACGGGAAGATCGTCGAGGCGACGAGTACGAACACCGCGCACCTGAACAAGGTACTCGACTCGGACGAGGGCGCCCGTCATATCGGGGAATTCGCCATCGGCTTCAATCCGTACATCCTGAAGCCGATGAAGGACATCCTGTTCGACGAGAAGATCGCCGGCTCTCTGCACCTCACGCCGGGCAACGCCTACGACGTCGCGTTCAACGGAAACCGCAGCCAGATTCACTGGGACCTCGTGCTCATCCAGCGGCCCGAATACGGCGGAGGGGAGATCTGGTTCGACGACGTGCTGATCCGGAAGGACGGGATGTTCGTGCTGCCGGAACTCGAAGGGCTGAATCCCGAGAACCTGAAGGGCTGAGTCAGCCGCCCACGGGCTTGCGGATGATCCCGTGCTGCGTGCTCCCGTTCATGGTCACCACGACGGGGGCGTCGAAGCGCAAGTGGCGGACCAGCCCGATCTCACTGACCGCGGGCTGGTCTGCGAGATACTCCCAGTCGACGAACCCCTCGCCGCTCTCCTGGTTCACCGTGAAGTAGCCGATGTTGAGGGAGGTCAGGTTCTGGAAGAAATGGGTCCCCTGGGAAGGGGTGACCCGGAAGTCCTTGAATCCCGCCTCTACGATTACCCTGGCCCCGGAGATGTCGGCCCAACGGACGGGAATCCCGAGCCAGGACTCGGTCGAGCCCCAGCGCCCGACCCCGACCAGCACGTAGGGGCGACTCTCGTGGGTCAACCGGCGGTTGAACTGTGACACGGCGAGGGCACACTCCCGGCTCCGTGAACGATCGAACCGGGCTTTGTCCACTACCACGACGTCGTAGATGTCATCCAGATGCCCGTGACCGAGCGCTGACGTGCTCTCACAGATCATCTCCCCCGGTGCCAGCTCTCCCAGCTCGACGGTCTCCATCTCCCGGCTCGACGTGAAGGGGCGCAGCTGGAGAAAGGCGAACTCCGCGGGTTCGCCCGGCGAGGTGTCGAGGTTGATCGCAAACTCGATCTCCACCGGCGAGCTCGTCCCGAGAGTTCCGACTCTCAGCAACTCTCGCAGGATCTCGGCCAGCGGGAACAGGTCGTGCTTCAGGATCGGAGCCATGCTCACGATCGGGACACCGGCCCGGGAGAGGCCGTCGTACACCGCCCTGTTCTCGGCCGAGTAGGTGGAGCCCACCCAGTTCAGTATCCCGTGCTCTTTCGCCGCCTGGAGCGGGGCCAGCTCGAGTCGCCCGCTCCCGGAACCGTCCGGCGTCTCTCCGTCGTCGGCCAGTCGAAGGGCCCAGAAGGCGCGTTGAGAGTTGTTCACCATGTCGTCGACAGTCGAGAATTCGACGTTGTGGAGCGGGTACGAGGGGCAGAAACGGAAACAGGGCGACCCTTCCACGACGGTCTTTCCGAGGCCCAGCGCCACTGCGGCTATCCCATCCGTCGACGTCATCGGAGGAGTTGGATAGTAGTTGTACGAACGTGCCACGCCTGAAACATCCGGGAAGAACAGGCCGCCACGGTTCTGCCCGATGAGCTCCTGGACGATCACGGCCATGGCTTCCTCCTCGAGGCGATACGGGGTCGCTTCGAGGAAGGCCTTGCTCTCCGCCGAGTAGGTCGACGCGTACACCGACTTGATGGCCCGGATGAGCTCTTCGAGCCGGACCGCGGGGTCCGGGTTGTCATTAGGGATCATGACCGTCTCGAAGATCCCGGCGAACGGCTGGTAGGGCGAGTCCTCCAGCAGGCTCGAGGAGCGGACGGCGAGGGGCCGGTCGCAGGCTACCGTGAAGGCGCTCAGCTGGTGCCGGGCATCTCGCGGGAAGCGGGCCTCCGCGAAGCGGTGCGCTACCTCGTCCTCGTCCTCCGAGTTCAGTGCCAGAGACCGGAGATCGTTCTCGTCCAGGAACTCCTCGAACACCTCGGTTCCGAGAATTACCGCAGGAGGCACAAAAATCCGCACGCCGGGATATCTGTCTTCGAGCCCGAACCGGTCGATGAGCCGCGTCGCGAAGGCCAGCCCCCTCCCCTTCCCTCCGATGGAGCCCTCCCCGACCCGCATGATCCCGCCAACGTGCGCGAGTGCTTCCGGATCGTAGTCGGCCACCGTGCTCCGGCTCTGCTGCCTCCGGTGGGCGGCGATGGATTCGATCAGGTCGTCCCGGAGATCCTCGAGGGTCGCGTAGTCGGTTACGCGCCTCGGCCGGAGCCGATAAGCCAGCGCGAACTCGCCCCGGGCCCGCAGCCAGCTGGAGAAGTCGTTCTTCTCCGCATGGTAGCCGATGGTCTCGGCCGGGACCGTCTCCAGCCCTTCGAGGAGCGAACGGAGGTCGCCGGCACGGGCCACCTCGTCCCCGGACGGCAGGCGGAACACGAAGTCGCCAAAGTAGGATTGTTCCGTGAGGTACCGACGGATCTGGTCCAGCATCGTCGGCGAGCGCTTGAGGAGAAATCCGGAGGCCACATTCGCCGCTGTCGCTTCGAACTCCGGATTGCTGGACTGAAGGAGGATGGGGACGTCCGGGCGCGCCTCCCGGATCCGCTCGGCCAGGTCCAGCCCGGCCGATGAGGACGGCTCGCCATCCACCCCGCGGGGGAACTCGACGTCCGAGATCACCCCGATGATGTTGTCCTGATATGCCGTGAAATAAGACCAGGCCTCCTCGAACGTCGTGGCGAGGAGGATCTTCGGACGGGCCCGCATCCGGAGCAGCCGCTGGTACAGATTGACTCCCTCGGAGACGATGCTCTGCGTGAGCTTCATCACCGCCGAGTAGATCACGGGGAGGAAGGAGGAGTAATACCGGACGCTGTCCTCGACGACCAGGAGCACCGGAACGCCGAGGCTCGCGTCGAACTCCACATTGCGCCGGTCCTCCTCCAGCTTCACCATGGCGAGGAGAATCCGGGCGTCCCCCTGCCAGATGAACACGCGCTCCAGGTCCCCGAACCCGTACCGGCGTTCGAAGTCCTTCACCTCCTGGTGATCGTAGGCGAGCACAAGGACCGGGAGGTCCAGCTCCGCGGCGCGTACCGACCGGCCCAGCTCCGCCGCGTTCATGTCGCCAAGCTGCAGGCTCGTGATGATGACGTCGAAGCGTTTGTCCCGGGCGAGCGTGAGGGCCTGGGCGCCGCTCGGGACCCGGGTGATGTTCGGTGCCTGGTTCAGGTTCAAGTCGAGGAACTTCGTGAGGATCAGTTCGTTGAGCTGTCCATCCTCCGACATGATGAACGACTCGTACAGACTCGAGACGAACAGGATGTTCTGCACCCGGAAGCGCATCAGGTCCTGCAGGCTACTGGCTCGACCGTTCCTGGCCCCGCCGAACTCGGGAAATTCGGGGACGGTCATGATGCTACCGTCCCCGTCAGGCGGCCGATCAGACCACGCCCTGGTCCAGCATCGCATCGGCTACCTTCAGGAAGCCTGCGATGTTGGCGCCGTGAACGTAGTTCCCCGGCTTCCCATACGCCTCGGCGGCGTCGAGACACTGCTTGTGGATGCTCTTCATGATGCCCTGCAGGCGGAGGTCCACTTCCTCCCGGGGCCAGGAGAGCCGAAGAGAGTTCTGGGACATCTCGAGGCCGGACACCGCCACGCCCCCAGCGTTGGCGGCTTTGCCCAGGCCGTACAGGACATCGTTGGCGAGGAAGATTTCCACGCCCTCCGGCACCGTGGGCATGTTGGCGCCTTCGGAGATCAGGTAGACACCCCGGTTCACCAGGTTCTGGGCGTCGACCGCGTTCACCTCGTTCTGCGTGGCGCTCGGAAACGCGCAGTCTGCATCGTGATCCCACAGCGGGTTGTGATCGAGGCTCGCGTCCACCGGGGTATACACCGCTTCGGGGTACTTCTCCACGTACTCGCTGACCCGACCCCGGCGGTTGTTCTTGAGATCCATCAGCCAGGCGAGCTTCTCGCGGTCGATCCCTTCCTCGTCGAAGATGTACCCGCTCGAATCTGAGAACGTGATAACCTTCCCGCCCATGTCCAGGATCTTCTCGGCCGCGTACTGGGCCACGTTGCCCGACCCCGACACGATGCACGTCTTCCCCTCCAGCGTCTCGCCCCGAGTCCCGAGCATATCCGCTGCGAAGTACACGGTGCCGTACCCGGTGGCCTCCGGACGAATGAGAGACCCGCCCCAGTTCAGACCCTTCCCGGTGAGCACGCCGGTAAACTCGTTCCGCAGCTTCTTGTACATTCCGAACAGGAAGCCGATCTCGCGGCCGCCCACGCCGATGTCCCCGGCGGGAACGTCACGGAACTGGCCGATGTGCCGGAACAACTCGGCCATGAACGCCTGGCAGAACCGCATCACCTCGCCGTCGCTCTTGCCCTTCGGATCGAAGTCCGAACCGCCCTTGCCCCCGCCCATCGGGAGGGTCGTCAGGGCGTTCTTGAATACCTGCTCGAACGCCAGGAACTTGAGGATCCCGAGGTTGACGGACGGGTGGAACCGTAGGCCTCCCTTGTACGGGCCGATGGCGCTGTTCATCTCGATCCGGAATCCCCGGTTCACCTGGACGTCGCCCTGGTCGTCGACCCAGGGAACGCGGAACAGGATCACCCGTTCGGGCTCGATGATCCGCTCGAGAACTCCAGTCTTCTTATAGATCGGGTGCTTGTCGTACACGATCTGAATGGAGTCCGCCACCTCTTCTACGGCCTGGTGGAATTCGGGCTGGGCCGGGTCCTTCGCCCGGACGGTCTCCATCAGATTATCAACGTAACCGCTCATTGTCGTCTCCTGGTGGGTTGCTCACGCCATGGAGGATCCGTGGCGCTGGAGTCGGGTTCGCCTGGAATCAACAGGCCGGTCTCCCACGGGAGGTGGGAAAACCGGCGGCGATCCCCCCTGGACCCGGCCGGGGCCGGTCCTGGAAAGGTCGGAGGAGGGAGGAGGGTTGTGCCGGCTCGACTCGTGCCGGCCCGGAATACCCCCTCGGTGACGTCTCGATTCCCGCTCGGGAAGTCGAAGGCTCGTGGTTCGTCCATCGTAAGAGGGCCCCGCGGAGGGACCGCTCGTAAAGGTTCGAGTTTCGCTTCAGTCGATCAACCTGCCCGCCCGCGGTACCCGGGGCAAGACCCCTTCTGACCGGTGCCCACGGGGTCCGATTCCACGGTGGTCAAAGCAGATATCGAGTTGCTCTCGGGAGTCGCCGGTGTGAGCTGAAGGGCTGAGAACGCTCGGATCCTTTCGAGACCCTCCGCAGAATTCCCACATGCCCACATGCCCACATGCCCACATGCCCACTTTCGCGTACGGTGCGTGACAGGACCCGGCAATTCCACCTCGCGACTCCCGGACCGCTGAAGCGACCCACGCTATCCCTTCCCTGTCGCTCCCATCGGCGACCGTCCCGCCTGCTCCTTGATCGCGCGGAACGTCACCAGCGCATCGTCGAACTGGATGCGGGCTCGCGTGATGTAGTCGTACGCCTCGGGTTGATATCCGTCGGTCGAGGCCGACCACACACGGTTCAGGTACCGCTCGCCCGTCGCGAACCGGTTCATCACCTCGGCGTAGGCCTTGAGACCATAGCTGTGGGCGATGCTCTCGCGCGCTTCCACGAATGCCGCCAGGTGTTCTGGAAAATGCTCGTCGATCACGTGGCGCAGGTCATAGACGTTGATCGACTCCTTCTCGTCATCGAGCCGGTCCGCGTCCGCAACGATCGCAGCCAGCGAAGTCTCGATCGTGGCAATGTTGGTCTGCAGCCGTGTCTCGTCCCTGGCCTCCGCGCGCACGGCGCTGCGAGCCATCACTACACCGGCGATGCCGATCCCGAGTGCGACCAGGTACAGCGCCGTGTTCACCCCCTCCGGCTGCTCCACCGTGAGGTAGGAGCCTGTCAGGAAGCCGACTGCGATCAGGAGATATCCGAAGTTCTTCATCGTTTCACCTCCCTCACGACGCGCCGAAGACGATGATCATCGAGTAGGCGACTCCGACCAGGGCTTCACCCACGATCAGACCCGCCGCGATCGGGATCCCCACGTCCTCGCTCCACTGGACCCCCGCCGTCCAGTCGGCGAACACGCGGAGTAGCGTCCCGACCGTGTAGGTCAGCACGATGTTGAACGGCAGGTAGAACCCCAGCCCCACGAGCACTCCCAGGCCGCCAATCCCGCTGGCGCTGAGCAGCGCGCCGAGCCCGGCCCCGGTGAGGTACTTGTCGGCCGGGACATCCCCGCCGAGGATTCCCTGGATCACGCTCGCCAGCGCCTGTCCCTGCGGCGCCGGCAACGCGTCGCTGCCCAGCCCGTACGCCTTATGCAGAATCACGATCAGGAAGATGATCACGATCGGCCCGATCCAGCTCCCGAGGAACTGCGCGATCTGCTGTTTCCGCGGAGTCGCACCGACGATGTAGCCGCACTTGAGGTCGAGCATCAGGTCGGTGGCCTGCGCCATCGCCACGCACATCGCGGCGCCGACGATCACGGATGAGACGATCGCCGTCCGGTCACCCAGCCCGCTGGTGACGAAGATCAGGAGCGTGATCCCGATCAGCGTCATCCCCGACAGTGGCGACCAGTTCGTCCGTCCGATGCACTCCGACAGGACCACGCCCGCCACCCAGATCCACAGGGTGCCGATGATCGCCATCAGGGCGCCACGGGCCCAGCCGATCTCCTGGACGGAGTAGACGGCGATCACGGTGAGCACGATGAACGCGCCAGCGACCCCGACATACAGCATCTGGATCGGGAGCTCTTCGCCGGCCATCTCGGTGCGCGACTTCGCCGCGTCCCGCATGCTCCGGATCGCGCTCACCACGAGCGGGAAGGCGAGCACGATTCCCATCACGGCGCCACCAACCAGCATCCCGATCCCGACCGGACGGAACAGCGTGAGCCGCAGATAGCCGGTGATCGTCGTGCCCTCAGCTGCGAGCGTCGCCGGGTCCGGGAACAGGCCTGCCGCGTTGAGCACCGGTGCGAGCAGCCACCAGCACACGTATCCGCCGACGATGAAGAAGAAACCGCCCTTCCCGGCGAGAAATGCCACGCCGACGGTGAGCAGCGACACGTACCAGATCCCGTTCATGTACTCGGGCATTCCGATCTGGGCCCCGATATTCCACTGCTCGAACCCTGTGGAGAGGCTGAGGAAGTGGACGATCCCGGCGACCAGTGCCCCGCCGAGCAGCATCCACGCCTTCCGGATCCCCGCGCCCGGCGCCTTCAGCACCGCCGCCGTCGCGATCCCGCCGGGGAACGCGAGGCGGTTGAAGTCGATCATCTGCTTGCGCAGCGGGATGATGAATGCGATCCCGAGGATCCCGCCGGCGATGCAGCCGAGCACCAGCAGCGGATGATTGAAGTCCTCGAATCCGAGAATGAACAGAGCCGGCACCGAGAACATCATTCCCGCGCTCGCGCCGTTCACGGCCGAGGCGATCGTCTGGTTGATGTTGTTCTCGATGATGCTGTTCCGACGCATCACGCCGCGCAGGATCCCGAACCCGAGGATCGCGGCGAGTTCCGAGCCCTCGATCGAGAACCCGAGCTTGAGGCTCAGGTACCCGATGCTCACCGCGATGAGGATCCCGAGCGCGTAGCCGACCAGTACGGCCGCCCAGGTGAACTCGGGATACGGCCCCATCCGGGGGGCGCGGGACGATCCGGCGGTGGAGCTTTCCAAGAGCGCCTCCGATTTCGTCTCCGAAATGCAAAGCCGACGGCGCCCGGGTCCGGGCGCTCGCCCGTTCGAGATCGTCCGGTCCCCGCGGGCCGGACCCGATCATTCTAGGCGGCTGGCTGGGTCCGCGCGACACGTCGCAGGAAGCACCCGGGTTACCGGCTCCTCCGGGCCGGCGCGAAGGCTCGCTCCCGGACTGTCGCCGGAAGCGACGAAGCATCAGCTTTCGGGTACTGAGGGGAGCTCGCCCGGTTGCGTGCGCCCCGAACCACCACGCCTGGAGGAGTTGATGCGGAAGCTCGTCGCCCTGGTCGCCGTTGCCTCGCTGTTCGCCTGGTCGAGCCCGGCTCAAGCACAACGCAGTCCATACCGCGACGGCTGGTGGGGCAGCCTCAACGTCGGACCGGGATGGAACAGCTCCGACAACCTCGAAGGCGAGCGACTGACGGGCGGAGCCGCAGCACTTAGAGGAGGCTACGCCCTGTCGCCGAACTGGCTGGTGGGTGGGGAGGTGATGGGTTGGTACCGCAACTACCTCAGCGAGACACTCAACCGCTGGAATTTCAGCGGCACCCTGCTGGTCTACCCGGGCCAGACTTCCGGCTTCTTCTTCAAGGGCGGAGTCGGCCTGGCCAGCGTGACGTACAGGCCGGTTGGTGGCGGTACCGAAAGCGATTCGGGCCTCGGGTGGGACCTCGGTCTCGGCTACGACTTCCGTATCGGCCGCACGATCTTTCTCACCGTGACGGCGGACTGGTATTTTCAGGACGTACCGTCACTCGACACCACCAACCAGCTGGCACTGCTCACGCTGGGACTCACCTGGTTCTGAGGGAACGATGGACGACAAGCGATTGAAGGGCCCGAATACGAAGATTATCCACGGTGGTCAGCACCCGGACTCGGAGACGGGGGCCGTGAGCGTTCCGATCTACCAGAGCTCCACCTTCGCGTTCGAGAGCGCGGAGCACGGAGCCGCCTGCTTCCGGGGAGAGCCGGGCTATAAATACACGCGGCTCGCCAATCCCACGACCGAGGCGCTGGAGCGCAACGTCGCATTCCTCGAGGGCGGCGCGGGAGGACTCGGAGCGGCGACCGGCATGGCCGCGATCAACAGCGTGTACATGACGGTTCTCGGGGCAGGCAAACATGTCGTGGCCACCGACGCGGTGTACGGCCCGTCGCGCACGATTCTCGAGACCGAGTTCTCGCGCTTCGCCGTCGAGGCGGATTTCGTCGACTCGTCGGATGCGGACAACGTCGCCCGCGCGATGCGGCCGGAAACCGCGCTCGTGTACATCGAGACGCCGGCAAACCCGACGCTCAAGGTCACAGACATAGCCGCCTGTGCCGAGATCGCGCACGCACACGGGGCAGTGCTGGCTGTCGACAACACTTTCGCTTCACCCTACCTGCAGAATCCGATCGCGCACGGGGCGGACATCGTCGTGCACAGCATGACGAAGTTCATCAACGGGCACTCGGACGTCGTGGCGGGGATGATCGTGGCCGCTGATGAGGAAATGCTCGAGCGCCTGCGAAAAGTGCACGTGAACCTCGGCGGGACGATGGACCCGCACCAGGCGTGGCTGGTGCTGCGCGGGATCAAGACCCTCGGTCTGAGAGTCGAGAAGGCGCAGGCGAACGCCATGCAGCTGGCCCTCTACCTCGAGGCTCACCCGGCCGTCGACTGGGTCCGTTATCCGGGGCTCGACAGCCACCCGCAGCACGAGCTCGTGCTGCGCCAGATGAGGGGTGCGGGGGGAATCATCTCGTTCGGTGTGACAGGCGGCGTGGAGGGCGGACGGCGACTGATCGACGCGGCCGAGATGATGGTGCGGGCGGTCAGCCTGGGCGGGATCGAAACGCTGATCGAGCACCCGGCCTCGATGACGCACAAGGGCATCCCGATGGAGGAGCGGCTGGAAGCGGGAATCACCGACGACCTGGTCCGGATCGCCGTGGGCTGCGAGGACGTGGAGGACCTGCTGGCAGACCTGGAGCAGGCGCTGGAAGCGGCGACGGCGGCAGTCAGCGTCCAGGTCTGACCGGATCGCTCATCTGACCGGGTTGGGCCGGGCGGCACTGGACGGCGCCCGGCCCGCGACCCGCCCCCCGGGCCGGCAGACTCGCCGGCCCGGGGAGACCGACTCTCGCCTCACACTCCCGGCAGGTACCAGCACACGACCTTGGGCTCGGTCATCTCCTGCAGCGAGAACTTCACGCCTTCCCGACCGAGTCCGGAGTTCTTGACCCCACCGAACGGCATCGAATCCAGCCGATAGTCCGTCGAGTCGTTGAGGATGACACTGCCGCAGTCGAGCCCCGCGGCCAGCTTATGGCAGGTAGTGACATCGTTCGAGAAACCCGCCGCATGCAGTCCGTAGTTGACGCTGTTCGCGGCCGCGATCGCCTCGTCGAGATCGTCCACGGGATACAGGTTCACGACCGGTCCGAACACCTCCTCGTAGTGGATCGTGGCGTCCGACGGCACGTTCTCGAGCACGGTGGGCGGAATTAGCGCGCCATCGCGTGTACCGCCGGTCAGCAGGGTGGCACCCTTCTCCACCGCCTCCTGCACCCAGCGCTCGACCCGCTTCGCTTCGCCCTCGTTGATCATCGGTCCCATGTCCGTGGCTTCGTCGAGCTTGTCGCCCGTGCGATACGCCTTCGCCCGGCTGACGAAGTCATCCCGGAACCGATCGTATACGTCCCGATGGATGTAAATGCGCTGCACGCCGATGCAGTTCTGGCCCGCGGCCCAGAACGCTCCCGACACGCAGGTCTCCACCGCCCAGTCCAGGTCGGCGTCCTTCCATACGATCACCGGCGAGTTCGAGCCGAGTTCCATGCCGATCTTTTTGAGTCCGACCCGCGACATGATGCGCTCGCCGGCCTCCACGCCCCCGGTGAACGAGACCATCCGCACCCGCGGATCCGCAACCAGCGCGTCGCCCAGTACCGCGCCGTAACCGGTGATGCACTGCAGCACGCCGGGCGGAAGGCCGGCCTCCATGAACGCCTCGGTCAGCTTCAGGGCAGACAGCGGCGTAACGGTGGCGGGCTTCAGGATGACCGCGTTTCCTCCAGCGATCGCGGGGCCGAGCTTGTGAGCCACGAGGTTCAGGGGGTCGTTGAACGGCGTGATCGCCAGCACGACGCCGATCGGCACGCGCTCGTAGTAGCCGCGGCGAGCCTCTCCCCCCGGGAACGAATCGAACGGGATCGTCTCGCCCTGCAGACGCTTGGCCTCCTCGCCCGCGATCGTCAGCGTGTTTACGCACCGCCGGGCCTCCCCCCGGGCTTCGTTGATCGTCTTCGAACCCTCTCGAGCGATCGTCCGGGCGAAGTCCTCGAGGTTGTCGGAGATGATCGCGGCGGTCCTGAACAGTACCTGCGCTCGCTCGTACGTCGTCATGTCACGCGCCACGGCACGCGCCGCGGAAGCCGTCGCCATGGCCGTCTCGACGTCCTCGTGAGTGGCCGCGGGAACGGTATCTATGAGCGAGTCATCGAATGGATCGCGCACGTCGATCGTATCGTCCCGATCGACCCATTCGTGACCGAGGAGCATCTTCATGAAATCCTCCGGTGGTCGGGTTCAGGGTCCTTGAGATCTGCTCTGCTCAGACCCGGGCCAGAGCCTGGTCCAGGTCGGCGATCGTGTCGTCCGGGTGCTCGGCTCCCACGCACAGCCGCACCATGTTGAACGGAATCCCAGCGAGCTCGCGTCCTTCCTCGCCCTGCTGCTGGTGTGTCGAGATCGCCGGGATCGTGGCGACCGACTTGATCCGCCCGAGGTCCGTGGCGCGCCACGTCCGCTGCAGGCCGTCGAAGAACACCCGGGTGTCCTGCGCCGAGCTCCTGACGTTGAACGACAGCAGGTGCCCGAAAGCCGGGGTCCCGTCATCCACGACCTGCATGTACTGCTTCGCCAGGCCGTGCAGCGGATGATCCTCGAGGCCGAGGTAGTCCACCCGTTCGACCCCGGGGTGCTCCGCCAGGAAGCGGGCGACGATCATCGTGTTGCGTGACATCTGCTCCATCTTGAGGCGCAGAGTGCGTACCTCTCCGAGGATCGCGTGCGCCACGTACGGCGACATGCTCGGGCCCGAATCGCGGAACGGCCACAGTTTGAGCCACAGGCCGTAGTCGGCTTTCACTTCGTCTTCGAGGTGTCGGGATACCAGGTCGTGGCGCGCGATGATGGCCCCCGAGATCGTGCAGCCGCCCGCGGCCGCGGTCTTCGACAGGGAATGGACCACGATATCGGCGCCGTGCTCGAGCGGTCGCATGAGGGACGGAGTGGCGACGGTCGCGTCCACGATGAACGGGATGCCGTGGCTGTGAGCCAGCTCCGCGACCGCCCGGATGTCCGCGAAGGCCTGCTGCGGGTTCGACGGAATCTCGGCGTACAGAAAGCGCGTTCCTTCGTCGATCAGCGGCTCCCAAGTCTCGAGTTTCCACGGCTCGCGGACCCAGCGCACCTGGGCGCCCCGCTCGGCCATGCGCACGTTGAGCAGCTGAAACGTCCCTCCGTACGTCTGGCAGGCGGAGACGAAGTTGATGTTCTCGGCGCCCGCGCTCTGCTTGGCCAGGAGCGGCTCGATCGCCTGCTTGATCGCCGCCATGCCGGAGGACGTGCACAACCCCGTCGCGTCACATCCGCAGCCGTATGACTCCAGCAGCGCCAGCGTCTCCTCCAGATAGAAAACAGTGGGATTGTGGATCCGCGAGTAGCACCAGGTGGGAATCTGGTACGAGAGAGCCGCTTCCATCTCGTCGCTGTCGCGATACGCCTGCGAGGTGGAAGGGAAGATCGGCTCGATGATGCCGCCCTGGCCACCGGAGAACGCCTCCTCGGCGCTGTACATCCCGTGCACGGCGATCGTATCGAACTTGAGGCTGCGCACCCTGTCGCGGTGCGCCTGCCGTTCAGACATGTATTGTCGGGCTTTCTCGACGTACTCCTGTACGCCGTCCGCTGTCATGACTGTCATGGTCATTCTCCCTCTATGATCCGGGAAGTGGCGCCTCGCTTCCGCGTCGAGTGCTTGTCGCCCCTGCGACAAGCAGGTCAATTGCCTCGATGAACATACGTGTTCTGCTTCTGTCGGCGATCCTTCTTTCGGCGACATCGGCTCTCGCCCAGGAGCCGGTTGTCGATTCGGCCGACGCGGCCCTGGGTGTCACCAGTTCCGTGCGTGTCTTCCTCGATTGTCGAGTCCGCTGCGATTTCGATTACATCCGACGGGAAATCCCGTACGTGGCGTGGGTCCGAGACCGACAGGTCGCCCAGGTCCACCTGCTGATCACATCCCGCGAAACGGGGGCCGGGGGGCGCGAGAACACCCTGGCCTTCATCGGCCTCGAGGACATGGCTTCGGTCAGCGACACACTGCTGCAGATATCCGGACCGACAGACACTGACGCCGAGGAGCGGGAAAAGCTGACCGGGATGATCGAGCTGGGACTCGTCCCGTACGTGGCGCGCACTCCACGGGCCTCCGAACTCGATGTCACCTGGACCGAACCTCCGGGGACTCTGATCATGGAGGTGGAAGCCGGCGATCCGTGGAATTCGTGGATCTTCCGGCTCCGCGGCAGCGGTTCGTTCAGCGGGGAGGAGCGCACCAGCGATTACTCGATCTCCGGATCGGCCTCGGCGAATCGTACGACGGAGCAGGTCAAGACCGAGATCTGGATGTTCGGTCGATATTCGGAGAGTTCGTTCGAGCTCAGCGATGGATCGACGAGTACGGGGATTCGGCAGGACTACGGCGCCTCGCTGCTCCAGGTGTGGAGCCTGGGAGACCACTGGTCAGCCGGCGGCACGATTGACGGCGGACACTCTCTGTACAGCAACTACGACTTCAGGTTGTGGGGCGCTCCGGCCATCGAATACAGCGTGTGGCCATATTTCGAGTCGACGCGCCGGCAGCTGACGTTCCTGTACACCATCGGCATCCAGTACGCAGACTATGTCGATATCACCATCTTCGGCGAGACTTCCGAAACCCGGCCGGCCCACAGCCTGTTCGGCGGCTTCTCGATGAAGGAACAGTGGGGCAACGCTACGTTCGGGCTCGAGGCATTTCAGTATCTGCACGATCTTTCCAAGCATCGGGTCGAGTTGTTCGGGCGACTCAACGTTCGGCTGTTCCGCGGTCTCGACTTCAATGTGAACGGTGGAGTCGCGCGGGTTAAGGACCAGATTTCCCTCAGGGCCGGTGAAGCCACCGACGAGGAGATTCTCCTGCGCCAGCGTGAACTGGGTACGGAATTCCGGTACTGGCTATCCTTCGGGCTCAGCTATCGGTTCGGCTCTATCTACAACAACGCCGTCAATCCCAGGTTCGAGGCGCTGGATTGAGCCGGAGTCAGCCCGAGGCGGTTCGGTGGATCTCCAACAAGTCCACCAGGACCGAGTATCCAGTCTCCACCCGACCGGCGCCGGGCCCGACCAGCGTGACCTCGCCCAGCAGTTCGGTGTCGAACGTCACCGCGTTCATCGCCCCGCCGACCGACGACAGGGGGTCCGTAAGCGGTACTCGCTGCGGCGCGACGACGGCCTTTACGCCGTCGGGGCCGCGTTCCAACGAACCGATCAGCTTCCACCGCTCGCCCGCCGCGGCGGCGGACTCGATGTCCTCCAGCGTCAGGCCCGAGATCCCGCTCCGGTCCACGTCCGACATCGAGAGCGGTACGCCCATCAGCAGGTTTCCGAGGATCACGACTTTTCCCGCCGCGTCGAAGCCCTCGACGTCACCCGCCGGATCGGCCTCGGCGTATCCCAGCTCCTGCGCCTCGGCCAGCGCATCCACATACGACGAGCCAGCTTCCATTCGGGTCAGGATGTAGTTGCAGGTCCCGTTCAGGATGCCGCGTACGGCCCGGACATTGGCCGCGCGGAGCAGGTTCAGACCGAGGTTTACGGTCGGTGTGCCGCTCATCACGGTGCCCTCGACGCCAATCTGCAATCCCCGCTCGGCCGCCAGCTCGGAAAGCTCGGACCAGTGCAGAGCAACCGGCCCCTTGTTCGTCGTCACTACGTGCTTGCCGCTCTCCAGCGCCTTCCGTACGTGTGTCGTCGCCGGCTCCCCTGTGTCGAGGTCCGTGAAGCTCAACTCCACCAGCACGTCGGCCGCGCTCTCCCCCGCCATCTGGATCGCATCCCAGCCGTGAGTGGCGGCGGGAAGAGTCTCGAGGCCACCTCCGTTGCTCACTGCCTCGAGGAGCACGGCCGGATCGAATCCGGCGGGATCGTAGATACTGCCCAGACGGGCGTCACATACTCCGACAATCCGGTAGCGGACGCCGAATTGTTCGGTGAGTTCGACGGCCTGGTCACGCAGGATTTCCACGAAACCCTGTCCGACAGTACCGAATCCTATCAAGACGAGACGATATTCCATGGGTCATTCCTTATCGGGGCGCGGGCGCAGGGCCGGCGGGTGCGCACAAACCGCAGATCCGACCGGGCAGGGAGCCCGGTCTCTACGCCGCAAGATAGCATCGCCGCGGCGGTTCACAAACGCCCCCGGGAGGCGGTGTCAGGGACGCGGAGAATCCGTCCAGGTTTCCGGCGGAAGGTTCGTCAAGCGGCTGGTTCCGACTCGCAGGCGAACGCCGTTCAGCCCGTCTCCGAAACTCCAGCCGATGCTCACCGGAGGGACCTTGAAAAGCCAGATCTTCGGGGCCTCGCCCCGCCAGTTGTAACCCACGCCGAACTCGATCTGGCGCTGGATAGCGCTGCCGCCCTGCTCCTCGTCCGTAGACAGATTCAGCGCATCGACAAACCAGCCGGGCTGCAGGTACAGGACTCCCGTGAGGAGCTTGTCTCCGATTCCGAACAACGGGTACCGGGCATCCGTCCGGAATCCGACGACTCCGTAGTCGTCACGCAGTTCATCTTTCGACCAGGTGATGCTGTAGAACGCACTCGGCTCGACACCAAGCTCGAATTTCTTCCATGGAAACACGAACTCTGAACGCAGGCCGAGGGCGCTAATCCCCACCGTTCCTGGAGACAGGTCGTCCTGGTCCTCGAGCGAGAATGCGAGCCCGATATCGAAGAATGGTCGCAACAGCGACCGTTTGCTGAGCGGAATCGGCACCTCGACCCCGGGAATCAGAGCCATGGCGCTGACGCTCGCATCGGGAATGTCCGCTACCCCGTCCACGTTCTCGACCCCCAGCACGCCGGCGAACCGCAGCCGCAGCCCCCACCCACGATCCTCCCAGTCGCGCACCGTGAACGTCAAGGGGACGTTGAGCACCCGGACGCTGCGGCCCTCGGTCTCGTATCCCGCGATTCCCGGATCGAAGAATCCGCCCAGATAGCCGTAGTTGAGCAGCAGATCCAGGTCGCTGCGCAGCGTCTCCTGCGCACCGATCGCAGTCGGAACCGCGATCAACGCGAGGATCGGCGGAAGACAGCGCCGGAGGGTGGAGCGTGCGTGTCGAGTCACGCCGCCGAAGCTAAGCGCGGGCGGGAACGGCGGACAGCGACAGGAGGTGCGGCGG